>JANQLH010000049.1 GCA_028280735.1 SAR324 cluster bacterium | reverse complement strand
CGCTGGGGTCGAAGACGGTTTTTTCTGATGATCAGTGTCGTACCGTTCGCCCTGTTTTCCAGCCTGGTGTTTTTCCCGCCACAATCGGAACCGGGAACGATCAACACCGTCTGGATTTTCGTGAACCTGACCCTGTTCTACCTTTTCAACACCATGTATACCATCCCGTTCACAGCGTTGGTACCGGAACTTGGCCACGATTCAAAGGAGCGCCTTTTCCTCAGCACCATTGGGTCCTTTACCTGGGCACTCGGATTTGCGGTCGGCCAGACGACCTGGAACATCAAGGGATTTCTGCAGTCCCAAGGATATTCAGCCTTGGAGGCAATGCAATACACCATTATCTTTTTTTCCATCCTCGGTTTTATAGCCATGCTGGCGCCAATCATCTTTATTGATGAGAAACGCTATTGTAAACAGCACAAATCCCGGGAAGGCACAATTGAAGGACTGGTTAAAGCATTCAAGAACAAGGATTTTCGAATGTTCACCCTGACTGACCTCTGTTCCTTTGTAATCAATACCTTTCTGGAGATTGGCGTAGTGTATTATGTGGTCATTTTGATGGGGCTGAAGGAATCACTAACCTCAACGTTAATGCTGTCCATGTTCGTTGTCAGCTTTCTGCTGTATCCGTTGATAGTTACCATAGCCAACAAAGTTGGAAAAAGGCGTCTCATGTTGTGGGGCTATGTGATCCAGGTATGTGTTTATGCCGCTATAGCCCTTTCGGGATTAATTCCCGGGTCAAACTTGATTGTCTGGGCCTGGGTGATCATTCTAATTGAGGCAATACCAGTCGCTATTTTCGGAATCGTGCCTACAGCGATCGTTTCCGATATCGCGAAAGCCGATGGAATTAAAACAGGAAATTATAAGGAAGGTATTTTTATGGGAGCCCGCTTTTTCATGATGAAGTTCGGGTCATCCCTGGCCAATCTGATTTTTCCTTCCTTACTGATCCTGGGAAGAAGCCTGGAAAATCCTTTCGGTGTGCGAATGACAGCAGTTGTAGCCTTAGGCTTTACCATAGCCGGTATCTTGTTTTTACTGGCCTATTCGGAAAAAAACATCAACCGCGAGCTGTCGAAAGAAGAATCCGAAGTTATTGGAGAAAGCTAAACTCTTCTTTCCAAATAGCTTTTCAACTTTGCCTCTTGCGGCGTTTCGGCTGTTTGAGGCTCACCGGATCGCTTTTTCACCAAGAGTTCCTTAAGTTCGGCATGGGAGCTTTTGGTTAAACGGTATCGCAGCGCATTTAAAAGGCTGAGTAGAAAGAACAATATCGGAAAGCCGACAAATACTATTCTCAGGGTTAATATAAACTCATGGGTTTGTGGTTGTTCTATAATCCTGGTAATTCCATCCACTGTTTCCTTAATAGGTTGCTTGTATCCCGCAAGTGAGATGGCGGTGGATATACCTGCAATAGCCAGGGCAGAGCTGACTTTTCGGGAAAAGGTTAAAATACCCGAATAGAGTCCCTCCCTTCGTTCCCCCGAGTACAGCTCATCTATATCCGGCATGTCCGGAAAGATCGAATAGATCATAATAACAATCCCGCCGGTCCCTACTCCAACCAATGCCGCAAACAGGTAGATAAATAATCCCGGTTGACCCGGGGCAATGAAGAAACTTGTGGAAAGCACGGCGATTAAAAAACAGCCTGCTATGGTAAAACTCACCTTTTTATCCGTTTTTTTGCTGATTTGCACAAAAACGGGCAGTGCGATGATCTGGAAAACCAGGAGGGTACCCAGAACGTTTTCTGTCTCTCCGCCTCTATGCAGATAGTACTTCATAAAATAGATGACAATCGCCATCACGATATCCATGGCAACAAAAGCAAAAAGATACATGAAGAGTACATTGATAAAGGTCGGGGTTTTAAAGGGTTTTACAAATAGCGAACTGAAGTCGACAGACCTCTTTTCCTGCTGAAACTCAGGCCGTTCGCTGGTGGAGAAGAATACGGCCAGGAATGGAAGTGCGAAAAAAAGTCCGAATGAAAGGGCCATGATAATGTATCCTATATGTACATCCGGAAACGCTTTGACAATCTTTAAAGGAACAACCGCACATATTAGGGAAGAGACGGAGGAAAAAAAGATGCGATAGGAGGTTAGTTTGGTTCGCTCGTCATATTCGAGAGTGAGTTCGGAGGACAACGCATTGTAAGGCACCATCACCAAAGTAATAACCGTGGAGAATATCAGATAGGCGAAAACCACGTAGGTGAAACGATGCATCTCTTTTTCAAAATCGACCGGATACCAAAGCAGGAAAAAGGAAAAGAAGATGAGTATCACACCGACCAGAAAATAAGGACGGCGTCTGCCGTAGCGGGTTCGAGTGCGATCGGAGATAACGCCCATCAGCGGATCACTGATCGCATCCCATACCTTGCTGATCAGAAATGCCATACCGGCATACACCGGTGTTATCAGCAAAACATCTGTCAGAAAGTGGAGATAGTAAAACCCAATGATAATCAGGGCACCTCCGCCGTAGATATCCCCGACACCGAATCCCAACTTGGTACTAAAAGTAAGCTTCTCTCCTCCGTTTTTTCGCATATCCCTCCTTTTGGTTTGCAAACATCCGGACTTTGGAGCGACTATAAATAGTCCCGATACTTTCGATCAACTTTTTCCGTTTTGCCCGATTCCGCCGCTTTGTAAAGCGCTTCAACCGTGGCCAGTACCTCCAGCGATTTTTGTATGGGCATGTCGTATACAAGATCTTCTTTTATCCATCGCCTGTAAGCCTCTAAACTGGCGGCCAGTGCGTGAATGCCGCCGACCGGCGGTTTTTCTTTTTTGATTTTTCGATTAAAGAACCTGGCTTTGGGAAAGAAATGCCCTTCGTAGATTGCTGTAGCTTTGCTTCCGTATACCTCAATCGTGGGTACTCTTTCCGGAGAGGCAATCATGGAACTGCACAACTGAATTAAACAGCCGTTTTCAGTCTCCACGGTTCCCATAAACAAGTCTTCCACTTCGATATCTTTAAATTTACGATTGCGACTGGTTCCCGTCACTATTGCCGGGGCGCTATCCGCCACCCAAAGCGCCGCATCCAAAAAATGACTGGCCTGGGTGATCAGTGTGCCGCCTCCGGATTGTCGCTTACCGGCGCGCCAGCTTGATTCCGTAAAGTAGGTGTTTTCCCTGAACCAGGGAATGTTGCAACGAATGTAGTAAATTATTCCCAGCTCTCCTTTATGAGCAGCCTTGGCAATAGCATAACACGCTTTATCATATCGATACTGATAGTTCACACCGATCTTCACCAGTTGCCGCTCTGCAATTTTGCAAAGTTCAAAAGCCTCTTTGGTAGTTACGGTTACGGGCTTCTCGCATAAGACGTCCAGCTTTTTCTCCATAGCCTCTTTGACCATGGCAAAATGCAAATGGTGGGGGACAGCCAGATAGACAATATCCAACTCGGCAGTATTTAGCAACTCTTGGTAATCAGTATAAACACGGGGAACCCTGAATCTTTTCGAAAACTGCTCAGCCTTGGATTTATTAGTGTCTACGCAAGCGGTGATTTTTATTTTTCGATTTAGACGACTCACCCTGCCAATATCATTCGCAATATCGCCACAGCCAACAATACCCAGTCGTGTTTTATTCATACTCCCCTTTTCCTAAAACCATTTGAGACATCTCAGAACGATTTCCCTGAACTGCGGATTTTTCAGTACATCTGCACGGTGACCCAAGGAACAATAAGCGATTTTTCCCTTTCCGCTTTCCCTTGTCCAAACCACCGGTTCTTTTCTATCTCCAACCCCGGTACTGAAACTCACTTTGATATCATCACTGAGATCGTGAATGTAAAGCTCATCCGTCACTTCAAAATCGGAAATTCCTGCGAATATTCCGCCTTGTTTATCTTCATTATTGACTTCGAAGCTGGTGATCGGTCCATGATAATTAAATCTACCGCCAATCAGCTTGAAGTATCCATCGTTTTGTTTAAAAGAAGCCGATGCTGCATGTAGCGCGAGAATACCCCCACCTCTGTTTGCAAATTCCTCCAGCGCACCAAGTTGCGATTCACTGATGTCTTTGCGATGAAAGTACAAAACGACCGCATCGTAATCCGGAAGCAGGGTCAGGTCATTCAATGTTGATGAATAAGTAAAACGATATTCTTTCGCCTGGTTCAACAGTTTTTTGAGGTTGAATCGACAGGCCAGACCGGGATGTATCCATCCGGCCGAAAGTACCAGGATTTTTTTTGCCATGTTATTCTGTTTTGCCTTCTTTAAGATAGGTGTCTTCACGAAAGTCTTTCCAGACCTTTTCAAACCAGGTTTCAGGTTCAGGTATCGACCTGACCCTAACAGAGCGAGTTTTTCCTTTGAGTGTTTTATCCAAAAAATACTCTAAAATCCGATCATTTTGGGAGTTATCCGGTATGTTGGATAAACGGTTATGATTACCGGTTAATTCGGCCAGCAGGGTTTCAATATCTCCAATCAACCAGGAACCTCTGCCTCCCGCAAGCCTCGTTAAAGTGGCTTCGGCCGATTTCAAAAAAGCCTCTTCCGTAATCAAAAGATCCTCGTTTCGCAAAAAAGCCGTCAGATCCTTTACTTCCGAAATTCCAGCTCCTGAGTGAGCTTTCTGCATTTTTTTATTCTCAGCAATCGCCTGTTTGACACTGTCGAGATTTCGAACAATGCCGACGGTTGAACTCATGCGTTTTCGGATTGTTTCCCGCTCGACTCTCACATCAATTTTATTTGCATTGCCGATCACACTCTCCAAATGCCTGATTCTCTCTGCTACAGCCTCAATACAGTCTTTCGGCAGGTCTTTCCGAGGAGTCTGTCTACCTGATTTCAAACGATGGCAAATCATCTCCGCTGCCCTCAGAGATCCACATTGACCGGAGTTTAAAGCACTGCCACCGGGGCGATAGATACCATGGGTTCCATTGCATTCACCGACAGGGAAAAATCCCGTAATGGAAGACTCCCACCAGATTGACCCTTTCAACCCGCCGTTGCAATGCTGATGACAGACAGCTATCGCTAATGGCCCTTTTTCCAGATCTATCTTGTTTTCCCTGAATAGCTCGTAGGCAGGTGAATTCATTGCCTGCAAACGTTCTATGGGAGTAGCCTCCAAAGCGTCGGACTTTTCAAGATATTCCCGAATCACTGCCGGCAGATTTTCCAGTTTAAATAACCGATGCAATGGATTCTGCCGAAAATCTAGAAAAACCTTGCGCCCCTTGACAATCGTTTCTTTGAAAACCAACAAATCGATGAGAGAGGAACCGAAACTGTTAACTTTTCTGACATCAAAGGGCCACTCATAGCCTTTTAAAAATTGAGCCTCAAGTTGCTTTTCGAGCCCGGGAAAACAGTCCGAGAGAAATTCCTTCTCATCCTTCCCCCAAGCGTCGGTGGATATATACCGCGGTAAAACCTGCTGATAACTGCCGGAAAGATTCCAGCGGAAATCTTTGGAAGCGATACCAAACTGGGATTCAGCCAGGTTTTGCACAACCGCACCAGCTTTAATCGGAGCTCCCAAAGCTCCAAATTGTGAATACGGATATACCGAGTCACCATACAGTGCACCTGGACCACCAGTCCCATAAACCACATATTCCGCTTGAATGATTAGAGGTTTACCCTTTTCCAAGGCGATCATCCCTGCTACGACAGACTTGCCATCTGATTTAGTGGTGAGAATATCGACGATGGTGCAATGTTCCAAAAAGGCCACGTTTAGTTCCGACGCTTTTTGATAAAGCATCTCCACCATTTGAATGGAGGTTTTCGGGCCTGCAGATGTTCCTCTGCTCTTCTTATCATGATCCGTTTGAAAACCTACCAGCTCACCATATGCGTTTTGAGGAAAAGCAACACCGCATTCAACCAGGTGATAAAAAGACCTCTGTGACAATGCTGCTTCAACCAGGGCTATATCACCATGCATACAATGACCGTTGTAGAGATCCTTCGCCATTTCCATAATTCCGTCCGGCTCCAGGGAGGATGGATTCAACCGGTAATAGGTCTGCTTGTCTGAACCTGCATTGGCAGATGTACCGGCTCCAAGCTTCTCCGTAATCACCAGCAGGTCATTAACTCCCATTCCGGAAAGACGCACAGCCGCATTTAGTGATGCAGCCCCGGACCCGACGATTGCAACTCCGGTGGTAATGCATGGAATGTCATTTCCCGATATGGTTAAATGGTCTCGTTTCACGATTTTTTGGTCAGTAATGGTAAAACAAAGTGTAAGTGTTCACCACGAAGACACGAAGTTCACGAAGTTTGTTCTTTACAAGGTGTCCTTCGTGTCTTCGTGGTGAACAAATATAATAATACAAGTGTTGTCCCTGCGGGATTCTGCAACATCTGATCACAATGATCTCATATGGAATCCGCCATCTATATTGATCACTTCACCGGTTGTATAGGGATAATAGCCCCTGACTATCCCAACAACAGCTTTGGCAATGTCTTCCGGTTGGCCCCATCGTCTGATTGGAAACAGGCCTTCTTCAATCAATTCATCATATTTTTTTTTGATTGGTGCTGTCATATCGGTTTCGATGATGCCGGGTCGGATTTCAAAAACACGAATGTTTTCGGATACCAGCCGCTGTGCGTACAATTGCGTCATCATCGACATCCCGGCTTTGGAGATACAATAATCTGCCCTGTTTATCGAGGCTGTGTATGCAGAAATTGACGAGATATTAACGATGTATCGTTCACCTGTTCCTGTTTTCAACAGGGGCACCAGTTTCTGGGTCAGCATAAACGGAGCAATGAGGTTGGTTTTAAGCAGCTCAATCATGTCGGCTTCCTGCAACTTCAGCATATCGACTCTTTTTTTAGGAGCCACGCCTGCATTGTTGACTAACAGTGAAAGTGATCCACTGACCTGAGTTATCCGATCCTTAATCTCTTGTCTTATTTCCGCATCTGCAATATCACCCTGGCAGTAAAGGTGTTCCTGTTGATTGTCTGAAACTTCGATCAGTTGTTTCAAGAGAGGTTTAACTTCAGATTCAGGTCGTCTGCCATTGATAATCACCTGGTAGCCGTTTTCAGCGAGACCGATGGCAATCGCCCTACCAATACCTGCCGTGCTGCCTGTTACCAGTGCTGTTTTTTTTGTCATGAGCATGTTTCTCGATGTCGTCCTTACGGGACTTCATTAAATTTATGCCGATAAGACCAGTAACGAAAACCGCAGACTAGTCCTGTACCGATTTTTCCTGACGAACGCTTTCTCCAACCAGCAGCTCTCCGTCCACCTCCAATCGCAGTTGCCTGGTTTCCCGGTGCTGTATGTTGTCGCTAAGCCAGCGGGCTGCAAAAAAGCCCATTTCAAAGGTGGAGAGGCTGATGGTTGTCAGCAATGGTTTATAGATCGCCCTCAACGGTGAATTGTCAAATCCCGTTACGGACAAGTCATCAGGCACCTTTACTCCAAGAGCCTGGAATGCTGAAATCAGGCGAACGGCAAAGTTATCGTTAAATCCAAACACTGCATCGCATTTCCGTTTCAAAAAATACCTCGCACAGTCTTCGTCAACGGCTTCAATGGACTCCACATTGTAAATAAGGCTTTGATCCAGCCCTCCAAAATGTTCGAGACATGAGATCCGATACCCTCTAAGCCTGTCTTCGTTCACAGCAATGCCGGGACAGCCCAGGTAACCGATTCGCTGCAATCCCTTCTGTTTCAGAAATTCAATGAGCTTGATAACGCCTTTAACGTTGTTGCATGAGACATAGTTTTCCTGTTGAAAGGTTCTATTCAGGAAAATGTATGGAATATTACGCTGCTGCAGTTTCGCTTTCATCTCTTCAGGCGCCCTGCCAAAGGCGAAGATAACTCCCGAGTAATTTGCTTCAGCGTTGCTCTCCAATTGATCCAGTTGGGAAAAGGTTTTGGTATCGATGCTGGTTTTCTCCTGAACAAACGCGCTATTGATTGAATTTACCAGCTCTCCCATGTCAAAAAAAGGATTGTGACCGATTTTTGTCGAGTCCGGAATTACCAGCAGCAATGATACCATTGACCGACTGGCGGGTCGCTTTCTTTTGCTGATCGCAAAGCTGTATTTTGCGGCGGTTTCGTGAATCCTTCGGGTGGTTTCTCTTGAAATTCGAGGATCATTATTAAGCGCTCGAGACACCGTACTTGAGGAAACCCCGCACTTTTCCGCTATATCATCCAGTTTCATAGGTAAGGATTGTTCGAATGCCGGGTTTGACAATAAATATTCTGATCAGCTTTAAGCAAACGCGAACACTTGCCGCATAAAGTGCAATAATCGATGGTTTCCGGCCTATTCAACGCTTTGACCGGGAACATGGGATCAGCCAGATTCTGACGGCCAAACCCGGCAAAATCGGTATAGCCTTTTTTGATATTTTCTTGTGCCAGACTTAAGCAAGCTTCATCACCTGTGGTATAAGTCGAGCCGATAACGGCAACCTTTGGGAAGGCTTGCTTTATCAGCTTTGTATACCTGTAATGACTTATTCTGTAAAAATCACCGTTTTTCAAGGGTCGGGTCAGCAGCGGTGTTTTCGTTGGAATACCGCCGGAGACATTGATGTAGTCTGCTCCTGCATTCACAAAGCGGTCAAGAATATCAAACATGTCGGTGAAATCTTCTATCACTTCATTTTCATCTGCCGTACCGCAACCGCCTCTTATACCTTCAAAGGCCGAAATTCTTGATCCGACAATGAAATCCCGTGCTTGTTCTTTGGCAACGGAAATCAAATCGGTAATAAACCTGGATCTGTTTTCGATCGACCCGCCATATATATCTGAGCGCTTATTGAGTGGCCGTAAAAATTCACCGCCAAGATAACCATGGCAAGCTTTGACATCAACTCCATCCAATCCGGCCCGGCAGGCCAACTCAATTGCTTCGGCAAACTGTTGCTTAATGGTTTCCAGTTCGGGTTCGGTCACAACGGGTATACTCGACTGGTCATCGTCGTATACTTTGACTTTGTTGGAGAATGCCCCGCCTTGCCGACCTGAATGAGTCAGTTGAATTAGCAACCGGCATTTATCGTTGATCGATTTGAATTCGTCAACCAAGCGCTTAAACCCACCAAGATTGGTTTTATCAAGCACAAGACCGTTTCGTCTCGCCAGGTGGGTCTTTGTGATGGAAGTAGCCTCGATGAAAACAATCCCCCAGCCTCCTTTGGCCAATTCATTATACCGTTTGATTACTCCGTCGCTAACCGAACCACCGGTACCGGCAGTATTGATCTCCATGGCCTGGGCAACAAAACGATTGGGAATGGTTTTGCCTTTCAGTGGATAGACTGATTGCAGCCGATTTGAGTTATTATCCATTAAGCATTGATATTAAAGTTGAAAGGTTGAATTTGTGATGCAGCTGTTTTATCCCGCGAGATAAATGTACTTATTGCATGCAATTAATGCAATATATTTTTGCAAGCACTTCAGGTTCCATCATACAAAATTACCTTGTATTTTCAGCCCTGGTACAAATCAAATAATGTGAATCACTTAGCTTGGATATTGGTAGTTGTTATTGTGAGATATTGCCTGGTTGGGATTAACCGCCGTCAAATCGATGAAACAGTTGGGGTTGTCGATTGTTGAGAAACAACAGTGTTGCAACGCAAGCGATCAATGTTGAGATAAGCCTTGATCTTACCGTTAATGCCGGAAAACTCCTCCATTGATTATTGTCTCAAAAACACAACAGTCTCTAGCAAGCCGTGCAACATGAGACATCTTTATGAGACAGCATCAAGCCTCCGTATTTGAACACGATCGCTTTTGCAATGAGGAAACTATTGATGCACTCATTAAAACAAAGACTTGGTAATAAAAAGGTTCTTCTTGATCAAACGGGAAAACCTGGTCTTTACGCTGATTTGCGTGATTTTCTCTGGTTTAATGCCGGCGTTTTGGCTCCTTTAGCCATCATCGGGGTAAGGTTTTCCGGCTCCTTTTTCCAGATAATCCTTGAGACTCAGAAGAAAAGTGGCCCATTTCATACTGCAGTGATGGTGGAACTCGCTTTCTTCCTCCCATCCAGTATGAGCGAAATATAAAATCACTCCTTTTTCATGGTTACGAATATCAAAATTCACCCGGGTTCCTATCCACTCATCCGGTCCTGCTATCACTTCCCATAACACGCTGTTTTCATTCGATTTGAGTACTTTCATGTCAAATCCGGAACCGCCAAAACGAAACTCAATCACATCACCGACATTGGTGGAACCGCTTGTTTCTTTTGTCCACCAGGAGGACAATCCTTGAAGAGTCGTTAGAGAATTAATCAGTTTGTCATGAGTCGTGCTCATCACAACGCTATGATTGACGCTTGCCATAGAATCTCTCCGTTTTGGTTAGTGCCTGAACGGAAACCCACCAAATTCTTGCAAGAAAAGACTTAAGAGCTAGATTTTGCTTCGGACGTTTAAGGCCCTCAGCGTTCAGCAATCAGCTAGTTATTTATCTGGTATTCAGTTTTTTGCGTGAATGCTGATTGCTGAAAGCATGTCAAACCTCACGTTTACTCTGTATGATAGCATCAAAGCGGAATAAGGATTTAAGGGGTTTTCGTTCAGGCACTAGTTAAATGTTTCTTTGTCACTTTTAGCCGGCATAAACCAATCATAGACAGCAAAAAGGAAGCCATGGGAGGTTGACTTGGAGGTTCAAAGCGGGTTTAGAATGAACACGTTCAATACGGAAATCAAACCAGGACACCCTAACCACAAACCAATCATAAGGATTTGCGATGATTAAAACACCAATCACAGAGCTGTTTGGCATTGAAAGACCGATTCTCCAGGGAGGAATGATGTGGCTTGCCAGATCAGAGTTGGCCGCTGCTGTTGGTAACGCCGGTGGTATCGGCTTCATGACGGCATTAACCTACCCTGAAGCAGGGGGGCTGCGAGAAGAAATCAAAAAAGTAAAAACCTTGACCGATAAACCTTTTGGGGTCAATCTCACCTTTTTACCAGCCTTACGTGCCCCGGATTATCCTTCTTACATTCAGGTCTGCATTGATGAAGGCGTTAGATTTATAGAAACCGCCGGAAGAAATCCCGAGCCTTACATGGACCAACTGAAATCAGCCGGTATTAAAGTCATTCATAAATGCACATCCGTTCGACATGCTGTTAAAGCCGAAAAAATTGGTTGTGACGCTGTGAGTATTGATGGATTTGAAGCGGCCGGTCACCCGGGTGAAGATGATGTTACCACTTTGGTCCTGGTCCCATTGGTTCGGGATGCCGTTAAGATACCCATAGTCGCTTCGGGAGGTTTCGGAGATGGTCGTGGTCTTGTTGGGGCTTTAGGGCTGGGAGCCGATGGAGTTAACATGGGAACCCGGTTTATGGCCACCAAGGAAGCGCCTGTCCATGACAATGTTAAACAGGCACTTGTTAAAAACGATGAACTGTCTACACGACTGATCATGCGAACCCTGAGAAATACGGAGCGAACCCTTCATAATACTGTTGTTGATCGGATTCTTGCTGTGGAAAATGAAAAGCGGGAAAACACCACGATTGAAGATCTGATTCCGTTTGTTTCGGGACTTGGCGGAAAAGAGATGCTGGAAAAAGGTGATCTGGAAAGCGGTATTCTGGCTGCAGGACAAAGCATGGGATTTATTCATGACATTCCTACTTGCCGGGAGTTACTGGATCGGATTATGGATCAAGCTGAAACCCTGGTTAAAGAAAAATTTTCCCAGGTTGTAACGGGTTGATTAGCTTGGCAGCCAACTTTTGAAACTACCAAGCAATGTGAACCGAGTGCTTGTTTTCATCCCCCGCGAAAAAGATTGTATCACCATTGTAAGGTCATAGATTTTTCCAAATGGTATTTAGGGCTCATCTCAGATTGTTCTTCTTCACGAACTCTATGACCTTCCTCACCTTACAAAAGGCCAATCCGATACAGGTGTCTTCAGCCCCGTCATAGACGGCAATCCTGCCTGTTGCCCAATCGGTTAAAACTATTTAGGGGAAGCGGACATGTCATACCTTGCCGACACATTTATACTCCGGAGCGGGCATTTACGGGCAGAGCAGAGAAAGTAGCATCCGGTCGATGGTTTGTTAGCTTATGATTCTATAGAATGCTTCCTTGAAACCCCGAGTTTAAAGCAATTTAATCGTATTCTTGCATTCCTCGTTTTTTGATGAGACTCTTTACTGCGAAGAGAACTTGATTTGATTCTTTTCCAAACCGATCAATCAGCTTTGAAAAAACACTGATCAACGTCCAAAGACTGACCATGGGAAAAGCCAGGATTCTTGTTGCGGAAAATGAAGCAATTGTTGCGATAGACATCGAAACATATTTAAAAAAGTTGGATTATCACGTTCTCCCGGTGGTCCAATCCAGCGAAGAAGTATTGGAAAAGGTTCAAACCCTTCGACCGAACCTGGTTTTGATGGATATAAATCTCAAGGGTAAAATGGATGGAATCAAGGTGTCAGAAACCATTCGAACCAGTTATTCGGTACCCGTGGTCCTTATTACCTCACACCTGGATGAATCAACGATCCATAAGGCCAAACCGACAATGCCTTATGGTTACATCATCAAACCGATCCAGGAAATAAACCTGTTGGTAACCATTAAAATGGCGTTGCATTTTTCGGAAGTGGACACGGAGCGTCACCGAATTGAAAACAAATTACGCAAAAACGAGGAAATATACAGAAGGCTTTATAACGAAACCCCGGCAATGCTTCATTCCATCGATAAGAACGGCAAGGTAATCAGTGTTAGTGATCGCTGGCTTGATGTTCTGGGGTATGAGCGTGAAGAGGTCATTGGAAGAGACTCCGTTGATTTTTTAACCGAACACTCCCGTCAATATGCCTTGAATGAAAGTATACCCGCACTTTTCAAAACCGGGTCCATTACTGAGATTCCCCTGCAATTTGTGAAAAAGAACGGTCAAATCGCCGAAATATTATTGTCTGCAATCACCGAGAAAGACGATAAAGGAGAAGTCATTCGATCCCTGGCTCATCTCAAGGATATAACCGAAAGAAAAATCGCCGAGGAAAAAACAGCCGAATCCAATCACCGGTTAATGACGATTTTGGATAGTATGCCGGTAGATATCTACGTTTCCGATATCGAATCATACCATATCCGGTACATGAATGCGCACATGAAAGAAACCTACGGCAGGGATCTTACCGGAAGGATCTGCTGGGAAGTGTTTTGCAATCGTGACGGCCCTTGCTCTCACTGTATCGAACCAAAGGAAACCGACTCTATTGAAGCTCTTACGGAAGTTCGTGTGTGGGAAGACATTAATCCCCTGAATCAAAACTTCTATCGCAATTATGATCGGGTAATCCGATGGATAAACGATCGATTCGTGAAGATCCGTATTGCGATGGACATAACTGATCGCAAAAGAGCGGAGGATGTTCTGCACAGAAGCAGAGAGCAGTTTCAGGCATTATCCAAGGCTTCCTTTGAAGCGATCTTTTTGTCTGAAAAAGGTATCTGTACCGATCAAAACCATACAGCGGAAAAACTGTTTAATTATACACTGGAAGAGGCTTTAGGAAAGCCGGCAACAGATTGGATAGCAACCGAGTATCGAAAAAAAGTGCAACGTTACATGCTGGCCGGTCATGAGGAACCTTATGAAGTGAAAGCCCTCCGAAAAGACGGCAGTACATTCTCCGCTGAAATCAGGGGCAAGTTGATCCGATACCAGGGAAAGGATGTGCGGGTTACATCCTTAAGAGACATTACCAAGAGGAAAGAAGCCGAAGAGACCATGTTGTTTAACGAAAACATTATCAAATCATCATCCAGTATGATTGCAACCTGTGACCTTGAAGGAAAAATGACTTACGGAAATCCTTCCTTTATCAGAACATGGGGTTTTCAGGACACTTCCGATTTCCTGGGCAAACCTTTCTGGGATTTCTGGCAGGTAGACGGACGATCAGATGAGATATACAAAACCATAGAACATGAGGGATTCTGGTCGGAAGAAATCAAGGGAATCCGGAAGGACGGTTCACTCTTCGATGTGCACGTCACGGCCAATGTTGTTTTTGACAGTAAAGGTGAACCCATTGCTCTTTCCAGCACCTCCATCGATATTTCTTTACGAAAAAAGGCCGAATCCGCATTAAAGAAAGCGTATGACAACCTGGAATCCAAAGTGGAAACACGAACCCGGGAACTAAAAAAAGCCAAGGAGGAAGCCGAACTGGCCAATAGAATGAAAACCGAGTTTCTGGCAAACATGTCCCATGAGTTACGAACACCCATGCATGGTATCCTGAGTTATTCCAAATTTGGGATCAACAAGTACGATAAAATCAATGATGGTAAAAAGAAGCACTATTTCTCTCAAATACGAAAGGCCGGGGAAAGACTGATGAACTTACTGGATAACCTGTTGGATTTGTCCAGGCTTGAAGCCGGAAAAGAGGTGTTTAGAATGTCCCAGTGCGACCTGGATCAAATCGCCAGGGATGCTGTCTCGGAGTTATTATCACTGTTGGAGGAAAAATCACTGTCGGTAGATATTGCCAATCCCGCTTTTCCCACCACCGTGGTTTGCGATGAATACAAAATCGGGCAGGTATTACGCAACCTCCTGTCCAACGCCATAAAATACTCTCCCCTAAACAGTACAATCGTTATCGATTTCGTAGAATCCTCCTTAACCTTTGACAACGAGCCGATATCCTCAGTTAAGATAATGATCAGCGACCAGGGAGTGGGAATACCCGAAAACGAATTGGAAACCGTTTTCAATAAATTCAGCCAAAGCAGCCGAACGAAAACCGGGGCCGGGGGGACCGGTCTCGGTTTAAGCATCTGCAAGGAGTTGATAGAAGCGCATAACGGAACGATTCGTGTTGAAAACAATGATGCGGGAGGCGCCACCTTCATCATAGAACTTCCTTTCGGATATGAAGAGGCGGGACGGAGCTGATGCTTTAAACAGCTCTTTTTACGATCAACCCGGGCATCTCTCCGATTATTAAAATCCGGTCAACTCCTGCCTCAGTCGATCATCCCCAATAAAAAAATAATAGCTGGTTTCACCGCTTTGTTTGGCTTATAATAGCCATTACTAAACTGTGAGTATTGACTGGTTTCAATCTCTTTTGAAAATCGAATGACACCTGTTTTTCAAGAGGATTGTTTCCCGTAAACCAGATGTTCAGACTGTGTTATAATTAAACAATTTATGTATCACGCTATGGTTTTGAATTGCGCTTAACGCTGAAAGCGTTCATTAAATTAGCCTAGGGTGGCACTCGCAAGCTCACTTACCCTAGGCTGTTATAATCTTCCCTTACAGGGAAGTGTGTAATTTTGCATAATCAACTTAGTGTTTATGGGGCTCGACCCGGAACCTATCATCTAACATGCTGAAATCGTGGGCAGAATGTAGGATGGGTAACTTGTTACCCATCAACTCTTTATATAAATGGCTTTTGATCACATCCCACCCGATGGGTAACTACGTTACCCATCCTACGGTTCTTGGAAAAATCATAGATTTTTTCATTACGACACAGTCTGCAAGCCCGGAATGACAAATAGTCACGTTCTTCACAAAATAGTCAAAAACTCGAATTGTGACACAGTCTCTCGACCCGGAATCTATCATGTAACATGCTGTAATCATTGTCAGGCTTCGGGTTATTAGATGCGAAGCGCAGCATCGATCGGAGTGACAAGTGTGACTAAACGTCGACCAGACTTGGAAAAATCATAGATTTTTCTATTACGATACAGTCTGTTGACCCGGAATCCATTTGTAACTAATTGAAATAATTGATGGGCCCCGGATCAAGTCCGGAGTGACAAGTGTGACGTTTCATCTATTAAAGTAGAAAAACCAAAAATTTTACAATTGTGACACAGCCTGGAAGGCCGGCATGCCTTTTACCGTTAATCCGAGACCTCATGCTGACAACGAAAGGTTCTATACCCCCCCTGTACGCCCTGCTTTACCTGCCGACCGCAATCAGCACTACCACCGGAAGGCTGATTAACCATGTCGGCGTTGCCTGGAGCTAACCTTTTGTAACTCCCCGGAAACTCCCCGCTGATTGCGTTTTTCTTTTAAGGTGACATCAAATCCAAAACATGGTAGATCGAAGTTAGTGCTGACAAGGTAACAGCATCAGATTGCGCTATTCTATCCTATTATTATGATAAGGAAAGTGAGTCATCCATTCATAAAGGAGGTCCAAATGCCTGTGAAACGATTAAAAGACTACCTGGATTCAAAAGCCGTGAAATACCAGGTGATTCCGCATGAATGTACCTATACGGCCCATGAAACAGCAGAAAGTGCCAAAGTTCCCGGTGATGAAATGGCGAAAACGGTGATGGTCAAACTGGACGGAAAGATGGCTGTTTCGGTTCTCCCTGCTTCCTATAAGGTTGATTTCAATCTGCTGAAACTAAATACCGGGGCCAAGAGTGTGGAATTGGCTTCCGAAGAGGAGTTCGAAATGATGTTTCCGCAATGTGAAGTCGGTGCCATGCCGCCTTTTGGTAATCTTTACGGGATGGATGTATATGTTGCCAAGAAGCTCGCAGAGGACGAAGAAATCGCATTTAATGCAGGGAGTCATACCGAATTGGTAAAACTCTCTTACAAAGATTTTGAAAGGTTGGTAAGTCCCAAAGTAGTCCGATTTTCCCTGACCGAATAAACCCAAAAAAACCTCGAGTCGATTCAGACCCGGGGTTTCCCTTCGATCGAATTCTCATCTTTGTCACTTCACTCTTCCCTTCGATAAAAAAGCTCAAAAATTTATTAGATTGAGTTTTTTGCCATTTAATAATAGGATAGTAGCACGGTTCTATAATTTGATTTTGTGTAGCATAAAAACCGTTGGGTTTATTATTACTGTCTGGTCTGTTTTATAACGTGCCCTTAAGCGCTGAGTTCGGACCAAAACCAAGCAACGAGAAACAGCCATGAAAACCTATCGCTGGAAAAGAGTCTATGTCATTTTTTTTATCTTGATGACCTTGTTGATTTTGCCTTTAATCATTCTTGCCGCAAGCGGTCATTCAGCAGGTCCTCCTGCATTTCCACTACCGCTTGAAGCTTACAATGACGGCCATTTGGAAAGCATTCCGGAGATACTGGCACATCGGATCGCTCAAGAGCCTTTAAACCTTCTCCTTACCCTGTTTTTCTTTTGTGCGATTATCCACACATTCATGACCAGCCGTTTTCAAAAAATTGCACATCAACTGGAAGAAAAGCATCAGGAAAAACTGGCAAATCGAACATCTGAAGTTCAATATACCGGGGATGTTTTACCCGAGGTTAGTTTTTGGTCTGAAATGTTCCATTTTTTTGGTGAAGTTGAAGTCGTGTTCGGTCTTTGGGTCATCCCGGTTTTCTGGACGATTGCCTATGCCTACGGTATGGAAACATCGATTCACTACTACAGTACTGTTAACTTTACCGAACCCATGTTTGTTGTTGTTGTCATGACTCTGGCATCAGCTCGTCCCATTATGCGCCTGGCGGAACAATCGTTACTCGCCATTGCCAAATTGGGGAAAGGCAGTTCGGCGGCTATCTGGTTTACAGTGCTGACAGTTGCTCCTTTGCTTGGTTCCTTTATCACGGAACCGGCAGCAATGACTATTGCCGCGTTGATCCTCTCTCGTCAGTTTTTTGCCAGAAAGCCAAATACCAAATTCGCGTATGCCACCATGGGATTGTTGTTTGTAAACATATCTGTCGGGGGAACCCTAACACACTTTGCAGCTCCCCCGGTATTAATGGTAGCAGCCAAATGGGATTGGACGATGTGGTTCATGTTTACCAACTTTGGCTGGAAAGCTGCCATTGGGATCTTGATCGCCAACACTCTCTATTATTTCTACTTTCGTTCCGAGTTTGATAAATTGATGCCCACTGAAGAATCGGATAAGTCCAGACTATTGATTAAATGGGATATGCGGGATGATCCTGTCCCGGTGATGGTGACGATTGTTCATATATTTATTCTAATTTGGACGGTTTATTTTGCTCATTATCCACCGTTGTTTATTGCAGGCTTTCTCTGCTTTCTGGGATTTATCCAGGCAACATCGCACTACCAAAACAGGACCAATCTAAAACCCGCCCTGTTGGTAGGGTTTTTCCTGGGTGGACTGGTTGTTCACGGGGGGTTGCAACAATGGTGGATCGCTCCTATCCTAGGGAGCCTGAGTGAATTGCCATTGATGATCAGCGCGACGGTCCTGACAGCATTTAATGATAATGCCGCCATCACCTATCTGAGTTCCCTGGTCCCTAACCTTACAGACTCCATGAAATACGCGGTGGTTGCCGGTGCCGTGACAGGAGGTGGATTGACCGTAATTGCCAATGCTCCGAATCCTGCCGGACAATCGATCCTGGGCAAGTTTTTCCCTCATGGTGTCTCCCCGCTGGGATTGTTTCTGGGTGCACTGATTCCTACCTTGATTTTTGGTGTCATTTTTATGGTATTGTAAACGAAATGAACGGCAGTCCTGCTCTGGCGGGTCTGCCTGAAAAATTGTTCTCAATTTGAGTAGCTCCGTTTTTTTTTCAGGGCTGATTTTTCCGTTTCGATTGCTCCTTGCTCCGGTTATTCCCCTCCTGGTCTCAATTCTCTGCTACCTCCCATAAAGTCTAACATCCCGGGGAGAATATGCAGGTTATTGAATTGCCATCTCTTTTTATTTCACATAAAATTCCCCATAAACGGACTCAGAGTAGATTTCTTATTGCTACCTCCCCTGTTGGTGCATTGAAATCATTGATGTCCGATTAAATTGTCTCACTAACACGAAAACTATTTGGGAGAGCAAAATGGACATTGATACCCTAATCTGGCTTTGGATTATCGGAGGCGGATTGTTGATTGCAAGTGAGCTCTTCATTCCGGGAATGATCACTTTTTTCCTCGGATTATCCGCATTTCTGGTTGCATTGGGATACAAATTCGGAATTTTGGAAAGCGTGCTTTCGGGATTTGCCACCTGGTTTATTACCTCGTTATTCTCTGTGTTTGTTCTGCGCGAATTCGCACAGAAGCTGCTACCCGGAGACTCCAGTTATAAATCCGTCAACGAGGATATGGATGCGTTTGGAGAAATTGTGGAAGTGGTGGAGGATATTCGAGCTGCCGACGATAAAGGGAGAATCAAGTTCAGAGGAACCACCTGGCAGGCGACGACCGGCTCCAAGCTAATTGCTGCCGGGAAGAAGGCAAAAATAGTGGCGCGGGATAACCTGGTCTGGATAGTAGAACCTCACGATGACCTCTCGTTGGATGAGATTCAGAACGACGATGTGGAATGACAGCCCGGGTAAAAAGCGTTTCGGAATATCCACACATTGTTTCTCCAAATAACGTGACAATATAATAATTTTTTCAATCTTCAACAGTCGCCTGTTGCCTACTACCATTCTCGCTATTTGAGCTGATAGGAATAAAAGTAGAGATTTTTTAACAGGAGATTGTCAATTAGTATTGTAACCGCGAGCATAGCTTCACGGTTCCAATACGAAACCAACACCCTAGCAAGGAGATGTTTATGTTTTTTACGGGATTTACTGTTGTGGTTTTAGTGGTACTTTTTATCATATTAAAAACTTTTGTGATCGTTCCCGCCTACCAGACCATGGTTAAAGAGCGACTGGGAAAGTTCAACAAAATCTTAACCCCGGGATTTCATTTCCTGATTCCGTTTTTTGACAAAATTGCTTATCGACACGACATACGGGAACAAGTACTGGATATTCCGGGGCAGAATTGCATCACCCGGGATAATATCCAAGTGGAAGTGGACGGAGTTGTCTATCTGAAAGTGATGGATGCGGAGAAAGCCAGCTACGGTATTGGTGATTACCAGCGAGCCAGCATAAATCTTGCGCAAACCACCATGCGTTCGGAGATTGGTAAAATGGATCTGGATCACACCTTTTCCGAAAGAGATGCCATTAATGAAAACATAGTCAAAGAAATCGATCTGGCGTCCGATCCATGGGGGATTAAAGTTTTACGATACGAAATCAAGAATATCTCCCCGTCTTATCATATGATCGAGACCATGGAAAAGCAGATGGAAGCAGAACGGCAAAAAAGAGCTGAAATCACCCTGGCAACGGCAGAAAAAGAATCTACCATCAATCTTTCCACCGCGGAAAGGCAAGAGAAAATCAATCTTTCCGAGGGTAAACAACAAAGCCAGATCAACCTTGCCGAAGGGAAAGCGGCAGAGATTTCAGCCTTGGCAGAGGCTACGGCATTCAGTGTGAAGAGAATCTCCGAAGCGCTTTCCAAACCCGGTGGCCAGGAAGCTTTAAAGGTTAAACTCATCGAACAGTTTATTGAAGAATTCGGGAAGATCGTCAATACTTCCAATGTCACCGTCGTGCCTTCGCAACTCGCTAATATCAAAGGCATCTTCGAAGGATTTGGCAAAATCTCGGAAGATAAACCCAAACAATAAATATCCACTGCATTGAAATTTAAACAAGAACTAAACGAGGATTTATGGAACTAGAATTAATGTTAAATTACGGTACTACCGCTGTTTGGGGAATTATATTCTTTTATGTTATTTTTAGATTTTTTAGATCAATCCGAATTGTTCCGACAAAGGTTGCGTATATTGTCGAAAGACTGGGCAGATATCACAAGACCCTGGGACCGGGATTTCACGCATTGCTGCCTTTTATAGACAAGGTTACCTTTATTCATCATCTGAAAGAGGAAACAATTGATATTCCGCCACAGGAGTGTTTTACAAAAGATAATGTTAAAGTCGAAGTGGACGGGGTAATGTATATCGCTGTGGAAGATCCTGAAAAAGCCAGTTATGGAATCACCAACTATCGAATTGCGACTATTCAATTAGCCCAGACTACGGTGAGATCGGTCATTGGAACCCTGGATCTGGATCGTTGTTTCGAGGAAAGGGACGTTATCAGTTCGAAAGTGGTTGGGGCATTATCGGAAGCCGGAATTGTCTGGGGAATAAAAGTTTTTCGATATGAAATCCAGAATATCGTACCTCCGGCCAGTGTTAAAGATGCCATGGAAAAGCAGGTTTCCGCTGAACGGGATAAAAGAGCGACTATTTCCGAATCGGAAGGTATCAAGCAAAGTCGAATCAATAAGTCTGAAGGAATCAAAATGGAGCTGATCAACACCTCCGAAGGGGAAAAAACACGGTTGATCAATGAAGCGCAGGGACAGGCGCAGGCCATAAAATCAATTGCAGAAGCAACAGCGGTTTCTATTGAACAGGTTGGAGAACAAATAGTCGCGCAAAACGGCATCGAATCAATCAAAATGCTGGTCAGTCAAAAGTATCTTTCCCAAATCGGCTTATTAGGCAAAGAGGGAACCGATATCATATTACCGGCGGACCTGACAAAAATTGATGAATTGCTTCAATCGCTGGGATTAGAAAAAAAATAGATAACCGGGGATTTACAATCCCGGAGAGGCGGAGAGCCGATGGGCTTTCTGCCTATAAGCCGAATAGTGTGAAAAAAAAGCTGTTAATCATCTGTTGTTAACCATTTTTCAGCTTCTTCCAGGGCGCGGAAAGGAGAAAAAATGTAGTCTTTTCTTTCAGAAATTCGTTCGTACACTCTCATCATTCCGAATTCCAAATCTTGCGGGGCGACAACTGCAACTTTTGTTCTGTCAAACGTCGGGGAATAGTCCATACTCATTTTGGCCAGGCTCTCCAATGACGCATTGTCAATCGTTGACAAATCTGCTTCGGACAAGTCCCACAACCTATGCATACCTTTTTTATAGTCACTGCTGGATATTACCGAATGAAAAGCCTGCCGAATATCACTTTCATAAATACAGCCATAGACTTTAACATAAGCAATTCCTTTTGCTTCATCGATTTCAATCCGAATGGTCACATTTCCTCCCAAGTCCAATGGTTCAAGTCAAACGAACAGTTTCAATAAAACAGTATATGGATAAAACCTATAGTCGATTAAGCGAAATGCCAAGGGCCTTTATGTAAAAAACCATTTCATTCGGAGGGGAGTTTTCCAGTGGTATGGATGTTCGGGCAGTTGTTAACAGTGGCAAATGTTGCGGTGCAAAATTTAACAACTATTGTAATTAGAGCCTGAACGGAAACCAGTTTAAACCATACCAATAAAAGCTTTAAAAGCAGCTTGGTGCTTCAAGGCTCCGTGTTTTCAGTAATCAGCGATCAACTCTCAGACCGTTTATGCTTGTCTTGGCAATGCCTTAAGCTGAATTCCGGTATTCGGCACAAGGCTGGATAAGGGTTTAGTGATTTTCCCTTCTGACGCCGGGTCGTGTTTCGCCCGGTCTCTAGTTTTCCAGGTTTTGAGTCGTTGGTTCGACCCACCACAGTTTTTCCCGACAAAAAAAATCTTTACCCGGGGGGTATTTTTCCGGCTCATCGATACTGCCTACAGTGATATCGATGTTTTTGCCTGCTTTTTTATTAAAGTATGACAGTGTTGTACCGCATTGCGGGCAAAAACCTCGTTCGATGTTTTTTGACGAGTTGTAGATGGCAGGTTCACCTTTGACGAATTTAAAGTCCTGCAAAGGGACAGCGACCCAGGCAACGGATTGAGCGCCGCTGGAACGTCTACAATCAGAACAGTGGCAGATAGCGGAGTCAATGGGCCGAGAGGTAAGCAGATAACGAACATTACCACACATACATCCACCGGTTATTTCAGTTTGATTCACGGTTTATCTCTTTTATTTGCGGGACTGAAGTCCCGGAGTTCTCTACCTGGAAAACCGGATATCAATTGCGACCAGGCTTTCAATTCCGGAAAATGCTCAAAAAAAGTCATACATTCGTTCACCCCGGTTGCTGCGACCCGATTAACGATCTATTCAAGCTTTAATTATCAGTGTGAAGAATGGTTGTTGATTGATGTAAAAAAAATTCCCGGCTGCTTCATTAAATTTCACATCCTGTGAGGCCCCTGAATTTCGAACTGTAGAAGTTGCTTTCGGGTCCGGCAACAGAAGAATTTTACAGCTATTTAACATTCAATTAACAAGTCAATTTTTTTATGCAGTTAGAGTTTATTTATTAAGCGTTCAAAACTTCACTGGTTCTTACATCTCAATCAACGTAACACAATGCAACCAACCCTGTTACTGTTTTTCTTACTTGCCCTCTCAACTTTCGCCTTTTACGCGGGCAAGCGACGAGCTTACGCCGTAGCCGGGGGCGGTGAAAATGCCAAGAAGCTCCACTCAAGACCTATTTACTACGGAGTGATAACATCTCTTTGGTGTGGAATTCCTGCCATTATCATCTATAGTTTTTGGCTGTTATTTGAGGACAGCATTATCATCCACGTTGTCTCCAATACATTGCCTGAGGACATTCGCAACCTGCCGGACGATCGTTTTGGTCTTGTACTGAACGATATCAAAAACCTGGTTCACGGGAATATTATCTCCGGTGAGATAAATCCTTATCTGCAGGCAGCCGCTGATAAATATACAAGCCTGATTGGTATCAGCCATGCCGCACTGACGGTTATTTCCAGTGCAGCCATAATACTGATGATTCTTGTTGTCAGACAAATAATTAAACCTACATTTAAAGCCCGAAACCAGGTTGAATTCATTGTCAAGATTGTCCTGATATCATGTTCCACCATTGCCATCTTTACCACTATCGGCATTGTCCTGTCAGTGCTTTATGAGTCGATACAATTTTTCAAGGCTATCCCGGTTTTAGATTTTCTGTTCGGACTGGAATGGAGCCCTCAAATTGCTATCAGAGCAGACCAGGTAGGATCTTCCGGTGCCTTTGGTGCTATTCCGGTCTTCATGGGAACCATGCTTGTATCGGCAATTGCCATGGCGGTTGCCGTACCAATCGGGTTAATGTCCGCAATTTATCTTTCCGAATATGCCCCCAGAAAACTCAGGGCTACCATCAAGCCGTTTATGGAAATTCTGGCTGGTATTCCAACTGTAGTTTACGGATTTTTTGCTGCATTAACCGTAGCTCCTTTTATTCGTAATTCAGGAGCCCTGATAGGTTTGGATATCTCATCGGAAAGTGCGCTGGCGGCAGGTGTGGTCATGGGAATCATGATCATCCCCTTTGTATCTTCCATTTCGGATGATGTGATCAATGCGGTGCCCCAGGAATTAAGAGACGGTGCTTACGGTTTGGGAGCCACAAAATCAGAGACTATCAAGCAGGTTGTGATTCCTGCTGCATTACCCGGTATTGTCGGTGGTGTTCTTTTGGCTATCTCCCGGGCTATTGGCGAGACCATGATCGTGGTGATGGCGGCAGGGCTATCGGCCAATCTTACCGTTAACCCGTTTAAGGCGGTAACTACCGTAACGGTTCAGATTGTTACACTTCTTGTCGGTGACCAGGAATTTGACAGCCCCAAGACTTTGGCTGCTTTTGCCCTGGGACTGATTCTTTTCCTCGTGACCCTACTTTTGAACGTAATCGCCCTGTATGTCGTTCGGAAATATAGAGAGCAATATGAATAGTGATATAGCAGCTTCCGTGCAAGCAGAAGAAAACAGAAGCACAACCATGGATACCGTTCGGAGTAATCTTAAAAAACGGTATGCTTCCGAAAAACGATTTCAAGCGCTGGGTATTACGGCTATTGTTGTCAGTATCATCTTTCTGGCCATTCTTTTTATCAGTATCTTCGGCCAGGGTGTTTCAGCATTTTGGCAATCGAAAATTCAACTTTCCATCTATTTGGATCCGGATGAACTGACACTGGACTCCCTGGATACCGCTGATTACCAGGGCTTGATCAGAAATGCCCTCCGGAAGGAGTTCCCGGATGTAAAGGGGAGGCAAAACAAACGATTGCTAAACGGGCTTGTCAGTTCGGGTGCCGGTTATCAACTAAGGGAGTTGGTACTGGAGGATCAATCGATGATCGGTACAACCCGAAGCTTTTGGATAACGGCAGGTGACGATGTCGATATGTACATCAAGGGTTATCTGAATAAGACGGATAAGAATAAAATGGGTCGCCTAAAACCCATCCAATTTGATTTTATCGACCGACTAAAGGAAAAAGACCTTATCGATCTGCGTTTTAATACAACTTTTTTTACGGCGGGCGATTCCAGGGAGCCGGAGCAATCCGGAATTTTAGGAGCGATAATCGGTTCATTTTATACCTTGATCGTAACCCTGCTGCTCTCCTTTCCAATTGGTGTGGCTGCGGCCATTTATCTGGAAGAATATGCTCCCAAGAATCGTATCACAGATATTATCGAGGTAAACATCAATAACCTGGCAGCGGTGCCTTCCATCGTATTTGGTTTGCTTGGTCTGGCCGTATTCCTGAATTTTTTTGGAATGCCACGCTCTGCACCAATAGTTGGGGGTTTTGTGCTCACATTAATGACATTACCGACGATCATCATTTCCAGTAGGGTATCTTTAAAATCAGTGCCTCCTTCTATCAGGGACGCAGCCCTTGGCGTCGGTGCCTCCAAAATGCAGATGGTTTTTCATCATGTTTTTCCCCTGGCCCTGCCGGGTATGTTGACAGGTACTATCATCGGTATGGCAAGGGCACTGGGTGAAACAGCTCCTTTGCTTATGATTGGAATGGTCGCTTTCATTGTGGATATTCCCGGCAGTATCAGTGATCCGGCAACGGTATTGCCGGTTCAGGTCTTCCTTTGGGCAGACAGTCCCGAGCGGGCATTTGTCGAACGGACATCAGCCGCGATTATCATCCTGTTAGGTTTCTTAATTTTCATGAATGCCACGGCGGTTTTTCTCAGAAACAAATTCGAGCGTCGCTGGTAAAAATAAAAGGGGTCAGGCTTGCGTTCTTGCGTTCATGAATCTCAAAGCGCAAGAACGCAAGCCTGACCCCCTTTTCTGACCCTATTTCTGTCAATCTGAATCACGGGTGCTCTTACGCAATAGCCAAAGGATTCGGAGTGACCTTTAAGACCTCGCAGTCAGACGCGTGGTAGTTCTTTTTAAACGGTGGGCGTGTGATCACCGATAATAATTCTTAAACATTTTAAGAGGCTTAAAATGAGAAAGATTTTTATGGCTGCATTGGCTTTGGCTGCCGGTGCAACGTTGCTTGGACCCCAATCAGGATTCGCAGCTTCTGCAAGAGATTATATCAGTATTGTTGGTTCTTCCACAGTATATCCTTTTGCAACCGTTGTTGCTGAGAGGTTCGGAAAAACAACCAGGTATAAGACTCCGAAAATCGAATCCACCGGTTCCGGCGGTGGATTGAAGCTTTTCTGTGCCGGTGTTGGTGTTGAGCATCCTGACATTACCAATGCTTCAAGAAGAATCAAGAAATCAGAATTTGACAAATGCCAGAAGAATGGTGTGAAAGGCATTATTGAAGTCAAGATTGGTTATGACGGTATCGTCATTGGCGGTTCCAACAAACAGGCTCCGATGCAACTGACAAGAAAAGAGATTTTCCTTGCCACAGCCAAGCAGGTTCCTAATCCTAACGGAAGCCGGACTTTGGTTGAGAATCCTTATAAAAAATGGAAAGAAATCAATTCAAGACTTCCCAACGTGAAAATCGAGATTTTGGGTCCCCCCCCGACCTCAGGAACACGTGATGCTTTTGCTGAACTGGCAATGGAAGCCGGCTGTAAGGAGTTCTCCTGGATTAAGTCCATGAAGAAATCAGACAAGAAGAAGTATAAGGCTGTCTGCCACGGTGTTCGTGAAGATGGACATTATATTGAAGCTGGTGAAAATGACAACCTGATCGTTCAAAAGCTGGATGCGAACCCTAATGCTTTGGGAATTTTCGGTTTCAGTTTCTTGGATCAAAATACTGACAAGATTCAAGGTTCTTATGTAGACGGCGTTCAGCCGACTTTTGAAGCTATTGCTGATGGCAAATATCCTGTGTCAAGATCTCTTTTCTTCTATGTAAAGAAAGCTCATATTGGTGTTATTCCCGGAATGAAAACATACCTCAAGGAGTTTACGTCAGAAAGAACATGGGGCGAGGATGGATACCTGAGTGAAAAAGGTTTGATCCCTATGCCGGATGCAGAAAGAGCTTCTTTCAGATCTTCAGTGAGAAACCTGAAAGACTTGAGCATGTAATCAATGTTCAGGGTTAAAAACAGTGGATCGGATATACATTGATCCACTATTGGTTGATTGATCAGCTCGCCAAATAGAAAGGCACAGCTTGTCCATGGAAAAGCCATAGACAAACGAAGTCAGTCCATTTGGCTATTGGGATAAACGTTAGATCAACTTAACGTTTAAGTGCTTTGGGGGGTCGGTTATGTGTGATCCTCCTGATTCAAACAGTCAATCAACTTGCAGGATGGGTTGGCGAAGCCTGCCCATAAATTTCATATGAGCAACCTTCGTCAGCCCATCCTATAACCCCGTCAAAAGGGGAGTAGGATGGGCAGTTTATTTTTTATTTCCGGATACTAAACACAACCCTATTATCACGAGTGATAATAATTAATCTTCTTTAAAATTATGGATGTAGAAATCGAAAATCAAGAAAATCAATCAGCGAAGCTTTCCAATAAACATTCAGTCCCTTCGGAGGGAGGTTTGGTATCTGCAGAAAACCGGGAAACAGTCGGCGAGATTGAAGTTCCTAATCCCAGGATGAAATGCCGGAATGTTGAAGTCTATTACGGTGACAAGCATGCTATCAAAAATGTCTCCCTGGATATCGGCCGCAATGAAGTGATCGCGTTAATTGGTCCTTCCGGGTGCGGTAAATCGACCTTTATTCGTTGTTTAAACAGAATGAACGATACGATCGAAACATGTCGTATCGAAGGTGATATCACTATAGACGGACAAAACATCTATGATAAAAAAATGGATGTGGTGTTGCTGCGAGCCCAGGTAGGCATGGTTTTTCAAAAGCCGAATCCGTTCCCAAAATCCATTTATGACAATGTGGCGTACGGTCCTCGTATCCATGGACTGGTAAGCAACAAGGCTGAAACCGATGAAGTGGTGGAAAAGTCCCTGGTAAAAGCGGGATTGTGGGGAGAAGTGAAAGACTGGTTAAATCAACCCGGGACAGGGCTATCCGGTGGGCAGCAACAGCGACTTTGTATCGCCAGGGCTATTGCAGTAAACCCGGAAGTTATCCTGATGGATGAACCTTGCTCCGCATTGGATCCAATAGCAACCGCCGTGATAGAGGACTTAATCAACGAATTGAAGACCCAGTACACTATTGTTATCGTAACACACTCCATGCAACAAGCCTCCAGGGTTTCACAACGAACCGCATATTTTCACCTGGGTGACTTGATCGAGGTAGGTAAAACAGAACAGATTTTTACTCAACCAAGACATAAACTAACAGAAGACTATATTACCGGACGATTTGGATAATTGTTCTCAAAGCAAAAGAGCGAATCATGAATAAAACACATATTGTTGCTGCATACGACGACGATTTAAAAAACCTGCAAAGCAAAGTAATTGAGCTGGGTAGGGCCTGTGTATCGCAATTGAACAAAACTATCGAGGCACTGAGTAATAAAGATACCGAGCTGGCAAGAAAAACGGTAAAAGAAGATAAAAATGTGAATAAACTGCAACATGAGGTTGACCAGCTATCGATAAAACTGCTTGCCATGAGACAGCCTGTCGCCGGTGATTTGAGAAATGTGATAGGCGGTTTGCGGATAGCGACCGATTTGGAGAGAATAGCCGATTACGCTGCAAACATCTCCCAGGTTATTATTGATATTGCAGGCGTTGAAATTGAACATCCGTTGCAATTGTTGATACAGATGTGTGAAATTGCCCTGGAAATGCTGGAAGGAGCGGTAACAAGCTATATTGAAGCTGACGAGGAATTAGCCGTTCATATCTGGCATATGGATGACAAACTGGACAAAACCTATTCTGCCCTACTGGATCAGCTCAGATCCTGTATGATGGAAGACAAAAAATCGATCAATGCCTGTACTCAATTGATTTTTGGGGCTCGCTGTTCAGAAAGAATGGGAGATCATATCACCAACGTGGTGGAAGGTGTTTATTACATAAAAACAGGAAAGGAATATCACGGAGACTGAGACATTTTAGATTTTAGATCTAAGATTTATGATTTTTTGTATTGAGAAAGCTTCGCTTTCAGCTTCATGTTTAAGGCCAACAATGTTGGCCTTTTTTTTGCCCACCGGATTATTCCTAAACACTCGATTGGCGACAAACTTGTTCACTGAAAGGGTATTAAAAATGGAATGCACAGCATTTCACAAATCAGTACATCTTAAATCTGGAACTCTTAGAACCGTAGGATGGGTAACTCTGTTACCCATCGGGTGGAATGTGATCAAAAGTCATATATAAAGAGTTGATGGGTAACAAGTTACCCATCCTACATTCTGAGTTGTTTTCCGATATGACAATAATGAATTGCGCTTAACGCTGAAGGCGTTCATTGAAGAAGTTTTCGGAAAACTCAACATGAACTCCTTCAGAGTTCTTATCTATTTTTCAACCATACCTAGGGTGACGTTCGCAAGCTCACTT
>JANQLH010000326.1 GCA_028280735.1 SAR324 cluster bacterium | reverse complement strand
CACCGGTCTTGGGGCCCAATTTATCCTGAATCCTGCCGCCCGGGATCATTAGCAGCATGAACATTATCACACAGATTGAAAACGGTGTTGCAGCTTCCGAATTGGTGAGATATTTCCATCCGGCGTTCATCCCTTCCATGGTTTGTCCGGCCAACGAAGTGTTAACCAGGGATTTTTGCCATACACTCCAGGCATACAATATTCCCAAACAAAGATTGATCGCCGTACCTGCAAATACAGTGACCCATGCCTGGATCGGTTCCTTTTGACTGTTCATTAAACAATTCCTCCTAGATATGTTCCTGCTTTCCAACGGTTCAACATTTTAGAGTTTTTACATGTGCCTGCATCCCAGTCCATGCCGTGCACTGTCAAAGTCGCATAGCATTGTGACCGGCTATCGGCCTTCGGTGAAAGCTCCGTTTTCTATTTTAATGAACAACTATTCAATAGATAAGGTTATAGTTTATTCGGACAGATGGTTTTCCATGCTTTTATCCAAACCCGGCTAATTGTCACACAAACTGGTATCCGATGGCCGATAAACGATAACACATCCAAAGCTTGAATAAAGGCTTGTGCTTGCGGGTTAAGCAAAGCTAAACCAAACCCTAAAATGTGTGTTATGGTGTAAAGTGAACTTCATGTTATACACCTGTTTCCACAGAGGGGGCACAAGGAAAGGTGCTGAGCTTTCCTAGAAAGTTTCCCCTAACTTCGCAAGCTTGTTGTTACCAATTCTTAAGAGGGCTGGAACCAATTTGATGAAAAAAAGAAGCGGATATTTGAAAATATATTGTAATTACAGTGGTGTAACTGTTGTTGTGTGAGGATTTGATTTTACTGGATTTGTCACGAATTATGGAATCCATGCATGCAAGTGTTAACTAATTCTGATGAAGGAAAAAAGAGTACACAACGCCGTTTCAAACCGGGAGGGCGGAACGGCATTGTTCCGCTGAACAAACTATGATGCTGTTAAGGATTGTTCCAGTTCATCGATCTCTATATTTTCAATATGCCATTTATAAAACCATGCAGTCGCGAGCGGAATAGTCACTATGAAGAAGCATCCTATCAAATATACCAGGTAAACACCCAGCACCTGGTGACCCCTTCCAACGAATCTAACCCGGTACCCATTAATTCTCACGTTTTCGCAGAGCCAGTTTAAAAGGCTTGCATATACCCACGCCCAGCCTATTACGGTTAAAGACATTACAACCAGTAATAGATTATAGCCGACCAGGGAAGTATACTTGCCCTCGAACACGGGGTTTACTCCTCCTTCTGTTGTGATGGAATTGACACTCCATTTCACGATTTTGAATGACAAAAAAATCGTCAAAGGCAACAGACAGACTAGAAGCACGGGATATAAACTCATAAAATAGAACTTGCCTTTTTCCATATCCCCGGAAATGAAACCGATGAAAATGGTTAAGGCATAAGAGCCGGCAGCAATCAGCGAGATTCCCACAAAGCAAGGCCATATTTGATTTCCTGTGCCTTGAAAGCTTGTATTATTCTTTATTTGATTCCCTGTGCCTTGAAAGCTTGTATTATTCTTTCCTTCCCCGTGCGATACGGAAGACACCAACCAGCGGTTCAGAGAAGCCACAGTCCATGCCATGGGAATAATAGTTATGCCGGAAATCAGCAACAGTGCAACATATTTCAATGCGCCAAAAGCGCCTCCATGAAATGTCAATTGTATGGTGCGTTTGATTTTTGGATGTTGATCCTTCTGCACAGGCAGCAAATCAAAGCGTGTAATAACCAAGTCGTAAAGAACAACGGCAAGGAGCGCGCTGGTTGTAATGGTTCTCGTCAATCCGACAGCCATCATAGCATAAGCCAAATTCGTTCTCGGATATCCCGAAGTATGTAATAAGTATTCCACGACATAGACATGGATAAAAGGAAACATTATTTCCACAACCAACATTCCAACCAGCGCAGTGACAAGTCGATCCGTCAATCGCAGTTTTTGCTTGAGAGTCACGGCTGTGATCAGCGCTGTCAGATAAATAAATATAAAAGGTGTGGAAAACGGCAGGTGGTGTAAGACATTGTTTATTAATATACTCAGCTTATCATTCATATGATTTGCTCCTGAAATAGTTTTTCTGCGACTGGATCATTAACATTACCGGTTTTTTTATAGCCTGGGCTTAATTCTTATCTAAAGCTGCAGATATAGATTTAAGCAATACGATCGAGAAAAGGCAACAAATTAAGCATTGTTGCAATTAGCTAATGTTGAGTTGAGTCAGGAAACAAAACCGGTTGCTTTTGTTGGATGCAGGGATTCGACAGGAAGAGATCAAATGAGAGAGAAAATCCTTTTGGTATTAATAACCGGTTAACGAAAATTGATCGCGGGGATTGTACCGGGATTGAGTCGCCGTCCAATCCGAGTGTCTGCCAAACTCTATTCATGGCGGCCAATAACAACTGGCACCTCCAAGGGGTTTTAAAACCGATTGTATTTGACGATGAAACAGATCCCTTTAACGAAAAGAAAGCACAATGTTGAGCTTATGATCTCAAGCGTATCAATCAATTCTAATCATCTTCGTTGGTATTCTCAGGATGGGATGTGATTGGTTTTTCTTTTGCGTTTGATTTCGAGCCAACAACAAAGGCGGTGACCAGTGAGGAAAGGGCAGTGATACTGATGAAGCTTCCGGCAAGCTGAGCGCCAATAAGTGCTAAGTAAATTCCGCCACCTATCGCTAACATGCATATTGAGAATGCGAATACTAATCCAAGCAGACTATTTCTAGATTCAATTTTTATGGCGGATTTTGATATTTCTGCTTTTGTTTCAATCTGTATTCTTTCCAATTGTCTGCGATGTAACGAGTTATGCTCAGCCATCTGCAATATTCTTTCGGCAGCATTTGGAACAATCAGGTTGTAAGCATTTAAATCTTCCGGGCGAGGTATAGGCCTACCATGTTGAGCGGCCTTCAAAACTTCCGATTGGATGGCTTGGGAAATTTTATCGTTGTTGTCGTTTGATTCATTAATAAGCTTAGAATCAGTCGATTCCGGTGGGTTTACTTCCGTATTACTTTTTGGCTTGGTCATTCTCTTTGGTAAAAACGATCATTGCAGACAGTATATCCTCTCCGATAACTGACCAGTCCTTCTCCATTGCCTCATGTTCTGAAGATATTTTTACCGATTCGAAATCATCAACTATACTGGAGAGCTGGGAGGCTGTTCGAGTAGCCCCTAAATCGATTGCCAATCCCATACTACTTAAAAAAGTGTTTCTAGGAGGATATTTGTTTTTCATCTCTTGCCTCTTGGTTTTTCGATTTATTGACAAAACAATTAGACAATCATCTTGAATCTTAGTCAATGAATTTTGTCATACACCTATCATACCTCGATTATATAACTGTTTTCCGGAGAAAAGCAAAAAGCGGGAATTGAACACCTAAAAAGTCAATAAAATTAATATAGTAATATCGACATGAAGGTTCAAGCTGTTCAAAGCCAATGACCACCTCACTCCAAATCGCTTGGGACTGATATTCGCTGCCTCTACCTGCTA
>JANQLH010000036.1 GCA_028280735.1 SAR324 cluster bacterium | reverse complement strand
GGACTCGGCCATTTGATCAGCATTTTTCACCCCGCTTTCCACCTCCGAGATTGAGCTTTGGATCAGCTCGGTGGTGTCTTTGGCAGCTACTGAACTTCGTCCGGCAAGATTTCTTACTTCTTCGGCGACGACAGCAAATCCTTTCCCGAATTTCCCGGCCCGTGCCGCTTCTACTGCGGCGTTAAGAGCCAAGAGATTAGTCTGGAAGGCAATTTCATCAATCACCTTGATTACCTTGCTGACTCCCACACTTTTCTCATTGATCATGGACATAGAGCTTAACATGGTCTTCATGCGTTCATTGCCAAGGCGCACTTCATTGAGCGCTTGACCGGTCAATTGTTTTACTTGCTCGGAGCTGTCGCTGTTGGCTTTGGATTGCCCCCCCACAGTCTCCATGGAAGAGGATATCTCTTCAATGCTGGCTGCCTGCTCCGATGTCCCTGATGCAAGCGATTGTGCGGATAGGTGCATCTGCTGGGAACCGGTATTAATTTCCTTGCTGGTATCGATCACCTGCCCGATCAGGTCTGTCATAATGTTTAAAGAGCGATTGATGGTGGATTGAAGTTCACCCAGGTTGCCCTCAAACTTGCCCGTAACAGATCGGGAAAGATCGTATTCAGCCACCCCTCTCATGACGTGACTGATCTCATCGATCGCATGAGACAACTCGTCTGCCATTTTTTGAGATTTTCTCTGTTCAATTTCAAGATTTTGCTGACTGGAGAAACTGGTTTTTTCGTAAATAAGCCCCAAAATCACTGTTGCCGCGATAAGAACCGCATAGTTTACATAAGTCACTGTCAGGGAGGCTTCAGGAGCATTCATTTCGACACCTGCCGACTGTGCCAAATAGATTCCCAGGTAGCCAAGTGAAATCAGAATCCCCCAGATCAATCCCGAACGATAACCAGCCATCATGACACCCAGAACGGCTATTACCATGTACCAGGGAACCGTCTGGGCGGGTACGCCCCCAAACTGGGTAATCAGGAATGTGATCAGGATGAATAGCAGAAAGGTAACATAGTTTCCGGAAACCAGAGTAGATTTGGACTTCTTTATTATGGGAATGATAAATGGAAACATCACTCCTACTACAAAAATCGCAGCTCCTGACATTACAAATCCCAGGGAGAGCTGTCGGAACCCGTTTCCAAGAGCCATTAAGAACATAAAAAAAGCTACTCCCAAAATAATTTTAGATCTACTAAAATCAATTGCGTTTTGCTTCAACTCGTCCGGTATCAAATTATTTAGAACTTGCATGATTCTAACCCGTTGTATTTTTTTATTTATAATCAGATCAAGTGATCAGTCGGCGGGGTGTCTATCTTTCTAAATCGAAACATATGGATTTACCCTACACTATGGTTTAACAAACATTCAAATATCCCGGCTGAAATAAGATCATCAGCTGCAAATAAACAGGAGATTTTTGCCACAAAGAATGCAAACAATGAAGAGTTTCAATATTTTGATCGTATCATAAATTTTTCATCAAGACATTAAAATGTTTCATGATTTGACTCATGAAATTGGATGCGGGTGTGATTAAAAATTTGATTGAGTTAAAAAAACAGTTTTTTCAGTTAATTAAGACGACCACTTGACAGGTTTTTTTTGTGGAGTTAATCTTGTAATTAACTTTGTAGCATAAAGTACTTTGCAAATAGGATAGGTTTATGAAAGAGATTACAGAAAATCAAATTGACAAGTTATTGAAGGATGTGGCGTCGATCAAATCAGCATTAGCGGAGAACAAGCCTGTCCTCAAGCAGCTGTTGCTGCCCATTCATTTTCGAATTATTACCTTGTTTGCCGGATTGGCCATAATCGGGATTTCGATCCTTTATTATACTCTCCTGGAGCAGTATGGGAGTTATTATGATATTCCCGGTGTTGTGCGCACGATATCCTTGCTGCTTGTGATTACAGCCTACGTTCTGGTTGTTGTGTTGAAGCGCATTCTCTGGGTGAAATCGATTAAAAAAATGGACAGCAATTACACCTTTGGAAAAATTATCAGGCAGATCTATACCTACCAGCTATTCCATGTCTGGATACCGATCCAGTTGATCATGGCTTTTTTAATTGCGTATGCGCTTTACTTTGATCAGGAGCGTTACATTGTCTCGATTGCCGCCATTGGCATTGGTATAATATACAATTCAATCGGGGGGATCACAAAGATCTGGCAGTACCTGGCAACCGGCTACTGGTTGATAGTCACGGGAGTGTTGCCGTTTGTTTTACAAAGTGCGCCGGCTTTGCTGTTGCTGGCGGGCAGCATGGGAGTGGCATTTTTAATGTTTTTTTTGATTAGTGGGAGTTCCCGGGTAACAGAAGAGGAGGAATAGAGTCGTGGCCGAACTGGACAAAATTGTACACGAAAGAGCCCGGCTTATGATCCTCACTTATCTTGCAGCGAATGCAGAGGATAAGATCAGTTTTAATCAACTGCAGGAAAAGTTTGATTTTACTTCGGGCAATTTATCGATCCAATTGAAAAAATTAAAGCAGGCTAAATATATTCTCATTGAAAAAACATTTAAAGACAATAAACCTTTTACTACGGTGTCTCTAACACTGACGGGCTCAGAAGCCCTGCAAAAATACATAAGTGAAATGGAGCAGCTGATCGGAGCTTTGAAACAATAATCGCGAGAGATAAAATGAAAAACCTTATCAACAGGTTAGCCCTGTACTTTGAAACCGTACCGGCACGATTGCGGAATAAAAAGTTAATAGTACTGATGATGTTTATTCTGGGCACGGGTTTCTTTTTTTACGGTCTTGTCTATAAATATAAGATGGATATGACCCTCGAAAGTTGGTTTGATGAAAGCGATCCTATCAAAGTCGCAATGGATAAGTTTCATGCGGAATTTGGCAGTGACGATGGAATTTTCCTTGTTTACAAACCAGCGGACGGGAATGTTTTTTCAAACAAATCATTGCAGGTTGTACAAGGAATTCGTGACGATTTACTCAATTTTAGACTCACCCACAAGGAACCCTCAACATCGATGCTGAACCATATCATGCGCATCAATACACTGGTCAATGCTCCTGTGTTGAGAGCGGACGGTGATTCGCTGGTATCGAAGCAACTGGTGGGAGCTCATATTCCGACCAGTTTAGAGGAACTTGAGCAGATCAGAAAAACCGCAGTTTCCCAGGAAGACTTTCCTCTTTTATATTTTTCCAAAGACCTCAAGTATGGAGGACTGTTCATTGAAACAGATTTTGGCACGATACCGGTGGATGAACCTGAAGACGAAAACCGGGAATTCGATGACCTTGGCTTTGGAGAGGATCTGGAAGTTGATGATCATATCATGGATGTTGATGAAACGGCTGCGGGTAAAAAAATAAAGTTTAAATCAACTGAATGGAACGAATATGTTGACTTAATGGAAGAGATTAAAGAGGTGATCTACAAGAAGGAATATGCTGATCATCTGACTTACTATCCTGTTGGAAATGCGCCGATGATGGATTACGGTCTTGAGATTATGGCTGAAATGCCCGTTCTTTATGCCTTTATGTTGCTCGTTATTGTCGTTTTACTGTGGTTCCTGTTCAGGTCGTTTAGTGCGGTTATCTGGCCTATAACTATTATTGTTCTCAGTGCTGTCTGGACAATAGGAATCACTTTTTGGCTGGGCGGGACCATCACGACGATGGTAGGGCTGACAGTGATGCTGATACTTGCGGTGGGAACAGCCGATGCTATTCATATTCTCTCCGGTTATATGTTTTTCAGAAAAGAAAACAATAACCATGAGACAGCAATGAGACTGGCTTACCGGAAATCTGCAATCGCCTGTTTACTGACGACGTTTACCACGGCCGTAGGAATGTTTTCCTTAACCCTCACACAAATTGAGCATATCAAGACCTTCGGTTTTATGTCCGGTTTAGGCGTGATCATGGCTTTCTTCTTTACATTGTACCTGCTTCCGATACTAATGGATTTTTGGCCTCCGGTTGTGAATCCGGATCGAAAACCTTCCAAATTCGGCGTGCTGCGTTGGGTAGGCGGAGTGATAAACGGAATCACCAATGTCCTGGGGAAAATTGGCAGGTATATCCCTGATTTTACGGTATACCTTCAAAAGATACTCGACGGTGTCTTACCCCTGGTCAAGAAAAATCCCTATGCCTATGCTGCCGCGTTTCTTGCGATGTTTAGCGTCTGTATGTATGGTGCAACACAGGTAAAAGTGGATTCGAACATCATTGAACAGTTCAAGGAGGGGAGTAAGATTCGAGACGTTTATGAGGTTGTGGATGAGCACATGATGGGGACTCAGAATATGGTAATACTCATGGAAATGGGAAGCTCTAATGCCTTTCATGATCCATTCGTCTTAAAAACACTGGATCAGTTACAGCAAACCATTGCCGAAAAATACGACCACCTGGTGGTCCGAACGTCATCGCTGACGAACGTGGTGAAAGATGCCTACCGGACGTTAAACGAAGACAGACCGGAAATGTATGTGATTCCTGATGATTCAAGGATGCTTTCCCAAACCCTGTTCATGTTTGACAATGCCAATCCCGAGGATAGACGTAAACTGGTATCGGATGACTACAGCAAGTCCCATGTCAGTCTTCAACTATACAACGCCGGGTCATATGAGTACATCAGCATGTTCAAGGAAATGCGAAAGGATATCGACAATACCATGAACCAACTGAAAACCAATTATCCGGAGATGAAGGTCACCATTACCGGTGGTTTGGCCCTGATCATGGAATTGTCGGATTATATTTCCTGGTCTCAAATTAAAAGCCTTAGCATGGTGATTGTTGTAATCAGTATCATATTGGTATTTGTGTTTGGATCAGTGAAGGCCGGGTTGATTTCCATTATACCCAATCTGCTTCCGGCTACGGTAACATTCGGGTTACTCGGTTTGCTGGGGATGCCCCTTGATTCGGACACCATGATTATTGCACCTGTCATCATCGGTGTTGCCGTGGATGACACCATACATTTTATCACTCATTATCGTGCAGAAGTCATTCGGGATGGTGATATCGATCGAGCATTAAGGAGCACCATTAAAGAGGTAGGTCAGGCGATAACCTTTACTACATTGATTTTGGGATTGGGATTTAGCGTGATGATGTTTTCATCTCACCTGGGAACTTCCAACATGGGCAAATTCGGCTCCCTGGCTATCTTTGCGGCATTGATTTGCGATTTATTTATGCTGCCGGCCATGATCCTGATCTTCAAACCAAGGTTTGCCAAACCGGCAAGCGTTCAACCGGCTGCGCAAAACGGAGGGATGGGGAATTAAATTGATCTTCAATACTTTTTTTTAATACAGTGAGCCTGTTAAAGGAGGCATCATGAAAACTACCAACCAGTTATTTTTAATTCTGATCGGTTTTATATTTTTTATTCCCGGGCTTTCAGCACAAACCGGCAGGGATATTATGGTAGAGGTGGACAAGGTTTCCCGTGAATCCTCTTCCTCTTCGGTTCAGAAAATGAAGCTTTCCACCTGCAAGTACGGCGTGGTAAAGAAAAAAATGCGTTGTGTTGAAACTCCCAGGGTCAAACTAATGGAGAGCGTTTCCATGGATACGGGTCCTGAAGGCAAGGACACCCGTTCTATTTCGATTATTCTTGAGCCAATAGGAGAAAAAGGAATCGGTATGCTGACATACGACTACGATGCTGCCGACAAGGATGCTGATACCTGGCTTTACCTTTCCGCCCTGGGGAAGGTGAAGCGTATGATTTCCAGCAGTGATGACAGCGATGAAAGCGGCAGCTTTTTTGGAACCGAGTTTTCCATTGAAGACGTGGAACTAAGCAAAGTCGATGATTATAGCTATAAACTATTGAAAGAAGCTAATTATGCCGGAAGACCCACCTGGATAATTGAATCTAAACCGACACCCAAAAGAGCCAAAAAGTCGAAATATGGAAAATCGATATCCTGGGTGGATAAAGAGCGCTACCTCGTGCTGAAAGTCAATCTCTACAACCGTCACGGAAAACCATACAAGCAGCTTACCATGCGTAACATCAAAAAGATTGATGGTGTCTGGATTGCTCGAAACCTGACGATGAATAATCGTATTACTCGAAGGGTAACCAATATGGACCTGATCAGCGTTGCGTTTAACATGGATGTTCCCGGGGAGTTTCTGACTCAACGAACCTTGACGGACTTCGCCTTTAGAGAAAGAGAACTGGCCAAACTGAGAAGGTATATTCAATAAACGCAATGATGAAAGTATTTTGGACGGGATTGCTCCTATTGTTGCTGAGCGTCCCGGTTTGGGGCCAAGAGCCCGCGGATTTTCCGGAAAGCGATCTGGAATTTGCCGAAGAGGAATATGAATTTGAAGAGGAAAGCGAGGCGTTTACTTTCGACAGTGAAGGAGAGCTGGAACTGGACATGGACGACACATCCCCGGAAACGAGCGCTTCATTTATACGAGAGCTTTCGGCTGCATCCCGGTTTACCTTAAAGCATGAGGTTTCTTACAAAACCGTAGAGCCCGAAAAAATCATCAATAATCGCAGCTCTTTTCGCTGGGAATTTTCCAAATTCTTTTGGGACTATTTCTTTCTTCAGTTTGATACCAAGTTGAATGCTTTTTGGGGAAATGATCATCGTGCTCAGGCCGAAGACAAAGATCCTCTGTTGGAGACCAATACAAAGGAAGGTTTTTTACAGGTTAGTGCCGGAAATACAAGCGTCAAGGCAGGTATCCAGATTCTTATCTGGGGAGAATCCGATGGTGGGGCGATTACTGATGTGATCAGTCCCAGGGATCTTTCAGAACTGTTTTTTATTTCTCTCGAGGAATCCAGAATCGGTCAACCGATGGTGGTTTGGGATCAGTTTACCGATATAGGCGACTGGAGTCTGTTTTATATTCCTGATCCGGATTTTAATGAGTATCCGGAAGAGGGAACGGCCTATTATTTTGATGCGTTTGCCGGAAATGCAGAGTTTCAGGATGAATCATCCGACGAAGCGCTTCATGAATACGGCCTGCGCTGGAAAAAAACATTTGGCAAAAGCGATCTCTCCCTGATGATGGCGAGCTTGATTGAAAATGACTATGCCTATAGAAAGGACGGTATTACAGCAGGCGGAAAACACTTGATAACAAAAACCAAACAGCGTTTTTCCATGGCTGGAATTGCTTTTAATTATGTAACAGGGAACTACCTGTTTAAAGGCGAGTTGGGGAGAAAAGCACCCCAATCCTTCAACGATGCTTCGTATCAAATTATTAAAAAGGATGTTTCCGATGTGGCGTTAGGCCTGGAGTACTCTCCGGGTGGAAGGTACACACTGGGAATGGAAGCCGTTAACCGTCATATCCACGACTGGAATGAAGAACTGGTCGGAACTGATCAAAATACCCGTTCACTGGTAATCAGCTGGAGCGATACTTTTCTGAATGAAGATCTTGCCGTTGATTGGTCAACCAGTTACACGGAGCCCAGGGTCGCACTTTTCCATTCGTTACGGGGATCTTACAAATGGAATGATCACGTGACCTACGAATTGGAAGGCTTCTATCCCGATGTTGCGGATGAGGACAACAGCTTTTGGATCTATCGAAATGAAAAAAGGATTACCTTTAAAGCTCAAATCCAATTCTAACCCGGGGGTAAGCTAAGTTTGTCATGATTTCCTCTTCACTTTTATCTGGCTGATTTAATATCTGGCTGATTTAAAAAAGTGCATACTTTTTTTAAAGCTTAGCACTGTTTGTTTTCCCTAATAGAAAATAGTTTTTAATAACGACGAGGCTCCAATCCTCCAAGATTCGGCTCTGGAAGCGGTTTTCTTCCCGGTAGGATTATTGGCGGATTTTCTCAACTTTCACGGAAACAGCGTTAAGAACGGCATTACCTGATACCGGATCTACCTGCAGATGGTCCGTTACATCGTTCATGCTAATGCCCGCGTTTTGACCCGCTACCTTTTGTCCGGTACCTGGACGGTGATGCCCCCAACCGTGCGGCAAACAAACTACCCCCTGCATAATGTCTTCTGTGATTGACACTGTCGTTGCAACACTGCCGGTCCCTGAGACGATACGGACTTTTTCATTATCCCTGATATGCAAACGATCTGCGTCAATGGGGTGCAACAAGAGCTTACAACGATCCTTTCCTTTTAACAGCCTGGGATAATTATGAAGCCATGAGTTTGCATCAAACAAATGTCTTCGACCGATCAGCAACAAGGTTCCGCTTTCGGTCGCTTTTGGAGAAAGTTCCTCAACTACCCTGGCAATGTCATTCAGAAACAGTTCCGGGGCACAATTTATTTTTTTATCCCCAGTTGCCAATCGATCCGGAAGTGACGGTTTTAAAGGCCCCAGGTCCAGTCCATGGGGATGCTTCTTTAATACCCCCAGGGAAAGCGCCTGCTCATGCCCGGCCTGGGCGCTGTATGGACCGGATTGCAGCATAAAATCAAGCATTTGGTCCGGTGAGGCATCCTGACGTGGTTGAACCTCCAGTTTAGCGGCAAGCCGTTTCCCCAATTCAGTGTAAATCTCCCAGTCATGGTAAGCTCCTTCTGTTTTAGGAAATAACGGGGGACTGTATTTGGCAGTATTGCGGATGGCTAAAGCGTTGAAGGCGATATCATAGTGATCATGCTCAAGCGTGAAGGTGGGAGGAAGAATGATATCTGCAAACCGGGTGGTCTCGTTGATGTAAAAATCGAGTGAAACCATGAAATCCAGACCGGAAAGGGCTTCTTCGAGCTTGGTTCCATTCGCTGCCGTGAGTACTGGATTGGCAGCCGCTGTGAAAAGTCCTTTGATTTGTCCTTCACCTTCGGTCAATATTTCTTCAATCAATGCCGCGGTCGGCAACTCTCCTCCAAATTCGGGCAACTGACTGACCCTGGAATGCCACCTTGCAAAATGACCGGGTTTGGAACCAAATCCACCGACCGTATCAAAAGCCGGAAGGGTAAACAGGGCTCCACCAGGTTTATCCAGGTTGGAGGTGACAATATTGATCAGTTGGATCAACCATTGGCAAAGGGCGCCAAATCGCTGGACAGACACTCCCATACGTCCATAGCACACCGCTTTTTCGGTGGTCATAAACTCATCGGCAATTCTGCGAATGGTGCCGGCAGACATTCCTGTAATCGGTTCGGCTTTCTCCGGGGTAAACCCTCTTACGGCAGTTCTGGCCTTGTCCTGATCTTTGCAGTATTCTGAAACGTTTGTTGAAAAAGAAGGGCTGTTTTCGAAGATTACGTTTAGTAAAGCCAGCAAAAACCAAGCGTCGGTACCGGGCCTGATAAAATGGTGTTCTGTAGCAATCTTTGCCGTTTCGGTCTTTCTGGGGTCAATGACGATTAGTTTGCCGCCTCTTTTGCCAATCGCTTTCAATCTCTTTTTGGCATTTGGTAATGTCATCAGGCTTCCGTTGGAAGCAACAGGGTTTCCACCGATCATCAGAAAAAAATCTGTCCGGTCCACATCAGGTATTGGAATCAACATCTGATGACCGTACATTTTGTAACCGACTAAGTGATGTGGTAGCTGATCCAGGGATGTGGCAGAAAAACGGTTTTTCGATTTCAACAATCCGAGAAAGTGACCGGCGTGCGTCATCATACCGTAGTTATGCACGCATGGATTCCCCAGGTATGACCCAATGCCGTCGGGTCCGTGATTGGAGCGGATGGAGGCAAATCGATCAACTACGGTATCCAGGGCTTCATCCCAGGAAATCTCATGCCAATTCTGCCCTGAGCGCTTTATCGGTTTACGCAGTCGATCCGGGTCGTTGTAAATATCCTTTAATACCAGTGCTTTCGGGCAATAGTGCCCTTGGCTGAAGGTGTCTTTTTTATCACCCTTGATTGAAATAATCTCTTTCTTGTTATGGGTTATCTCAATACCGCAGGTAGCCTCGCACAAATGGCAGGCGCGATAGTGCTTTTCGAGGGAGTTACCGTTGCTCTCCATGAGCTTCTCCTTGCCTGATTAATCCGGTTTTTAGGACTTTTCCTGTTTTTTCTTTTTAGAGGAGGGACTGTCGGCAGCGGTTTCGTCTTTGATATGGTCCAGGATGGAATCGAGATTGCGTTCATAAATCTCAAGTAATTCAATTGTCTTCATCAAATGACGCTGCGGCCCCTTGGCTGCTTCCTTCAACACGCCGAGAATCTGTTGTGAATTTTCGATCATTTTAAGAAAAAAACGTTTATCGCGACTCAGGGTCTGTTTATGGGTGATCAAGACCATGGCCTGCTTTAAAAAAGGAAAGGCGTGGATGTCACCGAACAAGTTACTTTCGTTGAGCCTGTTATCCCTGATCATGTTCGTGCATCGTTTAAACACGGCATACGTGGCATCAAACAGCCTTTTATTCCCGGTATCGGACCCGTCATATTGCGAAACACCACGCATTAAATCCAGTTGTACAAGATTCAGGGTGATCATGATTTTCTCTTTGTAGAGCGTGGTTTCCGTGTTAAGGTTGGGAATTGTCTGGACAATTTTTTCAACCAGGGGATGCATCATGGGAAAGCGGGAAAAAAAATTGGCATAAGAAACGATTATGTTGATCTCATTAATATAACTCCTGTCTCCCGATTTGGATTGGTCTGCTTTTACTTTTTCATGAAAGATTTTTTTGATATGATTAAAGGTGCAACCTTTTTGTCCGTGAATACTACGTTTAATATAGGGATCGCGGCTATAGCGGATCAGCTGTTTGATATCTCTTTTTTCATCATCAATTAGCTGCAGATACTGGGGAAACTCATACTGCTTGGCATATAGATGTTTTGCAATTTCCTTGATTTCCTTACTACCGCTGGCCGATGCGGTTTCATACTCGCTTCCCCTGAAGACCCGGAAGCTTCTGATATATTCACGATAAATTGAATGGAACCAGGTGGCGTGAAACATACTAAGTCCGCCATTTTCCATTAAAACCAGGGCCACTTTTTTAATGCAATCAAACAAAACATCCTGTCTACCCGTTATAATTCCGCTGTTTTTCAGATCGATAAACTTGATAATTCCTTCCAGCGCCCTGAACATGTGACTGTGCTCTTCAGCTTCAGCCGCTTCCTTGATTTGCTCACGAAAATCTTTCATATCCTGAATGCTCATCATCCCAAGATCAGCAATTTCGGATGGATCAATTCGTCGTTTTTTACCCTTAAAAGAATTGTTAAATGACTTGATTTTCTCCCTGGCAGATTCAATATCAATTTTCGATATCTTTTTGTTGCCGATAAATGGGGCCCCGGAAAGCAGTCTGCTCTTTTTCCCCTTCCTTCGTTTCTTTAAATCAGCTTCAATTTCTGTCTGCTGATTGCTGAAGAAATCCTTGTCCGGTACCAATTTTTGGATTTTATGCAATTGTCTGAGAATATCACTGTCGACTGGCATGATTATAGTGGCTTCTAAATGCTGAAAAGTCCGATTGTGCAATAAGTAACAATGACGTTTTATACCAACGCCAAATCGAATTGTATACCGAAGTTGCAGTTTTTTAGGGCTGGTTGGAGATTTAGTCAACAGGGTAAATTTCATCCTTCCCTGCTTAACCGAAACTGGTTTAATTATACCGGTTTTTCGGCAGTTGTCATTCGCATAAACAGATTTTAAAGGGCCGGCAGTCTTGGTTACCCCGAGCTGCCGTTTTAACATTCACTTGCTTTCAGTGTGCAATACTCACCGGAATAAAATTGTCCATGTTTCATGTTTAATGTCTGAACGGAAAATCGCCAAAGCTTTATCCGGCCTTGTGTCAGTTGCCGGAATTCAGCTAGAGGATTAACGTGCTGTC
>JANQLH010000237.1 GCA_028280735.1 SAR324 cluster bacterium | reverse complement strand
CCGGGATCACTTCGTAACTTTTATAAGGCAGCACCTGGTATCGAATGGATGTTTTCTGCCAAAGGTAAAGAATCAGTGGCCAGGCAAACCAATCCGCCTGGGCCTATAGGCAAGGTCAGCTTCTTTAAAACAGAAAAGTGACGAATTGATTGGTTTGTTGGCGAAGCTGTTTTTTTAATTTCAATAGGATATACTTTTCCATCTTGAACAATAAGGAGATCTATTTCCTTCTTATCCTTGTCTCGATAATAGTAAAACGAGATCATTTTACCGTTATGGTTCCAACTTTTCAGTATCTCTGAAACAACCCAGGTTTCAAAAATTGCCCCTGACATTGCCCCGGCTTCAAGTGTTTCGGGGCTAGACCATTCAGTCAAATAAGTACACAAACCACTATCAAGGAAATACAGTTTCGGAGCTTTGACCATTCTTTTGGTAACATTAGAGAAATATGGCTCAATCAGCTGTATTATTCCAGTAGTTTGAAGGATGGAAACCCAAGATTTAGCGGTATTTGGAGAAATATCAGCATCTCTGGAAAGATCAGAGTAATTAAGTAACTGCCCTGTCCTTGCTGCTGCAGCCCGGATAAATTTTACAAAAGCCATTTCGTCGCCCACTTTAGCCAGATCTCGAACATCCCTTTGCAGGTATGTTTGAACATATGAGCTATAAAACAAATCACGATCTATTTCCGGCGATATTGAAACCATTGGATATGATCCTCGCCAGATTCTGCGAAACAGGCTTTTCAAGTCAATTGTTGCTCTGTTTTGAACTTTTGTTTGGATTGAATCAGCTTGGGGTAAAAACGGTTCTACCTCTTGGCCTTTCCCTTCAATTTCTCTTAAAGAAAAACCGTATAACTGTACAATACCTACCCGACCTGCCAGAGACTCTGAAACACCTCTCATCAGTTGAAATTGTTGAGATCCTGTCAACCAAAACAATCCTGGTTTTCCAACTTCGTCCACAACCATTTTGATATATGGCAATAATTGGGGAGCATATTGAATCTCGTCTATTAATACCGGGGTGCCAAATCGCTGCATAAAAAGAGCTGGATCTTCTTTAGCTAGGCTTAAGACCAACGGATCATCCAAGGTAACATAAGTTCTATCTTTGTCAGCAAGTTGTCGAAGTATCGTTGTTTTGCCGACCTGCCTGGCACCGGTCAAAAGCAATACAGGAAACTGGTCGGAAGCCTTGCCAATGTAGTTTTGAAGTGTTCTGGTAAGATACATTAAAACAATCCTCGTCTAATTATCGATTTGATTGCAAATTAGACGCTATATTGTGTTTTGTCAAGCTTACAAACCAAAAGGAGGCATTTATAAAAGGATCACCCATTCACTGCCATTTCCTAAAAATCAGGTGACTAAATCCGTGGACTATACAACTATTTCCACATTTTCATCCTCCCCCTGTATTTCTCTGTTTTTCCCGTCATCTCTTGAGGAATCCAAGAAAAGGAATCAGGAAATCTTTGATTGACAAATGCTATTAGTCCATTAAACTAAGTCTTATAAACTAAACAAGGAGCTGCTTAATGAAGACACTAAATATTCATGAAACCAAAACCAGGCTTTCTGCTATTCTGACAGAGATAGAGAAGACGGGAGAGAAATTCGTGATCTGCAGAAACGGAAATCCAATTGCTGATATTGTACCTCATAAAAAGAAAAGCCGAATTAAGGCTGATTTATTTTTGAGTCAAGTAAAAATCAAATGTGATCTTACCGAACCTCTAACTGAAGACGAATGGGATGTCTGAAAATCTTTTACTTGATACTTGTGGGCTGATTTGGCTTGCTATGGGTGGTGGGGAGTTATCTAAGATTGCTTTGGATTCAATTGAAAACGCCAAAAACGTGTATGTCTCTTCAATTTCAGCATTTGAGATTTCCCTAAAGTACAATAAGGGTGGTATAGAGCTTCCATGCGATCCCGGGCGATGGTATTCTGAGGTCATGGATAGTCATGATTTGTTGGAAATTGCTATTAATGGACAAATTGCAGTTACCTCAACAAAGCTTCCTGGCATTCATACAGATCTGTGTGATCGCTTCATTATTGCTACCGCCCAATTGAACAATCTGTTGATTGTCACTGCGGACAGGCAATTCGAAAAATACGGAATTAACATAATAAGCTAACGGAAAAAACGAGTCACACTATTGCGTTAGACATTTCGGTTTAGTTCTTAAACCGAACGCCGAGAGCGCGTTTCGGGTGTCGGTTGAATGATTGGGAAAAGCTGTCAGCAACCTTTCCCAATGGTCCTAAGCATTAATGACCGTAATTAAGCCGCACTTTTAAGGAAATTGCGGAGTACGGTATGTAAAATACCGCCATTCTTATAATATTCAATCTCAACAGGTGTATCCAGGCGAACTTTCACAGGAATCTCCTTGTCATCCGCCTTCAGAATCAAATCCTGTCCGGGTTTTAGATCATCGTTCAGACCCAGGATGGAAAAGGTTTCTTTGCCGGTTAATCCAAGGGAATCAGGAGAGGCCCCATCGTTAAACTGAAGCGGAAGAACTCCCATTCCCAAAAGATTGGAACGGTGTATTCTTTCGTAGCTTGCAGCCACAACCGCCTTAATTCCCAACAGGTAAGTTCCTTTGGCTGCCCAGTCTCGGGAAGAGCCTGTGCCGTATTCACGTCCTGCCAGTACGATTAACGGAGTGTTGGAAGCTTTATATTTTTCCGCAGCTTCATAAATGCTCATCTGTTCTCCGGTTGGCAGATAAGTGGTAACACCTCCTTCCGTTCCCGGAGCCAGCTGGTTTCGGAGCCTGATGTTGGCAAAGGTTCCTCTGACCATTACCTCATCGTTCCCTCGTCTCGCTCCATAAGAATTGAAATCTTTTTTCTCAATTCCCCTTTCCGTTAAATAATCGGCAGCCGGAGACACTATGGCAATGGCTCCTGCAGGAGATATGTGGTCTGTTGTTACCGAATCACCGACTTTAACCAGTGTCTGGGCATTCACAATATCTTTAAGCGGCCCGACGGTTTTTTTCATATTTTTGAAAAAAGGCGGATTCCGGATGTAGGTGGAAGAGTCATCCCAGTCGTAGGAAACTTCGCCTTTTGCAGGAATCGAATTCCAGATGGGTGAAAGCTCTTCATAATTACTATATCGTTCCTTATACATATCCGGGGTAATCACTTTCTCAACTTCGGCGATTTCCTCGGCGTTTGGCCAAATATCCTTCAAGAACACCGGAGATCCGTCATCCGCGGTTCCAATCGCTTCGTTTTCCAAATCTATGTCAATCGTACCGGCAATAGCGTATGCGACTACTAGTGGCGGGCTTGCTAGAAAGTTGGCCTTGGTCAAGGGATTGACACGGCCTTCAAAGTTTCTGTTTCCGGACAACACAGAAGCTACAACGAGATCATCATCAACTATGGCTTTGCTGATAGGGTCGGCTAAAGGACCGGAATTACCAATGCAGCTGGTACATCCGTATCCCACGGTGAAAAAGCCGAGTTGCTCCAGGTATTCATTCAAACCGGATTTGTTTAGGTAATCTGTCACAACCCTTGAACCCGGGGCGAGAGATGTCTTGATCCATGGTTTTACCTTTAAACCTTTGGCTCTGGCCTTTTTGGCCAGAATTCCCGCTGCAATCATCACGGAAGGGTTACTGGTATTGGTGCAGGAAGTAATGGCCGCGAGAACCACCGAACCGTGATTTAAGGTAACAGTTACGCCCTTATCCGGTAATGTTACTTCGGAGGACGCTTCCAATTCACTGCTTTTAAGTTCGTATCCTCTTTGTTTGATTGGATCTGTTAAAACCTTATGCCAGTTGGGTTTCATGTCGAAGAGACTAATCCGGTCCTGTGGTCGCTTAGGACCTGCCAGCGAGGGTTCAACGGTTGCAAGATCCAGTTCAACCAGATCGGAAAAAACGGGTGCCGTCATTCCATCCGTTCGATATAAGCCTTGTTCTTTTGTATAATGCTCGACCCGTTCAACCAGTTCTTTGCTTCGTCCTGTGCTTTCAAGATAATTCAAGGTTTCATCGTCTGTCGGGAAAAAGCCGATCGTTGCGCCGTATTCCGGTGCCATGTTTGAAATTGTTGCCCTGTCTGCGAGGCTCAATCCTGAAAGACCATCGCCAAAAAATTCTACGAATTTTTCTACAACACCAATTTCTCTTAATATCTGCACGATGCGGAAAACCAGGTCTGTGGCTGTGGTCCCTGTTTCCAGTTTTCCGTTGAGTTTAAATCCAACCACCTGTGGAATCTGCATGTAAATGGGTTGTCCCAACATCACCGATTCTGCTTCAATTCCTCCGACTCCCCATCCTAAAACACCAAGACTGTTGACCATAGGTGTGTGGGAATCGGTTCCGACTACGGTATCGGAAAACAGCAGTCCGTCTCGCTGCTGAACAACACTGGCCAGGGCTTCAAGATTGACCTGGTGAACTATCCCAACTCCTGGTGGATAAATATTTAGGTTTTTAAAACTACCCTGTCCCCATTTCAGAAACTCGTATCTTTCTTGATTGCGTTCAAATTCCCTGTCCATATTGGTTTGGAGTGAACCCGGTAAACCGAAAGAGTCGACCTGTATGGAATGATCGATGATAAGATCAACGGGAACACGAGGGTTGATCACTGCGGGATCTCCTTGAAAGTCCTTCATGGAGCTGCGCAAGGAGGCTAAATCAACCAAAGCAGGAACACCGGTGAAATCCTGCAATATAACACGGGTAGGTTTGAAGGGAATC
>JANQLH010000228.1 GCA_028280735.1 SAR324 cluster bacterium | reverse complement strand
GGAAGATGCAAAGATCGGGGGGATAACACCTGCGGCATTGATTTTTAGAGGCAGGTGAGTGAACTGACCTCCAAATACCCGGTTGCCCTGTTGTCTCCTTGCATATTGTATGGGAATCTTCCGCTGGGCAGTTTCAAAATAAATAACGATGCCAATTACAGCCAGGGCAATAACACCTACCAGAATCAGAATAAACAGCGTGAGTTCGCCGGTCTGAAATAATGCGATGGATTGAATCGAAGCGGTTGGGATACCGACTACAATACCGGCAAAAATGATCAATGAGATACCGTTTCCAATGCCTCTTTCACTCATCTGCTCTCCCATCCACATGATGAATGCGGTACCAGCAGTCAGCGTGATCACGGTTGTAAATCTGAACGCCCAGGAGCTAATACCGGCCAGTACTACCCGGTTGCCTGTCAAGGCCATACTTTCCAGTCCGACGGCAATTCCGAATCCCTGGATGATGCTTAAAACAATCGTTCCGTATCGTGTGTACTGGGTGATCTTTTTACGCCCGGCTTCCCCTTCCTTGGAAAGTCTTTCCAAGTATGGAAACACTGCAGTCAACAACTGCATGATGATGGAAGCGCTGATATACGGCATGATTCCAAGAGCAAAAATGGTCATGTTGCTCAATGCACCACCCGAAAACATATCCAGGTTGCCCAGGATACCCCTGGCATTTGCTTCGAAAAAGGCAGCCAATGCAGCGCTGTCGATTCCGGGAACCGGTATGTGAGCGCCAATGCGAAATACCACCAGCATGGCAAACGAAAACAAAATTCTCTTTCTCAGTTCTTCTATTTTTGCAATATTCTTGAAGACTTCCAGCATATTGAGTTTATTGTATTACGGTTGCCTTTCCGCCCGCGTCCTGAATCTTCTTTTCCGCTGAGGCGCTGAATTTTTGTGCTTCAATGGTTAACGCGGCTTCCAGTGTCCCTTCACCCAGAACCTTAACCGGAAGCTTCTGATTTCTAATCAAGCCTGATTCCGCCAACACAGCAACTGTAATAGGCTGACTCTGATCGATTTTCTTGCAGGTAACAATGTCGCCCAGGTTAACGATCGCGTATTCCTTCCGAAATATATTGTTAAAACCTCTTTTTGGCAGTCTGCGATGGATTGGCATCTGACCACCTTCAAATCCGATTCTTCTCTTGGCACCGGATCTGGAGTTTTGCCCTTTATGTCCCCTACCGCATGTTTTTCCGTCAGTTGATCCGGGACCTCGCCCGAGTCTTTTCCTGTTCTTGTGAGCGGAACCCGGGGCCTTTTCAAGATTGTGTAACATCTGTTTGTGTGCGCTGAAGGTTGAGTTTTGTTATCAACAGTCGCAATTGCTCTAGACTGTTTCGTATTCCACCAAATGAATAATCTTTTTGATCATACCCCTGATAGCAGGAGTGTCATTTAACACCTTGGTTTGTTGCAGTTTTTTAAGCCCCAATCCTTTTATTGTGTCACGCTGATCCTTGGGAAATCCGATTCCGCTTTTGACCAGTTTTACTTTAATCTGTCCAGCCATGTTCTCTTCCTAAAAATCGATTACACAGACTTCATCAACAGTTTTGTTACGGCGTTCAGCGATGTCGGCAAAACTTTTGATCTGTTGTAATCCGTTTACGGTAGCGTGTACCAAATTATGAACGTTGTTAGAACCCAATGCCTTGGCGTTAATATCTTTAATACCAATTGCTTCGGCAACAGCTCTTACAGCTCCGGAAGAGATGATTCCGCTACCAGGCTTGGATGGCTTGATCAACACCTTGGCAGCGCCGTGTTTACCCATTACTTGATGAGGAATTGAATTTTTGTATATGCAGAAAGGCTTCATGGCTCGTTTTGCCTTTTCAGTTCCTTTTCTTACAGCCTCAATCACTTCATTTGCCTTTCCCAGTCCGGTACCGGCCCTTCCTTTTCCATCGCCTACAACAACAAGTGCGCTGAAACTGAAGCGTCGACCGCCTTTAACTACTTTGGAAACACGCTTTACTTCGATGACTTTTTCAATGAATTCACTTTTTTCGTTCTCAGCCAAAACGATACCTCTAAATTATAGGATTGAATCGATAACGTTAAAACTTAATGCCGGCTTCTCGAATTCCGTCGGCAAAGCTTTTTATCCTGCCGTGGAACAGATATCCGTTACGATCAAATACAATAGTTTCATGACCTTTGGCTTTCAGCTTCTCACCGAGAACTTTTCCGGCTAACTGTGCAGCCGCTTTATTTCCGGAATGGCCTTTAATCTGTTCCTTAACCTCTTTCTCAAGAGACGAAACACTCAATAAAGTCTCTGCTTTCACGTCATCAATTACCTGACCGTATATATGTTTTGCACTTCTAAAAACGGAAACCCTGGGTCTTGCATCGTTTCCGCTGATTCTTTTTCTTACGTGAGCTTTGTTGCGCTTTCTTGCAAGAAGTCTTTTCTTTGCTGCGTTCATGGGTTTTCAGTATGCTAATTCCTTTTCAGGATTGTCTTTAACTTGAGATTAAATATGCCTTAAGCAGAAGCCTTGGCTGCTTTACCAGCCTTGCGAATGATTCGTTCGCCGACGAACAGAATACCCTTGCCTTTGTAAGGCTCAGGTGGCCTGTATTGCCTGATTTCAGCGGCTGTCTGACCAAGTACCTGCTTATCGCAGCTTTTCAAGGTGATTTTGGTATTTCCTTCAACCTCGGCTTTTACCACTTTAGGCAGGGGGTATTCAATAGGATGCGAATATCCCAGCGCCAGGGTTAATTTTTGACCGGATACCTGGGCCCTGTATCCAACTCCAACCAGTTCAAGATTCAAGGTGAATCCTTCGGTTACTCCATGAACCATGTTGTTGATGATTGAGCGAACCGTGCCGCCTATCGTTCGGCCTTCTTTTTTGTCAAAGTCGACAAGGACTTTAATCTCTTCCTTAGTAAGATCCAATTCGACGCCCTCGGGTATGGTGAAACTCATTTCACCCACCGGTCCTTTTACTTTTAACTGCCGATCCTTATAGTCACTTTTTACTTTGGAGTTTAATGCGACCGGTCTTTTGCCAAGTCTGGACATTTTGATCTTCTCCCTGTTAATTCATTTTGTCTGGTTTAGCTTACAGCGCAGAGCACTTCACCACCTACTCGCATTTCCTTGCACTGAGCATCTGACATGACGCCTTTTGAGGTAGATATAACGAAAATACCTTGGCCGTTCAAAACGGGTTTTAGTGAATTGAACCCTTTGAATACCCTCAAACCGGGCTTGCTGATTCTTTGAATATTTCTAATAACCGGTTCACCCTTTGTTGAGTATTTCAGGGTAACAACCAGTTCCTTACCTACAGGGGCGTCGTTAACGGCATAATCGTTAATAAACCCCTCTGCTTTCAACACCTTCGCAATATTTTCTTTAATTTTCGAAGATGGTATACTTACCTGTTCATGTTCTCGCAGTAATGCGTTTCTCATCCGAGTCAGCATGTCTGCGATAGGATCGGACATTGACATGAGATTTCCCAGTAACTTCTTGTTGATTGATAATGGTAGTGATGCAGGAAAACTCCTGTCCTACCAGCTTGATTTGGTTACACCCGGCAATTGCCCAAAACCGGCTCTAATTCTGAAACAAATCCGACAGATTCCAAATTTTCTGATGTATCCTCTGGACCTTCCGCAGATTGAGCAACGGTTTCTTTGTCGTACTTTAAACTTTGCAGGTCTTTTTGCTTTAGCTATCCAAGACTTTTTTGCCATTCTTTTTCTCTAATTTTTTCTGAAAGGTAATCCAAGTGATTTAAGTAAAAGCTTTCCTTCATCATCAGTCTTGGCTGATGTAACAACTGTAATGTTCATTCCCCTGACCTGATCGATCTTCTCAAAATTGACTTCGGGAAATACCAGTTGTTCCTTGATTCCCAGTGTGTAATTTCCACGACCATCAAAAGCCTTTTGAGGAATTCCTTTGAAGTCCCTTACCCTTGGCAGGGCAGTGTCGATCAATCGCTCAAGAAAGTCGTACATTTTTTTTCGACGCAGTGTAACCTTCACACCAATCGGCTGACCTTCTCTCAGCTTAAAGCTCGCAACCGATTTCTTCGCTTTTCTGATCACCGGTTTTTGACCGGCGATATCCGTGATGTATTCCTGGATAACATCGAGACATTTGATGTTCTGGACTGCCTCTCCGGCACCGACGTTGATGACTACCTTTGTCAGCCGGGGGATATCATGAACATTTTCTATTTTCAATTCCTTCTTCAGAATATCAACGACTGATGTTTTATATTTTTCGTATAGAGCTGACACGTTGTTTCCTTGATTATTCAACCGGGATGTTTGACTGGGCAAAAATCCTTGTTTTCGTGTTATCGTCATTGATTCTAATCTTCAATCGCTCTCCCTTACCGCTCTTTTCGCAGAAGAGCAGAACGTTTGAATAATGAATGGGTGCTTCGAATTTTTCGATTTTCCCTTCTTGACCGGCCTGTTTGGGTTTTATGTGTTTTGTCACGATATTTACGCCTTTCACGACAACCTTTTCCTTGTAGCGGTCAATACTTAAAATCTCCCCTGTAGTTCCCTTATCTTTTCCGCTAATAACCTGAACTACATCGCCTTGCTTTAAAAGGAGCTTCTTTTTCTTGAGCGGTGCTCCCTTTTTTTTCTTTGCATTCATTGTGATCTCTTTGTGTATTAAACGACTTCGGGAGCCAGTGAAACGATTTTCATAAAGTTCTTATTTCGAAGCTCTCTGCCTACAGGTCCAAAAATACGGGTTCCGATTGGTTCCAGTTTTGGATTCAAAATAACGGCGGCATTGGAGTCGAATCGAATCGTTGTTCCGTCGGTTCGTTGAGTTGCATAGGAAGTTCTAACGATCACAGCACGCACAACTTCACCTGCTTTAACTTTACTTTGGGGAGCAGCCTGTTTAACGGAAGCAACAATTAAATCTCCAATTCGTGCGTATCTTCTGTGTGAACCACCGAGTACCTTGATACATTGGATGACTTTTGCTCCGGAATTGTCGGCGACTTCCATTCGCGATTGAGTTTGTATCATCGAATATCTCCTCTAAACTTAATAATTGTTGATCATTAGACAGCTTTTCGGACGACTTCCAGTAACCGCCAGCATTTATCCTTACTAATCGGTTTGCATTCGATGAGTCTTACCTGATCGCCAATTCCACATGCGTTTTCTTCGTCGTGAATTTTGTATTTTTTACTCTTTCTAACCGTTTTCTTGTATAAAGAATGTTGAACTGTCCTTTCAACATTCACGACAGCGGTTTTTTCCATCTTGTCGCTAACAACTATTCCCTGAAGTACTTTACGTCTTCTGGCTATGGCCTTTTTGGTTGTTTCCATATTATTTCCTGGTCTGGCAAACTTGTATCTGAGTTATCCGTTCTTATTTTGATGGTTGGAATGATTCCCTTAATATCGTCCTGGCCCTGGCGATGTCTCTCCTGGCCGTTTTCAGAGCGGATGTGTCATCAAGCTGCCCGATAGTCTTGTTGCACTTCAAGCGGAATAGGTTCTCTTCCAAACTTTGTATTTTGGACTTCAAATCTTCCTCTGAAAGTTGGCGTAATTCAGCAGCTTTCATTATTGTTCCTCTCGTGAAATAATCGTTGTTTTGATCGGAAGCTTGTATTGGGCCAATTTGAAGGCTTGCCTGGCAATCTCTGGGCTGACTCCTTCAATTTCAAATAGAATTCTTCCCGGTTTTACGGGGCATACCCAATGGTCTACAGATCCTTTACCCTTACCCATTCTAGTTTCAGCAGGCTTTTTGCTGATCGGTTTGTCCGGAAAGATTCTGATCCAGATTTTTCCGTCCCTTTTTACATACCGTGTCATTGCGCGCCGGCTGGCTTCAATCTGTCTTGAAGTAACAAACCCTCTTCCCGTAGCTTGAATAGCCAGGGAACCAAAATTAAGTCTGTTACCCCTGGAAGCTTCACCTTTAATTCTACCTGTTTGGCGCTTGCGGTATTTAGTCCTTGAAGGCATTAACATGACTAATTCTCCCTATTAAACTTTCTTCTTCTTCGTCTGCCCCGGGCAGCTGTCTTCTTAGGCTCGTTGAAGACCCAAACCTTAACTCCCAGGATTCCATAAACTGTTTTTGCTTTAGCCACAGCGTAACTAATATCGGCTTTCAAGGTATGCAGTGGAATTCGACCTTCCATGATCCATTCTGTTCTGGCCATTTCAGCGCCGTTCAGTCGACCGGCTACCATAATCTTACACCCGGTGACATCGAATCTCATGACGTTCTGGATAGTCTTTTTCATAACCCTGCGAAAGGCAACCCTGCGCTCTAACTGCATGGCAATGTTGTTGGCCAACAATTGGGCGTCCATTTCCGGTCTGCGGACTTCCTTGATATTAACTACCAGGTCTTGATGCTTAACGATCCCGGCAATTTTCTGCTTTACTTTTTCAGCTTCTTCACCCTTGCGACCGATGATAATACCAGGTCTCATGGCGTGAATGTAAATCTTTAGGTTCTTAGCGGCACGCTCAATTTCGATGTTGGCGATTCCGGCATGCTTCAATTCTTTATTGATATACTCTTTAATTTTGATGTCTTCCAACAAAATGTCAGCATACCTTTTTTCCGCGTACCAATTAGATTGCCAGCTTTTTGTGATGCCTAATCTAAGCCCAATCGGGTTGACTTTTTGTCCCAAACTGTTTCCTCCTGATCTTTAGGATAGTTCGATAATGGTTCTTAACCTACAGCAAGCGAAATATGACTCGAATGCTTCAGGATCTGGGTTGCTCTTCCCATTGCCCTGGGGCGAATCCGTTTAAGAGTTCTGCCCTTGTCTACTCTGGCTTCTGTTACCACCAGATCATCAGGGTTCAGGGAGCTGTCTTTTTCAACAGCGTTTGCAATAGCAGATCTAAGTACTTTTTCCACAATTGGATTTGCGCTTCTTCTTGTGTGCTCCAGGGTGGCTAATGCATAAGTTACGTTTAAACCGCGAATCTGATCGATAACCAGTCTCGCCTTCCTGGGAGCAACTCGCGCATGGCGCATGGATGCTTTTGCAATGGACGCCTTGGTTTGAATAGTTTTATTTGCTTTCATTTGGCCTTCTTACCGCGTTTGTCAGATTTGGTAACATGTCCTCTGTAAGTTCTTGTAGGAGCGAATTCCCCAAATTTATGACCGACCATATTTTCTGTAATGTAAATCGGGATAAATTTGTTTCCGTTATGTACTGCCACGTTCAGTCCGACAAAATCAGGCAGGATGACGGATCGTCGAGACCAGGTCTTGATGACTTTTCGATCTCCTTTTTCCTTCGCTTCGTTACACTTCTTCAGCAAGTGATCATCGATGAAAGGACCTTTTTTAAGTGATCTTGGCACTTGAAATCTCCCTAATTATTATTTGCTTTTACGC
>JANQLH010000210.1 GCA_028280735.1 SAR324 cluster bacterium | reverse complement strand
TGTTGGGCTTGTTTGCTTTGCAGATAATGGTTATATCCGGAAACTATAGCGGCTATTTGGGGCTGTCTTTGAATTGGAATGCCTGAAGTCGGTTCGGAGGTGAAATCTCGGTTGGGTCCTCGTGCGGCTAATTGGGCACGTCTTTGAATAGCCGGATTGGTGTTGATTGCCCTTTGGATCAGTTCATTGCGATGCCCGTTAAAAACCGAGCTTTTTTCCTGCTTTTCCTCCTCTCTTCTTTGCAGTTGATCGCGGTACAACATGACCACTGTCGAAACCCTGGGATCACGCTGCGGAAATATCGGCGTGAGCGGGGTTTTTAATTGCTCTTGTTTTTTAGACAGTGTTTCCATGAACCTAACCAAAAGGACCTAACAAGTTAAACTCAATTTTAAAATTGTGGTTTGGTTTTAATCCATTGCCTAACTATTGTACAACGTTGTAATTGTTTGTTAGAACACTTAGTTATAATTGGCCGGATTACACTAGTTGACCGAAGGGCCACTTTTATTCGCATTCGCAAGCAAGTCGCATGAATCTAGTTTTGTAGCTAACCAGGTAAACAACATTCAGGAGTGAAACAAATGGAGTATACATTCATTTTTACCGAGCAAGAAACAAACGTCATTTTAACCGCCTTAGGAGAGCTGCCGGCAAAGGTGTCGTTGCACCTAATCAATCGCATACACAATGAAGTGAATCGTCAAAACAATCAGGAAGAGCAATACTCTACCGTTGATCAAATGCCTGATGGGGAATAAAAACGAAACGCCCCATGAGGGGCGCCTTTGATACTCAATTTCATCGTCTTAAAAAGTCGCGGTGAAGCAACCTTTTATATCTCTTCTGATCTTATTCAGCCGTCTCCCCCTCCTCATTTTTCTGAGGCAAACTGGCAATATCCGTCACACAGAAAAACGCGTATTTTTCATCCTCCTCTTCAAACTCAAACTGGTTAGGCGCTGCCGGATCCAATACCAGTCGCAGATTTGTATCAAAAAAGAATCCTTCATCTATTCTTAACTGACGAGTCCAATGCTTTTGATTGATGATTGTGGTTCTGTTTGATGGAAAAACATACTTCATATACTCATGGTAGTCGGCTACCTGTCCTCCGAACTTTACGGTACATGCCTGTTGGGCTTTTTCATAGGTCAGCCGGACTGTGTTATGACAATAGGCTTTATCGTGGAGTTCGGCTTGTTCTTTTGTGAGAGCACAATCACCGCCGTAATATTCTTCCACAGTCAGGGCTGTTTCCGTGGCAAGTATTCCATTACCCAGGTAAGTCATTGGAGAAATCTTGGGAAATTGGTCTTGAAGCGGGTGCCGACCGTAGTTTGTATACCGGATTTCATCGTTGCTTTTGATAATTGCCTTGAACCTGTCAATTATTATATTTCCTGTCTGAACGGCTTGTTTTGCTATCTGCGGATCCACATCGAAAAATACGGCACGGACGGTTTTTGCAACGGCAGAATCCGGATAACTCCTTGCAATCATCAGTATAATCGTGGAAAAAATAAAATAGAGAACCAATATGATGATGGCAATCCGTTTGGCCCATAAAAGATCTCGTTCACGAGTATTGAAGAAGAGCATTTTGTTGAGACGTGAACGATTATGCATATCAACATTGGTATATAGTCTTTTCATCTGAATCTCCTAAAGCGCTTTAAGCGGTAATAGCCAAGGAACTAAGGTCAAAAAGGTGGCAAACAGGTATTTTATTAAATAATAGATGTCGGACAGTTGAAATTCGCCGTCTCCAAAAGTTGCCGGACAACTGGTATGCACCGGCAGCCAGATTTTAACACCAAGAATGGTCGAAAAAGTCAAGGCAATGGTCATCAGCACGACAAATCTCAGGTCCTTATCCAGTGTCCAAACAATATAGGTGATTGCAGATCCTAGCAGTTTCATTTTTTTACCAGGGCTTCAGATAGTTTGGCTTTTGAAAGTGAAGTATCTGTATTTTTTGTGGTTTCTTGTTCCTTGGGAACGACTTTTGCTAAGGTGGCTTTGTTTCCTCTTTGTAGTTTTTCTTTGATTCCCACCAATAAATCGGACAATGACTTACCAGTGAGTGACTGTAGCAGCAACCCGATAATCAAGGTAATTGCAAAAACTTGGAATGTTGGCGCTTCCATTTCATTTAATTTTTTTGGCCATATGAAGCTGTATGCCAGACGATGAATTTCAAAACTGCCGCATACCACACCAATGCTCCGGGTAACAAACTTGGGACTGCTGGTTCCATTTAATGCAGACCAACCCACCACAAACAAGAGGATCACAGCACCTGCCACAAGCGAGAAAATGTCAATCTCGTTGCTCGCACCAGAGCTTTGAGAGCTAAGCAAAATAAGGTGGGAAATAAACATACTCAACAGACTTAAAAGGGCGAGTCGCTGCCATTGAGTCGGTGCGGCAAAGAATTGTTTAATCTTTTCCATTTTAAACTCCATTCACAAGTAGTCGAATCTGGTTGAGATTCGCATAATTCAAAACCGGCAGGGGTTCTAATAAAGTGAAATCGTAGTTGGTTACCAGTTCCGGCATAATACTGGCTACCTCCTCCAGATGAATTCTTTTGCCAATTTCATCCACCTGAAAATGGGAAGACATCTCTTTGTGATTCTTTATTCGTTTCGGGCTTTTTGGGGTCAGCTCCGGGTAAGAGGCGTAAGTGGTAAAATTGAGGTTCTTGTTTTTTACATAATGATACAGAGTCAAATCGGGACAGTTAAAAGAGAAGGTCGAATACCCCCAGATTAACCCGGGTCCAAAAAAAGCATCTTCAGTACCGACTGGTTCACCATCTGTTCTCAATGGAACATAATCCATCAGACTTGCTACTGAGCATTTGATTGCTGAAAGCAGTGGAAAATCAGGAGTATTTTCCCTGGTAATGAACCCCTGCTTGCCCGTTGAACCGTTAACCACAGGGATAAATACCTCTGCTTCCAGTTCCTTCACTGTCATGTAATCAACATTCGCGATCAGCTTTCTGCAAAAGTTTTCCAGGGCGGAAAACCTGTTTCGCTTATCAAAAACCCTGACACGAAACATTTTTAATCCATAAGCAGAAAAAGCCTGGATTAATTGGGGAGCTTTTATTCCTGCCGCCAGCAGGATGGAAAGAAAAAGCCCGAACTGTGATCCGGTATAGCTTGAAAACTCTCTCTCTTTGATCAAGGGCAAGACTCTGAGGGCTGTCATATCAGGAATACTGATAGAGAGAATGTCGGTACCTCTGACACTGATTTCCCGGCTGACCGGATTATTTTTCATGAAAACGAGATCCACGCACCTGCCGGGTTCTACAGTTGTAAAATCGACTCTGAATCGACCTTCAATATCAGTGGTCGAGATCTTCTGAGGTTGACCATCGACAGTAACAAGGATTGTGCTGATATCCGCACCTATCAGCTCCGGGATGTTTAATTCCCTTCTTCGATTGGAAGGGACTTCGATTTTTGGTATCCTTTTTTCCATTATTTTTCGAGAGCTAGGTTTTCATTCTAAACAGGCTAATTGGCCAGACGATACTTTAAGTGAATTCCTGCAAGTTGCCGCCTGACTGGTTTTATATCAGCAAGACAAAGGCAGGATGGGTTACAACCAGGTTTGTTGCTAAACAAGCTTCAAGCGAATATGATCTCCCGGGCCACTGGCAGCAGTCAAAGCGTATCCATTGACGAAATCCTGACCATTAGCCTTAATTCCACGACCGTTTATATCGGATGTTACAGCCATTCCTCTTACGACGTCCGCTTGAGAAAAAGCTTCGGCAACTTCTACAATTACTACACCATCTACCACGACAGCTGCGTCTTCATCGGCAGAAAAGGGACTGGATTGAGAGGTCACTACACCAAGGGCTTTATCACCATTTCCACAGATGTGTCCGGTAAAACCCACAAATCTGTATGGCTCCAGAACCTCCTTGGCGGTTATGGTGATCGTCTTGCCCGGATTTTCAGTCAATTGAGGAATCATTTTAATAGTTATGATTGTTGAGTTTATATTTTTGATTTTTTGAATCAATCCATGGTGTTTGAGATCAAATACCCGGCTTCCGGACCAATTATGTGATGTGACAATAGATCTGTATATTCCACGACCATCACCTTTCGGGAGCCGTCACGCCAGTATTTTTTCACTTTAGGGTATCCTTTCAGGCGGAATGTATAACCAAAAGCCGGTGTATTTTTGTTTGGCAGTTCCGGTTGATAGATCAGTGCGATGTTGTCATTCCAAACATCTATAAACAGATCAGTCCTGGGATCAACGCAGACTGCATTCCCAATTAAAATACGCTCGACCTCGAATTCCTCCATCATGATCTGCCGGGTGATCGAACGGTTGAGATTGATATCACCCAAATTAAAGGTATTTCTCAGTTGCGGATGCTCTTTCAAACGGCTGTATACGCTGTAACTTAACACCAGGGTGTTGGGGATTTTTCCGATTTTATAGCGGACATTTCGTTTACCGTCCGCAATAACCCCCCTCGGGTCTGACCGATCCGACAAAAACTTATCATCAGCTGAATGAAGGGCGTTTTTATGGGCGTCAGGATATTGCCCCGGATCCTGGATCAGGTTGGCACAGCGAACTTCGGCGGAAAGGAGAACCCCGTCTCTGGCTTCTCTTGTTCGTTGGGCTTGCAGGTCAAATTCGGCTGCGTTGTTTTCCCTGGTGTCTATCAGGGAACGTAGTTCCTCTTCATGTAAATCGACGGGAATCGTGGAAACAGAGCCCGGGGGGATATAGTTTCCGCCGGAATTCACAGCTCTTCGGGTGTTAAACACCCGAAAAGAGGACTTGTCCCATTGGGGAATTTTCGCATTCTCTTTTTCTACTTCAACAGTCGGAAACACTTTCTCACTGATCAGCTCACTGTTTGAGTATGATCTGGCAATATTTGTCAGGATAATACTGTTTCCGAGGCTTAGATCTTTAAAACGCGGCATATGAAGGCTCCGTCCATTCTATTTCAGGACCACGCCGGCAGCGTGGTCATAGGAAACATTGTGTTTCTTTTGATAATCGAGGATTTTTAAGTGCAATGCTTTTTCCTCCTCCGATATTCCTTTAAACTCCTCTAACTCAGGGTCTAGCAGTATTGATTCATTGGTAATAGCGGATTCAATCATAACCGGTTCTTCGAGTTTTATCGGATCAGTCATAATTTCCTCTTTTTGGTCAGTTTCAGTCATAGTGGTTGGTGGTGGCTCAAGGGTCTTTTTTTCCGGAGTTACTGCTTTCTGTGGCTGTTCCTTTGCGATTACCTTCTCCTTATTCAAAGCAGGTCTTTCTAAAAAACAATCGATCAATTTTTCCAGAAACTCGTACTGAGGCGTACTCAAGGATGCCAGATAAGAAACTATCAATTCCCGGGGAGGTGTATTATCGGATTTTGATAAGTGTATAATTTTTTCTGTCAAATCAACGATATTACGATCCCTGCTTTTACGTTCCTTCCAATTTAGTTTACCGGGCGATGCAAACCACTTTTCATCAACGGGTTGCTGCTCAGCGTGACTGACAGCTTTGTTTTTCTTATCGCCGGACTTGGTTGATACCTGGCTCTCCGGAATTGTTTTTTCGTTCATTTTCACAGCTTGAATTGATTGTAGGGGTATCGCCGGCAGCACGTCGGCCCGCGCAGATTCTGCTCTTTTGGGTGCCGGTTTCATGCGAATTGTTGGCGGAGGTTTGGTCTTCCTTTTTTTGATTACCGGAATTTGATGTTGATTGGGCACTACTCCACTTCCCGATTGAATTGATTTATTGGCAAATGAAGTTGGTGATTTTTGTTCTTCTTTTTTTGAATGGATAGCCTGAAGAATATAATTTTCAATCGCCCCCATTAGTTCTTTGGTCTGCTTATCAACTGTGCCAAGATGCATGACGGGATTAGAAAATCTGACTGGTTCCTGGTGAAAAATCATTGGATGGTTTAATGATTTTTGAAAAAAAGCCTTTTCCAAGATCTCAGTTGCGATCTCATGAGGCATATCATCAGCGATCATCGCAGCACCAATAAGTTTTCCATTTCTTTTATCAATAGAAATAGCCCGATGCATTGGAGGTGTGCTTCCCAATCGGTTCTTAGTATCGAAATCCAGGTTTTGTAGCTCAGCGAATAGAGCGCTTGTGTTTTGCCACTCCTCAACTTCGAGTTCGTCGATTTTGTTTCTAATCAGGGGAGCATCCATGGAAGTTTTTATTAAAACTTCAGGATTATATAGATCGGGCTCGTAGCTCAACATTGTATTTTGCAACAAATCAACTCCATCCAACTGGCGTTTATCTGTATCAGTACTTTGTTTGCCCTGCTCTACCCTAAATATCTCAACAACAATTGGGTCCGAAATATTCTTACTTTCCATTAGGCACTGTTTTCCTTAAACCTAATTTGTTTTTCCTGTTTGAAATCGTCAGCAGCAGTTATGGTCAGCTTTCGCATAAAGTGAATCCTGTATGAGTAACTGTGATTTCTCCATTCAGTTTCCAAGCACTTAATCAATGGCAAAGGTAATTTTGCGTTAATCGATTTTAATTTTTCCATACTGATAACGCTTAAATGAAGATTTTCGGGAACACCGGTGCAGTTACGTAAAACTGCTTTACGTGGGGGTGTAGCAAAGAACTACATTGAAACTTATGATAGTCTTTACTGACGCTGCTTGTGGGTTAAATTTTTCCTTTCGGGCTTTGGCTATTCTAAACCGAGCTCTACCTATTTAGAACGTGAAACAGGGATTTATGCTTCCCCGTGCAAATCTTACCAAGCCTCATTTCCCATCGAATTACGCCGTATATTTCCAATGGAATAATCGGATCGAAAAAATTTCAACAGCGATTTAATCGTCTTTAGGAAGTCGAGTGAAGCAACTTCCCATAATACCTATACTAAAACTCCCTGACGAAAAAACAGTATCAAAAAAAAACTTGTGATCGCAATTAAGAAAAAAGCTGATTTGTAATTATTGTGTTAAGTTGCAAAGGTCGGTGGAAAGGGGGTGTATAATTTGTTAAAACAAATTTTTTTTTTCGCAGGCTTGCATACCAAACAGACTATTGGATAGTACCATTCCTAAACAGATTTTAGCATTTTTTAAGACCTGCCGGCTTTTCAATCCATGCCATACAACGGTGAAGCTCTATGATGTAGTGATCAGTCCTCGTTTGTTTGAGTGAGAAGATGCTCTTTCGAGTTTTCGCCCAATCAAGAGCAATGCTTCCGCGAACCGATAACCGATAGTACATTCAATATCCGGATAAAAACCTGTTTTTGTTGGGGAAGCAAGGCTAAACCAAAGCTTAAAATGTGTGTTACTAAAAAAGGTTAATAGTAATAGAGTGCTAACAATTAAAATATTGAATTTATTTTACCAATGCTTTCCGGTTTTTAAATCGTATGCATGTTCAGCTAAATCGTAAAATTATGATAAAAAAATTGTAAAAATTTTCAAAAATATAAAGGCTTATTCAAGTGTTTAAGATGTTTATATATATAATAATGAGTATTTTTTGATTATAAATTCTTCAACCTTACGGGCTTATCGCATATAGGTGAAGCAAGTCCGCTCTTCAAAAGTTACTTTTTCTAAATAAATCATGAGATCAGAAAGAAGAATTAATCAGCATGAAAGAATCTTGACAAGCAATACCTTGATCTCTACTTTATGGCTTTAAATTTAATTATTTTAATTGACTTTGGGGTGCGATTGCAAAATCGCGATTTCCAAACAGCTTCGGCTCGTGTGGTTTGGGGCAGTGCCGAAGAGACTATTGGAATTCTCCTGGAAGTTCTCAGAAGCCGTTAAACAGGGTTGCGATAAATATAAACAGCCAAAGTTGTAAAAACCAATAACGAAGATGTTTCGGAATCATGTCAATTTGAAAGCCCAAGAATTTGTTTGAATATTCGAGTTGGTCCGGTTTTGCCGGTTGTTGATTCCTGTTACGGATTTGACGGTTCAAGCGGTCAATTACATTCCCCAGATTAAAAACTATACCTAAATATTTAAATGGATTTAGAGAATACATGGACTATAAACGTGCCTGCTTAATCAGTAAGAATAACTCTGCCGTACGCTGGGATATTACTACGAAAAGTCCGGAAAATCCGTTTCCGGATAAGACTACGATAACTGTTAAAAAAGATGATAAGTACAAATCGGGGTATAAGGTTGTGCAAAGGAATAAAGTTGAAGGAAAGCACCAGGGAAATGAGGTCCGGCTCTCAAGAAGGTTTATTGAGCCTGAAAAATACGATGATTGGAAACCGTCCAAGCATTCAAAATCACTAAGGCTGATCATGCTGCTGACAGAAAAGTTGTTTGATGAGATTAAAGATAAAAAATTATTGAAAGATGAGGACCTTAAGCATAAGATTCCGCAGATAATACAGTATCATTACGAACGACTGATAGATTCAATACCGGAAGAGTAAGGCAAAAGGCATTCGATCTATAAACCGGATGTTGCAGACGAGTAGATACCTTTGCTTTGATGATGAAATGCTTGCGAAAGATTGATTGTTTTCGGTGAGGGGACCGGTTTCTATCCTACTGGTTTATTGAGAGATTGTTATCTTAATAGGGACTTGACGGATTGAATTACCGATAGTGAGATTAAAACCAGTATATTGAGGACTAGAGCGAAAAGCATTGTTAGATAAAATGCAGATAAATAGTCGCCGTAGGAAAAGAGTTCACCGACCTTACTGCTAAGATCCCAATAAATCAAGGCAAGGTTGATCAAAAAAAACAAGCCTGCCATGACGAGAAATCCGTGAACAGCGCTTTTGATGTCTGAGCTGCTCAATTTCATGCTGCTGCCGATACAAAAAAGTGCATAACAAAAAATATAAATCTTCCAATTTGATAAGGCTTCAGTTGTTAACGAATCGGATAAAAATCTCTGAAAAACCTCATAAGCATCCCATCCAAATTCCTTTACTGAATCCCACCCCAAAAGTATTTCGTGAGTAATTTTAAGATTAGCTGCATAAGTGTTAAAACTTTCAGGCAGTAATAACAAAGAGATAGTATAAATCACCAGAGTTCCCAGGATGATGGGGCCGATCCCGATAAAAAAATTGCCGATAATATGGTAAATGTTTTTGGGATTATGACTATGTTCCACAAATCCCAAAGCAGCCGAGTTTGGATCAGGATTAAACAGGACTATCTTGTGAATCTTGTGACCGAAAAGTACACACATAACGGCATGTCCGAGTTCGTGTACCATAGTGCCTAACCAGCCGAATCCCCATAGATAACCCCTTCTTCCTAATACCTGGTAAGCCTTTAATTCAACGCTACCGGAAACCAAGTTCATCAAGTAGGCCAGCATTAGTCCAGGACCAAGCAGGACAAAGAATTGGATCAGTGTTGTTTGCAATGCGTCGATTATCATACCAGGCCTTCTGAATCTGAATTAAACGAATGGGTATTTCGGCATGGACTTTGTCATTTTATTTGCTGGTTGGCAAGTCATAATTGATTGCCTGGAGATTCCCAAAAAGTGTGAGTCATTTTTTTTCTGATCATAAATGGTTAACATCCCAATTTGGAATACCTGTAGGTCCGGGTTGATCCTTATTGACATTCTTCCAAATGGTATCAAGCTCCTCCGGAGCTGTTAATCGCTCAGATTTATAGAATTGGCTGCGAGTGATTTATAATTAGATTTTTTTTGAAACCTGGTTTGGTCTCGGGGGCGAAAATCGTAAAGAAAATGATTGTTTTCGAATTGGCTCGTGTCGCAGTTAACAGGCATGGAAAAAAGAAAACCCCAAACAATAACCAATAGCGTTATAAAGTTCAAACTAAAATTTTTTAAGATGATTAAATTTACAAAAATCTGCATTTCCACTGAAAAATAAATTATACTGTCTATATATTGAATTTGCTGCTTGAGCGTATTTTTTAGATCGATAATTAACTACCAGTAAACAAAGCAGTAAAGCCAATAAATATTGGCTGTTCATAGTTATTGTACTTTTTGGTGTGCGGAAATCGTAAAATTCTTTCAACCAATATTTTGCTTGACCGGGTTGTTGTTCAACTCTATCTTTAAAACCGTTAATTTTTAAATTTATTTGAAAGTGTCAAATATACTATCAAGAGTGTTTTGATTTTCAGCTGGTATCAGCCCGGAGGTCATTTCATCTCTTATTGCAGATCCGAGATTCCAGATTTATATCTCATGGGTTGAGATTCACGCCGTAATCTGATTTTGAGATCTGTTCCAAAACCAATTCTGATAATTCCCTGACAGGCTTTTGAAGAATGCGTGTCGCTGTTTGCCAATACTTCAGCTTAGCATATCCGCCGAACTAAAAATGGAATCGATGTGGGGGTTCTGAACCGTTTTTACAGGCCTGCTGAGTTATGAATCTGTACGCAATATTTGGAATGTTTCCCGGGAAGCACCCCAGTTTTGAAAGCATAATTTAAATGATTAAGCAAACAGCGATAGTGTTACCGTTGTCTGCAAAATTCTGTCGTTGGAACCTGATCTTGGGTAGGTTTTTTCAGGTATCCATTTTTGAAAAAGATGGGATGGTTTTTTGGATCTTTCTTTCGTCCAATCTCATTTAATTTTAAGGAGAAATTAGATCGATGATGACTGATTATAAAACACCAGGCGTGTACGTCGTGGAAAAATCTGTTTTGCCGGCATCAGTAGCCGGGGTTTCAACTGCAGTACCTGCCTTCATCGGGTATACTCAAAAAGCCGGGCTTGGATTTGAATTAGTGAAGGTACCAACCCGAGTTACCACTCTGGCTGAGTTTGAAGAGAAGTTTGGGATGGCTCCCAGTCAGGAAATTGCTGTCAACGTCACTATCAATGACGACAACTCATACAGTATAACCAGCGTAGCACCTAGTGGTCTTACCGAGTTGATGCATTACGCGCTTCAGATGTTTTTTCTCAACGGAGGTGAAGCATGTTATATTGTATCTGCAGGTCCCAGCGTAAAAATTGGGGATACTGAACCAGCGGTGAGCGCTGACTTCATTGAAGCGATTCAGAAGCTGGAGACTGAAGACGAGCCAACATTACTGGTCCCTGTTGACGGAGTAAACATTACTGATGGAGTCGGCAATCATGAAGGACAGATTGTCGAAGCATTGAACCAATGCGAGAAGTTAAAAGATCGCTTTGTGATTGCTGATGTTATAACCTCCGGTGCCGCTGCGGCGGATGCCTTAGAATTTCGATCCTCTGTCGGTATGAATAACCTGAAATACGGCGCGGCTTACTATCCCTACCTGGAGACCACCCTACCCTACCAGTACAGCGAAGAGAAGGTCACTATAACCTACAATGAAGCGATCGTTACAATACAAGTTCCAGGTGACGCTGATGGAGATGGAGAAGTCACTGCAGGTGAAACCGTACCCCAAAGTGTCAACACGGAGAGTCTGTTTTCCATCAAGGACACAAAAACGGATCTGTACAACAGAATTGTCAAGGAAATTACCAAGTATTCCGTAACATTGCCACCAAGCGCAGCAGTTGCCGGTTTATTCGCCAGTGTGGATCGAGACCGCGGCGTTTGGAAAGCTCCGGCTAATGTTAGTTTGGCCGGTGTCAAAGGGCCGATATTAAAACTGACAGAAGATGAAAACGACGGGTTGAATGTTGAACCGGAAAACGGAAAATCGATTAATGCCATTAGGGCTTTTTCCGGGAAGGGCACCCTGGTCTGGGGAGCTCGAACCTTAGCCGGTAACGACAACGAATGGCGATATGTGTCAGTGAGACGCCTGTTTAACTATGTTGAAGAGTCCATTCAGAAAGCGACGTCTTTTTCAGTATTCGAGCCCAATACAGCTATGACCTGGTTAAAGGTTCGAACCATGATTGAGAGTTTTCTCGATACTCTTTGGAGACAAGGAGCTCTGGCCGGGGCAAAAGCGGAAGATGCCTATTTTGTGCAGGCAGGGCTGGGAGTAACAATGACTTCCCAGGATATTCTGGAAGGAAGACTGATTGTGAAGGTTGGGCTGGCCGCAGTGCGACCTGCTGAATTTATCATCCTGGAGTTTACTCACAAGCTACAGGAATCTTAAAGATGATCGCCCATGAAGAGGGATGATCAATTTCAGATCATCCTCAATAGACTTCATCTGACTTACTCATATCTCCTTCATTTGAAACGGATAATTTTGGATTATTAAAAGAGGTAAACATGGCTACCACGGTTGAAGACATTAAGACTACTTATCCTATCCCTTCGTTCCACTACGTTGTGGATATTGATGGGATGGACCCGATCGCATTTTCTGAAGTTTCAGGATTGAATATTGAAGTGAAACCAATCACCTATCGAGACGGCCTAAGTGTTATCCAGGGCTCAAAACATATGCCCGGGTTGGCAGAACCGGCGAAAATTACTCTAAAAAAAGGAATTGTTCAAAAGGGTAGTCAACTTTATGACTGGCTCAACAGTATTAGAATTACAACTGTTGAGAAGAAAAACATTACAGCCAGCCTGATGGACGAGAAAGGTGAAATCCCGGTGGTTTCCTGGAAGATCAAAAATGCCTTTCCTCTAAAAATCGATGCATCATCAATGGATGCAACCAAAAACGAAGTGGCGGTTGAAACTCTTGAGTTGATGGCCGATGAAGTCAAGATAGAGTATAACTAGTTGTTTTTATTTAATTACAGGCAAATAAGGCGAGAATAGCCGATGGCTCAATTACAAACAAAATTCACTGACTTTTCATTTTCTGAAAATCCTCCGGTGGGATTCCATTTTGTTGTGGTTTTCTATTTTGACGGATTCACCTTAAATCCCCTGGATACCCATTTTCAAAAAGTATCCGGGATCACATCAGAAATCCAAACTTCAAGCTTCAATGAAGGAGGTGAGAATTTGTATACCCATCGTTTTCCGGACAAAGTTACATATAACAACCTTTCGTTGGAACGTGGCTTTGTCCCGGGCTCTCCTTTAAACACCGAGTTTAACGTAGCTATGTCCACTCTAAAGGTAAGACCCGGCAATGTGCTGGTTGCGCTGCTGGATGATGATGGACTGCCTGTTTCCGCCTGGTTGTTCTGGAAAACCTACCCGGTGAAATGGAAGATTTCTGACATGGATGCCAACAGCAACACCGTTGTTATTGAATCAATGGAGTTGGCTTATACACGCATTCAGACTTTAGAGGTATAGAGATGACAATAGAGATAAAGGAACTTGTCATTAAAGCTAGTGTCGGTGGTTCAGCTGAGCCGTCAAACACGGAATCCAAAGAAAAATCGTCATTTGATCAGCAGAAAATAATCCAAACCTGTGTTGAACAAGTGATGGA
>JANQLH010000018.1 GCA_028280735.1 SAR324 cluster bacterium | reverse complement strand
GCTGACCATGGCAGACGAAACATTTGACCAGATTAACACCATGTTTGCTTTCCAACCAGTTTTGTGCAACTTTTGGGGTTGTTTTGGCATGACATTCATAACAATCGGAAGCTTCATCCGTGCTTTGCAGATGCACTACAGCTTCACATCTGACTTTCGGGAACGCCCAGTTGACATACGCAGTGGCTGAAACACCAAGCACCACAAACCCGAAAACAAAAATAAGAATTTTGCCGGTTCGAGATATAAATATTTGCTTCATTACGGTTCTCTTTACAAACGTCCCAGCTATTCCGCGCTGAGAGGCAGGTTTTGGGAAAAGTTGTGGTTAAACGGAAAACGCCGATCGAAATCGGGTAAATGAGCGATATTAAAATGACAGCCGACACATTTTTTTCGGGTACTGCCATTAATTCCCAGGTAGGCCTCATGAGCCAGACGACCAATTTCCGATATCTTTTCCTTGGAAGAGGTATGGAAAAGATCTTGATGACAGTTGCTACAATTTTCATCCTGCATGAATCGACGTGCCAAATCCTGCAAGTTGCGCCGATCCAGGTTAGAAGGATCACCAAAAGTATGAACCACCTGATCCTTAACTCCTGATATCACCTTTACCGCAACATATTTGGGTCCAATAGAACTGGGGATATGGCATTGATGACAATCGATAGGGTTGTTATCGGCATCCGTTGCATGCGGTGATGCATCCAATTCAACCTGGTGGGTCTGCATCTCATGGCAAGACAAGCAATAGTCCGTCGATGAAGTCACAGACATGGTATAAGAAGTTGCTGCAAAAAGCAGAGCAACCACTCCGCCAATGACCAATAGGAAGCCGGTCCTGGACAAGGTTTTACGAATCACAAGAATTCTCCTGAACAAACGGGTATAATGTTTTCGCCTTAAATAGGCTTTTTAAGGTGTGAATCTGAACTGTATGTTTCCTTCTCCCACAATTGCAATTCACCAGAATCTAAAGCAGAAAGCCCCAGCAATAACTGTTCCTGGTTTTTTTACTCTATCATTACAGAGCCTTGCATGAACCATTGATGAATTTTTGTTACCAAACCGAAACAATCTCATTAGGACCTGTTACCAATCGGAAACATTTGTTTTTATCTTTTTAAATTAAACGGTGTGTTGTATTAAACGAGATGCTGCAGACAATCCGATTTCGGGGGTAAAACAAGCTGGACGCAACAGGGGGTTCAATATAGACTTTTTTAAAAACCTAGATTTTGAGGACATCATCCCGTCACAGGATGCGCAAGTCCAAACATGTAATCATTCAGAACCGGGATAAATCCATGACAAACAACGACGTTCAAGCATTTTCCAAAAAATGGGTAGTAGGCAGCATGGCCACATTCATCATTGTCGAGATTGTGTTAGGAGGGCTTGTGGGTGGATTGGTAAGCGGATACGTTTCAATGAGCCTGCGCTTCACGTTTCAGGGCCTGCTCCACCTTACCAGTTTTTTCCTTGGGGGGTTGATTATCGGATTGATATCACCCGGTATCAGGATTCTGGAACCGGCCGTGGGTGCTTTTTTATCAGTTTCTATCATGCTGATATTGACCATATTCACACCCTACAGCTTTATTCATTTCAGTTTGTCCAAACTCCTGATAGGCGGTGCGATTGCTTTTGTACTGGCTATGATGGGAGCCCGCCTTGGTGAGAGACTTACGGGAAACCAAGCGTAATTTGCATCACTTTTCCCGGATTGCATTTATGTAGTCACGCACGAACATTGCGACGGCTGTGGTCACCGGCACAGCGATGATCGCTCCAAGAATTCCCAGGAAATGCCAACCGATCAATAACACCAAAAGAATAATGATGGGAGACAACCCCACAACTCGTTTCATTACCGCGGGTACCAAAATGTTTCCTTCCACGGTTTGGATAATTACATAAAAGGCAATCAGTTTTAACGAGACAGTAATTGATGTACCCAAGGCGACCGGCAGGGAAAATGTCAAAAAAATAAGCGGGCCAATATATGGTATCATGGCCCCAATTCCCATAATCAATGCCAGGGTAAAAGCATATTTCTCCATCCCAATGATAATCAGTCCGATAAAGGTCAGCGTAAACATGATCAATACCAGAAGAAAGGTACCTCGTAACCAGGCTCCCATCTGCAGCTGAATGTCTCGTATGCGTGTTGAAATATACTCACCGTATCTCCGGGGAAAAAGAGACTGAAAAAAATCCTGCAAATTGTTTCGATCCACAACCATAAAGAAAACCAGGAAGAAAACCAGGACCAGACTGAAGAAGAATTCGGCTATCGATAGTGTGATCGAGGTAACACCAGCCCCTACGACGCCTACAGTCGATCCTACCCCTGAAGCAAGGCTTTTGATTTGGTTCATAAAATCCGCAAAATCATCCAACAGCTGATTAAAGATTAGTTCCAGATTGACGGCTTGAAACGATTGAATGATGTATGAACGGGCGGCTTCAGGCAAAAACTCCATGCCGGCACCGGTTTTAAGGTTTTCAAACAGGTTGCTGAAGTATTGACCGATATTGGTTGCTATCAATGTAATCTGCTCAACAATAATAGGGATAGCCGAACCAATCACCAGCACGAACACACTGAAAAAAAGCAGTAAAATTAAAATCACACCTACCGATCGCGGAATGCGCCTTTTCTCCAGCCAATCCACAAAGGGCTCAAGAGCCGATGCAAAAAACAAGGAAATAAAAAAAAGAATCAGCAAACCTTTTATTTCATACAGAAAATAAGCAAGAGCAAGAATGGCCAAAATCACAATTGTTGCCCTGGCAACGGATTTGGCCGAAACATCCACTACCTGGTGCTGATCCTTCGACGATTCCGTTACTTTCTTAGCCTCCGGAAAGGTCAGTTTTTCAACGGTCGTACCCTGTTTCAGGTCTTCCTGCATCTGTTGCAGCTTCTTTAATGCAGATTTGGCTCTTTCAATAAAAGATTGTGGGTCCATGCCCTATCCTCCAAAGTTTTCTATCTTATCAACCTTACACCGTTAGTTTATACAACTCATCATTTTACATTTACTCACCTATTTCAATAGTGTTTTTCAACAGAAGTCCTCCAGTTTGATTGAAAAGCCCAAAATTCCGGAGTTAATTTCAGATTGTAGTTCCGGAAATAAAATAAGCCGGAGTTTACCAAATAATTCACTTTTCATGATCCGACATGGAAGATTCGCCAACCGGCGGCAGTTGGCTTGGTTTCATATCATGAGATGGCCGGTTATTGGAACTTGCAACAAAATCTACAACGGTGAACGGCATGACGCAAAGAAACCCTTTCAAAGCAGTATGATTGGCCTTTTAGCTAGTGGTATGACAGCTCATTTGCGAGCATCTTTATGCTAGTAAACCGAGAGATTGGTTAAACTGAAGACCAACCCCACCATGCCGATAAAAAACCTATCATTGCCGTGGACAGTAAAATCGCTTTTGCAGGGCTACCTTGGGGGACGTTTTGTGAATCAATCGGAAAGACACTATACTTGAATGTTTTTTATTGCGCTGGAAAAAGGGTGGAAAGAATTTCGCATCAGAAGCACAAAATCAAATTCGGCGAGATGTTCCCGGTTACAACAAGGATCAAGACTCTACTTCGAACGTTATGATGAATCTGGTTCCGATATCATTAATCAAGTCTATTGCCCCATCCAGCTGGTCTTCAGCTAAAGTCGTCACTAGCTTTAACCCCAGGGAGGAGCAACTCTTCCAATCCGTGACCTTACCCATCCCGATACCATTGTCTGCAACAACCAGTTGCGCTTTACAGTCTTGTTTTGTAAACACAACATTGATTTCACCTTCTCTATTGTCCGGGAAGCCGTATTTCAGAGAATTGGTTAGTAATTCATTGATTATCAGACCAAGTGGGTATGCTTGATTTAGTGTTATAGTCGCGTTTGCGACATCCGTGTTTATCACCACTCTTTCACGCTCAGATGAGTAGGTTTCGAAAATAGCCGCAATCATATTTGACAGGTATAATTGAAAATCAATCTCCGACAACTTGTCTGAACTATACAAGGTCTGATGCACCGCCGCCATGGCATATACTCTGTTTTGACAATCATTTATGGTTTGCTTGACACTTTCATCATCCACAAAATCCGCCTGGAGTTTAAGCAAAGCGTTGATAACCTGCATGTTGTTTTTCACCCTGTGATGAATCTCCTGAAGCAAGATTTCCTTTTCTCTCACCGACGCTTTTAATTGCTCGTCATCCAGCTTGCGTTTCGTTACATCTTCTGCAAATGCTGTTGCACCAATTATCTCTTTGTTTTCATCAAAAATGGGGTTATACCTTGTTTCATAAAATGAGCGTTCTATATCTCCGAATTGTTCAACCGTAACATGCTGTTCCCCTCTCATCGCCTTGTCAAAATTTCGTTTGGATTTTTCGATATCACCCTGGTCTGTCATACATTCAAAAATATTCTTTCCAACGGCAATTTCCTGATTGTAAACCGCAGCCATGGTATTAAAATGTACCTGGTTGAAATACATGTAATTATAGTGCTTGTCGATCGAAAGGATTGCCATTTTTGGACTTTCAATACTGGATTCCAAAAGGATTTTGTTTTTTTGGATCTCATTTTCCGCATTCTCCCTTTTGATGACGGAAAGTTGCAGGTTGTTGATCATGTCGTTAAAAGACTGCTCAAGTAATTTTAATTCATTCGGATTCTTAGTTTCCACTTCGATCTTTGCGGAAGAGAGGTCGTCCAGGGAGATATTCCTCAACGCCCGGGTAAACCCGGCTAAAGGTTTCCTCAACAAGTAGGTGGCAAAAAAGAGAAAAATAAACCATAGTGCTGCCGTTTTGACAAAAGCATTAACAATCAGCATAAGGAAGCCAAGCTTTACCCGGCGATATATAACCGTTGAACTGGAATACAGTGTTACTTCACCCAAATATCTCGATTTGTTTTCATAAACATAGTGCACTGGAAAAGAATGCTCAAAGAGTTCAAATTGATAGGATTGATTAATGGGGTTATATGCCGCCTGATCCGACAATCCTGCTATATCAACCTGCAAAACCAGGTTTTCAACATTGTCATTGCGAGATATTATTCCGCCGCACACAACTTCTATGCCGTCTTCATTTTGAATCTTTACTCCAACAATCATCGGTACTTCGAGCATCCCCTTGACTGCCGTTTCCAAGGCTTCCTGATTTAATTGCCAAAGATTGACGGACAGACCCTTTTCAAACGTTTTTTGAATGTTTTTTAAATCTTTCGTGATGTTGTCTTTTTGATAATTGTAGTCGATAACCATATGTGCGACAGTTACCGCCACAGCAATAACCACATAAAAACTGAATACTGTTCTAAGCAGCTTGGTTGCCAGGGAGTCTTTTATTCTAACAAAGTTATCGGCATTCATTTGTTTCTTGCTTGTTTAGCGCCATCCCACAATAGTTTTAATCCGTTTCGATCTCTCAAAGACAAATTTCTTTCGGCAATTCGTGTTTTCTGGTATTCCTCTGGAAAATCGAGGTGAAACCGCTCTATTTCTTCTTTTGTCACCAGGTGTTTGATGTTTGTGGTCACCGGGTTGCAGGTTAGATTTCTCATTACTACGTCAACCTGAAATTCCGGTGAAAGCACGTAGTTACACCACTCCTCGGCAATTGCTCTCAGGAGTGGTTTGTCCTTCACTGCCCAGGTTATGGCATAGTTATCAACCCAATAAACGGTTCCTTCTTTGGGATTAGCGATTTTCCAGATCTCACCTCGTTCTTTCAGACCTTTCAGCGAAAAGCCCCAGGAGGTACCCAGGGAATGACCATACAAATCATCAGCTTTGTCAACACCGTCCCAAAAAGAGTGAGCATTGATCGCCAAAAGATTTAATTTTGACTTAAATTCGTCGTTGTTTAACGCATCAAAACTGGTTAAAACCTCCCTTGGATATCCCAGAGCTAACGCTGTAAACATGCAGTTTAGCATGTATTCGTTCTCTGCTATTACGTAATTGTTTTTATATTTCGGGTTCCAAAGAACGTTCCAGCTTAACGGAGCCTCTTTTACAAATCGCTTATTGTAAACTAAACCATATGGCCCCTGTACCAATGGGACAGCGTAGGTTTTTCCATTTCGGAGCAAATAGTCTGCCTGTCGTAAAGCCGGGGAAATATGATAATAATTTGGAATGTTATTCAGATTTAGAGGCAGTATAAGTTCCCTATCCATAAGCCCCCACCGCTCATCTTTAAACATATGGTAAGGTGGGGCCACGATATCAACCTCTTTGCTCCTAATCGGATCGTAAAAGCTATCAGAATTTGAAACGTATGCCACTTCAATAGTAAGTGATACATTGTGCTTCTTTTCGATATAGGCTTCGAATTTTTCAGTGTATTCTCGCGGAGCATATCCCTCCCAGACCAGAAACCTGAGATTCATTTCTTCAGCCTGAACCATTCCCGCGTATGGAATCACTATTAAAAAAGCCAGGAGAATCTTTTTTAAACTACTTCTGTTTTGAAAAAATCTATACAGGTTATTCGACAAGATAAAATGGTACCCATGCCCGGATTCCTGGAAGGTAATCATGACTTCTCCTATGCTGCCTGCAGCCCTGATTTGGATTTATTAATTTGGAAGCCTGGGAAATAGTGGAGAACTTTTCTGGTAAAAATTATAGGGGAATTGTACAGCAAAATAAAGACAATTTACCAATTATCTTTTTTCAGTTTTTGGCTTAAATTACCGAACTTGATTATAAATTATTTACAATCGGTTCTTTTAAACGAAACGTGAAATACCAACAAGATATTTGTTAGCCATCGGATAAACCGGCGGGGATTGTACATATGCGGTCTTTGATTTTAACCGCCGGCAGTTGGTCCCGGGTATGTCAATGAGTTTTATCCGCGCGAAAAAGGTAATATCGAATGTTGGATCACTTCACCAGGGATATGGTTTGACTCAGCTTTGCTTTGCCTGGAAATATGACTTTTATTCCGGTTATCAGTCCAAAGTTTAACGTGCTGTCGGCCGTCAGCTTTCAGCGTTCAGCATGAGCCATTGAAAATTCAAACAAAAACTGGCTGAGAGCTGATCACTGAATGCTGAAAGCACTGAACTTCGAAGTACCAAGCTGCTTTTAATTTTTTATTGGTGGGATTTGAACTGGTTTTCGTTCAGACACTAATTAATACCTGGCAGACAAGAATCCGGGGATATCAGGATAATCGGGCCTGCTTATCTCCGGTAACAGCCGGCAGACTGATGATGATCGAAGCCCCTTTGCCCGGACCATCACTTTCAGCCCAGATTTTCCCTTTCATCTCTTCAATAAAACTGGCGCATGTGTGTAAGCCGAATCCATTTTTGTTCATTCTGGAGGAATAACCGTGGGCAAAGATTTTGGTCAGATTCTTTGCTTCTATTCCTTCGCCGGAATCGGTAATGACCATTTTTACAGCCTCTTCATTTCCTTCTAAAATAAACGCAATGTTCTTATGCCCATTACCTGCAAATTCGAGTGATTCAATAGCGTTTTCGGTAATTAAATCAACTGCATGTAACAGTTTGCTGCGTTGAGCCAAAACTTTTGGAATTCGGGTATAGCGTTTTGAAACTCTGATTCCACCGGCATCCAGATCTTCCTTGCGAAGAATGAATACTTCTTCCAGGATGGCCTTCAAATCCTGTTCCATGTTGATATCTGCCACACCGGAAAAACTCTGATGCTGGGTTTTCACAACCCTGGTGATGGAATCAGCTTTCTCCCTGAGCTGTTTTATATGCTTTTGAGCCGAAGTGTGATCTGTTTTAAACGAATCACCCAGAATCAGGTAATATTCGATCAGTTTTTTTGCCTGTGGATCATTCGCTACAAATTGATCAAGGGAATCCAGGTTTTCCTTTAGGATAGTATTGGCTTCAAGTAGGGAATCAATTGCGGAATTGCTGTTTAGCTCGGTAAGCAAATCGATCGAGGTATTCAAACTGTTTAAGATATTGCCGATCACGTGCATGGTATAGTTGGCGATATCAGCCATTCCAGCCTCATGAGCTTTTTGAACCAACTGTTTTTGGGCGATTTCCAGTTCATTTTCTGCTCGTTTACGTTGAATGGCCAGGGTAATTTGCTCTGCCACAGAAACCAGCATATCGATTTGATTCTCGTTATACTCATTTTTGGAATCGTAATTATGCAATACCAAGGCACCCAGGATTTCATCCTTGCTTTTTAACGGAATCCCCAGCACTGTTTTCGAGCAGAAACCCAACGGTTTCGCATGGCCTCGTTGGCTAACCAGTTCTTTTTGTTGGCCTTCATCCAGCAAAAGTGTTTCACCCCTTTTAATCACTTCATGAGTCAGGGAAGGTGATTTACTCGCATTTTTCAGAGGAGAAACAGTTCTCAGGACTTTATCATTTGTGAACTTAAAATCAAGAGTATCAGTATGTTCATCGTAGAGAGCCAGTGAAAAACCGGGAACACCCAATAGTCTGTTTATGGAGGTTTTGATTAAATCAAAAAGCTGTTCCAGGTTATCGGTTGTATGGATAGCATTCGTGATGCTGTATAAGGTTGAAATCAGGAGTTCCCGCTGTTTTAGCTCCTCAACCGCTCGCTTTTTAGCGGTCATATCGATCGCGTTGCCCACCAGTCCGATAATTTTGCCTTCCATTTTCACCGGAACTACCATGTTTTCGTAGTGCCGTAAGCTGCCATTTATATCGAGGTCGTATTCCGTGGCGATGGTTTCCCCGGAAAACACTTTTTCATTGTTTTGTGTCCACTGGTTAACCAGCTCATCGGACACTCCCAAGTCGCTAATATGAGCTCCGAGCACATTTCCTACAATTTTTCGACTTGCGGCATTCTGGATCGTGTAGTAATGATCCGTATCCATTGCCCAGCATTCCAACGGTAAACTATCCAGAATGGTACTTATGTATAATTCTCTTCTTTTATAGGCTAATTCTCCTTTCTTTTTTTCGCTGATTTGCTCATTTAACCTTTGATTGAGTTGACTGATTTTTTCTAAGGCTCTTTTTAAATCTGCTTTCTGCTTTATTTTTGTGCTCAATAACCATGATGCAACAAACAAAAGTGCAAATATAATTGCAATAAGGCTGACCGATATTTTGGAATCACCTGGAGTCAAGATAAAATAACTATAGTCGTGGCCTTTCGCAATTAATAAAAATGAAAAAACGGGTATCTGTAATCCGCTAAAAACCATTAACCGCAAGAGTTTTGCGGAAAATATTTTCCATTCTACGCAGCTGTTCACATTGTCTCCAGTTTTTGCATGTTGACGGATTTAACTCTCTTCCAGCGGTTTTAACCGCTGGAAGACCAATTACCCGCTTTCTGGAGTTCCGGAGGAACGACACAAGAACTGGAACTTGCAGGTTTTTGTGTCGTCCCTACAGGACTCCGGTTGACGGATTTAATCCTCTTCCAGTGGTTTTCACCACTGGCTACTATCTGCCGCTCCTCTGGAGTTTTTGTTCGATTTATTATCGAGTTTGATTTCCATTAAAGCCTGCCATTATTATAACTGATTCATTGAGACATATGAAAGTGTTTTGATCCCAATTCGGGTTTGGATCAACCTGCAAGCATCGACTTAGTTTATATCGTGAATATCGATTCCCGGCCGGCAATTTCCTTGGTTTTCGCTTTTATGCGGATTCAATATTATTCTCGGTTTCATTTCCTGAATCTTTGAACATGCCCTGGACTATTATATTTCGGAATGCTGGTGAGAAATTCCCGGAAATGAGAATATGGAAACCATTCGCATTCAACCGGCTGAAATACTTGCTGAATCAGGTTAAAAGAGATTTGTTTCGTTTGGATTGTTCGTTTCGATGAGAATCCCGGCAGGGTAGGCTTGGAGTCATCCTCAAAAGGAGGTTGTCGGTTCTTTTTTTAAAACTTGTGTCTGAACGAAAACTAGTTTAAACCATACCAATAAAAGCATTAAGGGCAACTTGGCGCTTCGAGTTTCAATGCTTTCAGCGATCAGCTCTCAGCCAGTTTTTGTTTGAATTTTCAATGCTTTATGCTGAAAGCTGAAGACTGATAGCACGTTAACTTTAAAATTGAACTCCGTTATCTAGCGCAAGACTGGATAAGGGTTTAGCAATTTTCCGCTCAAACACTAACTATGAAAAATCAGGGCCGATGGATGTTGCCAAAACATGCCTTTCCATGATGATCATTATCACACGGAATCCCTGGTTAAAATCGTCGTCAGGATTAAAAGGCGGGATGTGCAAACGATACATGTTTTCAACATCTCCATGAGGTTTCAAGTCACTAAAGTCTGCCCCTTCGCGACAGACTTGCAACAGAACGCCCTTGATTGACCTGGCAGTTTCCTTTTTCCCGCTGCGTAGTAAAGACTTCATAAACAGGATTGCTTCATCCAGGTAATTCAACTTTCTGCTTTTTACTTTTTTTTCCATATAACCAGTTTTAAGCCTAAAACATAAGCTGTCAATTTTTTAAACCTTTGTGAGCATCAAAAAAGACGGTCACAGAACAACAGAAAAAACCGGTTGCGGATGTCTTCCCTGCCGGGTTTGATTGCTCCTGTGAATCAAACCCTTCCAAAACAAGGCGGCAGATATCAGTCGTTCATAGCTGTACGGTTTTTCCAAAACTCTTTTCTATAAGAACTTGGAGAATCGGCAGGCAAAATTCGCTTATTTGTGATAAATACATCTTATTCGATCTAAATAATTAATGAAACGAAGAGTAATGAACTCGAATCGCAACGATTTTCGAACATGATTGAAGCAACATTTTTCCCGACTTCAAAACACTTCACGAAAAGACTGCTTTCATGCGTCTCCCTTATGCTTTGTTTGATGTCGCTCGTTTCATGTCAGCAACAAAGCCTGCTGGGATTTCGTCCCTTAGCCGAAAACGGTGTATTGGATTTACGCCAATGGGACTTTCAAAAGGACGGGGTAATCCCGCTTAACGGTCAATGGACGTTTTATTGGCAGGAACTGTTGGAACCGAGCGATTTTGAAAAAGAAGAAGAGCCTCCCGGTTTCATAGGGATGCTGACTGTGCCGGGAAGGTGGGATGGTTATGAATCAAACCGGGGCACTCTTCCGGGTAGCGGCTATGCCACACTAAGGCTTCAGATCCGTGTCGGATCAACTAGTGAGCCTTTCGCATTGAAGATCCCCGATATGGCCACTTCTTATAAAATGTGGATCAACGACAGAATAGTTTCTGTCAATGGTAGCGTCGGAAAGAGCCGGGAAACCTCCGCACCACAATTTTTACCAAAAGTTGTTTCTTTCTCTGCCGATTCGGAGGACTTAATTGTCACCCTGCAAGTCTCAAATTTCAGGCATAAGAAAGGAGGAGTCTGGCTACCGATCGAGTTTGGAAGTGAATCTGAAATCTGGAAAAAGAGAATCGCCAATATAGCCTTCGAACTGTTTCTGGTTGGGAGTATGCTGGTGATGGCTTTTTATCATTTTGGATTGTTTATCCTAAGACGATCGGATCGCTCCACCATCTTTTTTTCCCTGGTTTGCTTGTTTGTAGCGACCAGAACCCTGGTTGTCGGCGAGAGATTCTTGATCTGGCTTATTCCGGGATTTAACTGGGAGATCTTTCAAAAAATCGAATACTTGTCATTTTACCTTGGTGTCCCCTGCTTTTACTTGTTTATTTCATCATTATATACCGAGTTTTCGCGACGAGTCGGAATTATTATTACGTCTGTCAGCCTGTTGTTCAGCTTGTTCACACTGGTTACACCCGTTATCCTCTTTTCATACGGAATCCTGTATTACCAGGTGATCATGCTTTTGCTTTGTCTGTACATTCCCTTTGTTTTAATCAGAACCATCATTAACAAACGGGAAGGAGCCATACTGGTTTCCATAGGTGTCATCATACTTTCATTTACCGTGCTTTATGAAATACTGGCTGAAAACGAGATTATATATAACCTTAGTCTTTCTTCCATCGGAATATTTATTTTCATCTTTGTTCAGTCGGTAATGCTTTCCATTCGGTTTTCCAAGGCGTTTACCATTTCGGAAATGCTGTCGGAGGAATTGGAAGACAAAGTCGAGCAACGTACCGCGGGTTTAAAAAAAGCCCATGAAGAAATCGTTATAGCCAATGAAAAATTGAAAGAAACCCAACACCAACTGGTACAATCCCAAAAAATGGAGGCCATGGGAACATTAGCCGGTGGAATTGCCCATGAATTCAACAATATCCTGGGTACCATTCTTGGTTATTCCGAAATGCTTTCCAATGAGGCCCAAGCCGATAGTATGGTAAAAGAAGGCCTTTATGCCATTACTCAATCCGGAAATCGCGCAGTGGATTTAGTTCGACAGATTTTAACCTTTAGTCGATCCGATTCCATGGAATTGTCTCCCATGATGATTCAATCATCAATTAAGGATATGTTAAAAGTAATCGGAACCACACTACCGGAATCGATGAATATGACCATCAGCATTCAAGAGAATTGCAAGCCGATTATGGCCAATAAAACACAAGTATCCCAGGTGCTGCTGAATCTCTGTTCAAATGCTGTAGATGCCATGAGGAACGAAGGTGGTGTATTGAACGTTGAGTTGAAGGAAAAAACGCTTGATCAGAAAGAATTGCCGGAAGGATTCAAAGCCGGGTTATACCTGGAACTAAGGGTTAGTGATTCCGGCATTGGCATGACAGATAAGATTAAGGACCGTATATTTGATCCGTTTTACACCACAAAGGAAATTGATCAAGGCACAGGGCTGGGTTTATCCATCGTCCACGGAATTGTTCAAAGCCACTCCGGATTCATAAAAGTTGATACTAGCCCGGGAAAAGGGACCAAATTCAGCACACTCTTTCCCGTTACGAATGCCATCCCCATCGATACACCAACAATTGACGAAAAACCCAAAAAAGGTAAAGGACATATCCTGATCGTTGAAGATGAAAAAGACCTTTTGAACCTATACAGGGTAATGCTGCAAAAACAGGGATACCAGTCTTCAATCTTTAATAACGGTATCGAAGCACTGGAAGAGTTTAAAGCACGTCCTGACATGTATGATCTTGTTTTTACAGATCAAATGATGCCAAAACTCACCGGGTTTGACTTAAGTCGGGAGATTCTGAAAATCAGACCGGAAATCCCTATCATTATTGCCACAGGGCACAGTCCTACCGTCAGTTTTGAGGAAGCCAAAAAAGCGGGAATCAAAGATTTTATGACCAAACCTGTGCGTTTCTCCGTGTTGTCAAATAAAATTGCCGAGTTGATATAGTCTCGTTGCCGGAAAAAAGATAGCCGGTCGATTGGAATCAACGAGCTGAACGATCAAATCCCGCCAATAACACACTATCTGCGCTGATATCCGGTAGTCCTTTCAGCCTGACAGATCCTTGCTGTTTCGAGCTGTTAAACTCACTTAATTGGCCGTTGCCATGGGAAAAAACAACAGTGTCAACATCCATGCAAGACAAGCTGAAGAGGAGCTCTAACTCGGCAAAGAATGTTACCTGAGCTTCTGTTTTGAACAACTTGTCTTTTGCCATAATTTTGATTTCTTTACCTTAAAATAAAAAAATGATAACATTTGTGCATCGGTTCTATCGCCAGTAAAACAAGTTCCAAATATCAAAATTGATGTAAATAGCTTCCAAATTGACAATACAAATGATACCAACAGTAAGTATCATGAGGAGAGAAGCATAAGGTTACAAATGCAGAAAAAGATAACGCTTTTAATAATAGTCGGATTCTCCTGCCTTTTTTCCCTGAATTTGGTTGCCAAATCACACAAAAGCCGGAGCCTTCTGGTCTTAAACTCATACCACAAGGGACTTCCCTGGACCGACAATATAACCGAGGGCATTCAGAAACAGTTTGAGCTTTCCGAGTTTGAAATCGAATTCCATTTTGAATACCTGGATACCAAACGCTCGTTTGAAAAAGACTATCTTGAATCATTTAAGAACCTCCTGAAACTAAAATACAGAAGCCATTCCATTGACATGATCATTACATCCGATGATCATGCTTTCCAATTTATGCGAGAATACAGGAATGAATTATTTGGTGTGATCCCCCATGTCTTTTGCGGAGTAAATTTCCTCAAGGATGAAGATCTGGTCGGTTATAATTCCGTGACCGGTGTGATTGAAAAAATCGACATGAAATCGACCCTGGAATTGGCTTTCGACATACATCCGGATACAGAATCGGTTTTTGTGGTGGTCGATAAAACAATGAGCGGTCAGGCAAATAAAAAGCTTATTTCTAATCTGATCCCGAAGTTTCAGCAAAGAGCACGATTCTCCTTCCTCGAAGGGATGACAATGCAGTCCCTGCAAAAAAGGCTAGGTAATCTCCCGCCAAATAGCTTTGTAGTCATGCTCACCTATACATCCGATGAAAATGGAACTCATTTTACCCATGAAAAAAGCACGTTTTTAATATCCGGCAGTTCTAATGTCCCCGTTTATTGTTTTTGGGATGTTAATTTGGGCCATGGAATCATTGGGGGGAAGCTAACCAGCGGCATAGCCCAGGGTAAAAAAGCTGCCGGTTTGGCGCTTCAAGTTTTAGAGGGTGAACCCGTGAAAAACGTCGCTATTATCAAAGAAAGCCCGAATCCGTTTATGTTTGATTATCAGCAGATGGAGAGATTTAACGTATCATTAGCAGATTTACCGCCCGACAGTATCATCATCAACAAACCGGTATCTTTTTATTCCGAATACAAGTATCTGATCTGGTCTGTAATTGCAGGTATAATCATCCTTGTTGCAATTATATGCATACTGACGTTTAACATTATTTACAGACTACGTGCTGAAGCAGCATTACGAATCAACGAGGCCAGGTGGCGCTCCCTGACTGAAACTTCGCCGGATCAGATTCTCACGCTGGACAATAATCTGAACATCGAGTTCACCAATTTTGCTCTACCGGGAAAAACGCTTGAAAAACTGATTGGAACCCGGTTTTGTCAATATTTGGAGGGTGAGGAAAAGCAACAGGAAGTCAAGTCAATTCTTGAAAACGTCATTAAAACCGGTCGACAGGGATCGTATGAATCAGAACATAGAACAGCTGATGGTACTATCGAATGTTACGAATCAACGGTAGCCCCCAGAATGCTGGAAGGCTCAGATGAGCCGATAGGATTAACCATCAGTGCCAGAAGGGTGACAGAGCGCAAGGTTATCGAGAAAGCCCTGGTCGAAGGAGAACGCCGCCTTAAGGAAGTAGCTTCCACAGCTAAGTTAGGGGGTTGGGAAATAGATTTTTCCGGCAATACACTGTCTTGGACCGAAGAGACCTTTCGAATTCACGAACTGGAGAGTGATCGTCCGCCTGATGTGGAAAATGCAATTGGATACTACCACCCGGAAGATCGACAGCTGGTCGCAGACGCTGTTAATTCCGCCATTAAAATGGGTGAAAGATTCGATATAGAAGCCCGCTTACTGACAGCTAAAAAGAATTTAAAATGGGTCAGGGCTATTGGCGATATTGTCACTCATCAAGGTGAAGCAATTGGACTGCAAGGCACTGTCCAGGACATAACGGATCGCAAGCAAATTGAAACTGAACTGGTAAAATCAAATTTATTGATGAACGCGGTTATTCAAAGCCCGAAAGATATCATTATTTTTGCCCTGGATAAAAACTACCGCTACACAGCCTTTAACGACAACCATGCCAGCGTCATGAAAACCGTGCATAATGTTGACATCTCGGTTGGAATGAACATGCTTGAGGAGTTAAAGCACCCGGATACCTATGAAAAAGCCAAACTGTCTTATGATCGTGCCTTAAACGGTGAATCATTTTCTGAAATCCAAAAAGAACCGGATCTCCCTATCTATTGGGAACTGTTTTGGAATCCAATAATAGCTGATTCAAACGAAGTGATAGGATTGACCTGTTTTGTGCAGAATATTTCAGACAGAAAGCATTCAGAAGAACAAACCAAGGCATCACTCAAAGAAAAAGAGACCCTGCTTCAGGAAATCCATCACCGGGTTAAAAACAATATGCAGGTCATCTCCAGTTTACTGAAACTGCAGGTCTCAACCCTGGATGACGAAAAAATAAAAGAAGCCCTGCACGAAAGCCAAAACAGGGTTTTTGCCATGTCGGCACTGCATGAAGCATTGTACAGTTCCGATAATTTGGCGGAAATCGACCTTAAAAACTATTTACTCACCATAACATCTTCATTGGTCCAGACGTATAACGTCGATCACAGCCAAGTTAAATTCAACATCAACTCCGACAATGTGTATTGCGACATAAAAATCGCTTCTCCCCTGGGTTTGACCGTTAATGAACTGGTTTCAAACTCGTTAAAACATGCGTTTCCCGATAAGAGCAAAGGAGAGGTTAACGTCACAATTGAAAAACTGAGCCAAGATTATATTAAATTGGTGGTTGAAGACAATGGAGTCGGAATTCCGCCGGATAAAAACTGGAAAGAAACAAAATCGCTTGGGCTCCGCCTGGTCAGAGATCTGGTGGAAAAGCAACTGGATGGTTCGATAAAGCTGGATACCGGCAACGGGACGAAATTTACCTTAAAAATAAATCTTATCTCCAATCAGCAATGAATGGAGCCCTCACTGGGTTTTCGGTACTGTTTATCCAGCCAAAAGAATACGATATTGAAATGTCATACTCGGATCATGTCCTACTAACATGCTCATTTCAGTCCGGGTAATAGAACCCGAAACGTTGAGCCTGTGCCGACCTTGCTGGTGACCCTTATTCCACCTCTATGGTTTTTTATCATTCCATGTACTGTAGCCAGACCCATTCCGGTTCCAATTCCTTTTTTTGTCGTAAAGAACAGATCAAATATTCGTACCATGGTTGCATCTTTCCACTAAAGAGCGGTAGACCGACCCGGGGATTTAGGGGCTTTAGACCAAAAGGATACGAGCCCTCCGATCAGCATTAGTGCGGAAAACATGTAGAAGGGGAGGTAATAGTTGTGTAGCAGATCAAAACAAACAGCCGCAAAAACAGGTCCCAGGGCGTTTGCACTATAGCGAAACACACTGCTTAAACCCAGGGCTGTACCGGAAGATAAACGACCAAAAAATTCAACCCAGATCAACGCCAACAACGGTAGTAAAGCACCCCGGATAAAGCCGTAAACTACAGCAAAGGCAAACAACAGCCAAACGCTGGTAACCACCCAGAAAATCGAGATAAAAACAACTCCCAGTAACCCTAATGATGCTCCCAACAAGATTTTCACCGGTATTCTTTCAGCAAGAAAACCGATTGTCAGTCCCCCGAATGCGCTTAAAATCCAGACGACACTAATAACCGTCACGGCAATTTCCGGCGAAAGACCATTGTCATTGAGGAAAGGAAAAATATGAAAATTGGTGCCCGCTCCAACAAATAAGATAACACAAGATATAACAATCAATTGCCAGAAAGAACTGGTATGTAAGATTTCTCGTCGACTCCAGGTGATTTCTTCCGTAGAATTTTCCAACGACGATTCGCCATTCCCGTTTGAGCCATTCTGTTCCGAAGAGCGGCCGGGATCTTCTCCATCAGGTAATAATCCGACGTCTTCGGGCCGCCTGCGAAGAAAAATCAGGGAGGGGATGGCTGAAATAAAAAATACGATCAATCCAAGCATTACCCAAGCAAAGCGCCATCCGAATCCGGTAATCATGATTTGCACTATCGGCGGTAACGCAGCAAGGCCGATTCTGCTTCCCAAGTGGGCTATTCCCATCGCCCTGCCGCGTTTTTTGATAAACCAGTTTGATACGCTGACCGTAACCACCAGGTTTAAAAGCCCCGCTGCAATCATACGACCTGTTCCGAAAAACAGGTATAACTGCCAAAGTGAGGATAACCAAGCCAAAGACACCAAACCCACGCTGAGAATTGTAATACCCCAGAACGCCATCATCCTGGGTCCATGACGGTCAAGCAACGGTCCCAGAACAGGACCGGCAAAACCGCCGGCCAATGAGCCCACGGCAATTGCTCCGGTGATCAAAGACCTGTTCCAACCAAATTCAGCCTCCATGGGAATCATGAATATGGAAAGAATATTCTGAAAAACACCGGCCTGGGTAATGCCTACCAAAAATGCAACAGAGACAATTACCCAACCGTAAAACGTACCAAACGGTCCTTGTTTCACACCAACTCCCATGGATTTCATATTTTCATTTTTAAAGCTGACAGGTTTTTGTAGGCTGACGGAAAAACAACTGTTGTATTTTGAATGACAAATGTTGTAGCTACATTGACGGGGATTGGTAAAAACCCCAAATCGAGGAAATATCCGGTATTGTGCAACCGACAGCGATGATTCTGGTTCATGTTGAAATTCAAACAACTCTGTTCCACACGCTGAAGCGCATCAAAAATAAAATCTCACTCAAGAAATTGAATACCATTGCCAAGATGTTTGATGTGGGAATCGAATGCTTTCTTGGTGATTTACTGAAAACAAAATCAAAGCATCAAGATAGCACCATTCTTAGTGAGGAGGAAAAGGAACTGGTTGCTTTGTACCGTAAAATATCAAAAAAACGTTTTCAAGATCTGTGGATGGAAATTGGAAATGACATCCTTACCACGTCAAAAAAAAACCTGCCGGACAACCGATAAGATATTTTTTTTGCTTGTTTGAAGAAAAGCCTCAATGATGCCCCGACATTTCTTCAGATAACAATTTTAAGCCAGAAACAGATAGGCAAGAACTTCCGTGTACAAGAAATGGGTATTTCAGGATTTTCGCAGGAAGGGTGTTTGGGTAACTCTTTGAAATGAATGGTAGCGAAGGGCAGGTTCGAACTGCCGACCTTACGATTATGAGTCGTACGCTCTGACCAACTGAGCTACTTCGCCATCATTAGTGTTGAATGTCCGTTAAACATAAATAATAGAAATATCTTTCTGTATCTGTCAACAACTATGACAAGGTGAGGGCACTTCAATTAAAACCCGAAGGGGTGGCATCATAGTAGCCGGCAGCTTTAGCCGCTGGTATTCAGACCCAAGGTATTCAAGTCCCGTAGGGACGACACAAAACATCAATAAAGAACGGCTACCGGAAATTCCGGAACTTTTTGATGCACCCGACAAGGTAACCAACAAATCCTGACATCGAACAAGGTTCCAGTATTGGACAAATCAATTGATTACAAGTAGGTTTATTGACTTTGAGGGAGTAGACCTAACACTTCATTTTTCAATTTGTTTCGAATGGATGACCGTAAAACCATAGTTATTGCAGATTCACATTTAGGGGTAAAGCAAGAAGACATCGACTGCATTCAGAGTTTCATCTCCGAATTGTCCCCTTCGAGCACAGAGATTCTTTTTTTAGGCGACCTGTTTCACATTTGGGCAGGTCCTCAAAAATTTCATACAACACAAGTAAAACAATTCCTGGTGTTTCTTCAGAATTATCGGGATAAGGGTGGAAAGTGTTACCTGGTCACCGGCAATCGCGATGTGTTTATCAAAGAGAGTGACAATCGCCTGCCTTTTGACAGAATTGCAACTGAGTCACTGGTTTTGGAGAAACCGGGCGGTAATTTAATGGCAATTCATGGAGATACGGTTAATTCCCTCGACTTGAAGTATTTAAAATGGCGTAAAACGATCCGCAGTCCGTTGTTTCAGTTGCCTTTTCAGCTTCTTCCCTCCAGGTGGGCTAAAAAAATCATGTTTTCCCTGGAAAGAAAGTTAAAACAAACGAATATTGCATTCCGACAGACCTTCCCTGCGGAAGAATGGCTTAAGTTTTTGCATGCGATCAATAAAATCCTCGCACCCGATCTATTACTAGCAGGGCATTTTCATCCATCATCCCTGGTAACCGACAAAGCTGGCTCCACAACAGGCCTGGTTCTGCCCGACTGGTGTGAAAATCATTTTTATTTGGAAATCGATGAGAATCTGGTGTTTACCGAAAAAACCTTCGCCTGACATAATAGAAGATTGATTCGGTTGAACATTCAATATCGTCTTGATTATTGATTTCAAAAGCTAAATAATAGCAGAGTATCACAGGTTTTCTTCCTATTGGTCATTAATTTAATCGAAGTTTTGGATAAATCCTTCACTATCAAAAAAGCTATGAAAAAGAGTCTGTTGACCATTACCGTCGCACTGATATTGCTTCCTGCTTCTCTTCTGGCTGACATTCCGGGAGATTACAAATTAGTTGTTCCTCAAATCCCGCCTGCGCTTCGATCACTGGACAAGGTCAAACTTGCAGAAGTATTCGCATTTGATTGTGTCCATTGTTATTATTTTAACAGGGATATGATGCCTGAGTTAAAAGCCAAGTTTGGCGACAAGTTAGAGCTTGTTCCCAAACCAATCGGCTGGAGAGGCCATGATCCGGGAAGACTTTATTTTATCGCAGAAGAGAAAGGCAAAGGGCATGACGTGATGATGTCCATTTTCCAAATGGTATTCGATTATGGATTGGGCGAGCAAATGTTTACACGGGACAAACTGCAGTTTGTCGCCCGAAAGCATGGTTTGGAAAAAGAATTCAAATCCTTGATGGATGAACCTCGGATTGTCGGGAAGATGAATCGCAGCATTCAATATTCACAGCTTAAAAATGTGGATTCGACACCCACATTAATAATTGAAGATTCGATAATTCCTGTGAGGCACTACTCCAATCTTGTCTTAATTATAAACTCCCTGTTAAAAAATCCCGTCAATTAGCGTCGAACACAAACAAAAGCGGGATATGGTGTAAATTCAAAACATTTGTACCATGCAACACCTGATCCTCTGTTCTTTGCCTAAATAAGGATTAGAACAAGATGCCCCTTATCCTGTTGCAGATGAATGTGTGGCAAAGCAGTGGTATAAAGTTCAAGCAACGACGAGACATCTTCGGGTTTTATACCCCTTCAAAAACGGATCAATTACCGATCAACATCTTAATCAAAATTTTTTTAAAGAGACATACATGGAACTCATTCAGACTATTGCAAACGACACGACCATTAATCCTGTGCAAATAGAAAAAGTTATCGGTTTGCTCAACGACGGCAACACCATACCTTTTATAGCCCGGTATCGAAAGGAGCTCACGGGCAATCTGGATGAAGTCCAAATCAGAACGATAAGGGATCGATATGAATACATAACCGAACTGGAAGATCGAAAACAGGTTGTTCTAAATTCTATTGATGACCAGGGAAAACTGACCGAAGAACTCAAGAAAAAAATAACTGAAGCCACTGTTAAACAAGTACTGGAAGACCTGTACCTGCCTTACAAACCGAAAAAAAGAACCAAAGCAACCATAGCCAGGGAAAAGGGCCTCGAACCCCTGGCGGATCTTATCAAAGATCAAAAAGATCCTAATGATTGGTTAGCAGGGTTTTTGAAAAACAGCGCAGAAGGCCTGACTGAACCCGAATGTCACCAAGGCGCAAGAGATATTATAGCAGAATGGATTTCAGAAGACGCGGACATCAAGGAAAAACTACGCTCACTTTGCTGGTCCGAAGGCCATTTAAAAGCGGAGGTTACAAAGGATTTTGAAAATCAAAAAACAAAATTCGAAATGTATTACGACTTCACCGAACCAATCAGCCAGATTCCTGCTCATCGATACCTGGCTGTTCGCAGGGGCGAAGAAGAGTCTGTTTTACGCCTTCGTTTTGAATTTCCGACGGAAGACCTTATACAAATCATCAAAGCTCGCTGGATTCCTGATTCGGGGGCACCTTTTGCAGATCTTGAGCTGGCTATTGAGGATTCTTACCAGAGGCTGCTTTCACCTTCCATTGAGGTTGAACTGCGGGTGATGCTGAAAACCAAAGCCGATGATGATTCCATTGGGGTTTTCTCAGAGAACTTGCGAAACTTACTTTTGGCACCATTGGGAGGCACGAAAAAAATTATGGGACTTGATCCCGGCTTTAAATCCGGAACCAAATGGGTCGTTGTTGATGAAACCGGAAAGTTTTTTGAGAAAGGGGTCATTTATCCGACTCCGCCCCAAAACAAAATCGAAGAAGCAAAATCCGATTTAAAGCGAGTACTCAAAAAATACCCCTGTGAATATATCTGTATTGGCAACGGAACGGCATCCAGGGAAATCATGCAATTTATTCGAGAGTTCCTGAAAGGGGAATCGTTAACTGCCATACAACCGGTCATCGTAAATGAATCCGGTGCTTCCGTATATTCTGCATCCGAATTGGCAAGAGAAGAGTTCCCCGATATGGATGTCAGTTTTCGCGGGGCTATCTCGATAGCGCGTCGGTTTCAGGACCCTTTGGCGGAATTGGTCAAAATCGATCCAAAATCTATAGGAGTCGGTCAATACCAGCATGATGTCAACCAGAAGAAACTCAAAAAATCGCTGGATGAAGTTGTGGAGTCTTGCGTGAACTTTGTCGGTGTTAATCTGAATACCGCTTCATCGTCCCTGCTGTCCTATGTGTCGGGATTAAACAAAACCCTGGCTAAAAATGTCATTGACTATCGAAATGAGCATGGTGCTTTTAAGGAGCGCAAGGAATTGCTCAAGGTTAGCCGGTTCGGACCAAAAAGTTTTCAGCAGGCCGCTGGTTTCCTTAGAATTCTGGGTGGTGAAAACCCTTTGGATCAATCTGCCGTACATCCGGAAAATTATTCGATCATTTTGAAAATGGCCGGCGATTTGAATATGGAGATCTCCGATCTTATCGGTAATGAGCAGCAGTTGAACGATCTTAATTTGAAGGAATATCAATCAGAAGATGTTGGGATGATCACATTGCTGGATATCCGGGATGAACTTAAAAAGCCGGGTCGTGATCCCAGAACATTTTTTAAGGGAGCAGAATTAAAAGATGGTATCACAAAAATTGGAGACCTTCTGCCTGGGATGGAACTGGAAGGAACAATTACCAACCTCACAAACTTTGGGGCATTTGTAGATATCGGTGTTCATCAGGACGGACTCGTTCATTTGTCGGAATTATCCAATCGTTTTATTAAAGAGCCTTCAGAGGTATGCAGCGTCGGAGATGTTGTAAAGGTCAGGGTGCTTTCCGTGGACACCGAAAGAAAACGAATTGCCTTAACTATGAAACTAAAGGAAGGTCCGGCAAAAGAAACAAGCAGGAAAGCCTCCGGCCAGAAACACGCAAAACGGCATAAGGATTTGACAGGAAAAATGAATGTTGACCTCAATCGCCTGGCAGAAAAATTTAAAGGGTTATAAGAAGAACGCTGACCGGTGCGTTAGGGCAAAAACTGACTCATTGGTTCAAAACATTCAGAGTCTTAGCCCGGCACAGTCATAAAAAAAACACTGAAATATCTGGAAATACTGGAAAAGATAGTTAAAGCATATTAAGATGCTTTCATTGTTTGTGTTAGGGATTTATCCAGTCAAAGAGGCTCGCCGGTTTTGCACCATTTTGATCACTTTGGAAATTGAAAAAATCTTCTTTCCCGACTGACGGATTTTCCTCTCCGAACAGTGTTTTAACTTAGCCGGAAAAAACCAAAAATCGAAGCAGGATAACCACCCATCGGTTGACTGCCACGTCACGTCATTCAACTTTTATGAAACGAAAAAAAATACTGGAAGCCGCAGCGATTGTCTTTTCCAAGAAAGGATTTCATCAAGCTCGCATGGATGAAATTGCGGCATTAGCCAATGTTGCAAAAGGAACCCTGTATTATAACTTTTCCAGTAAATCGATGCTCTTTTCAGCTACTGTCACCGAAGGATTGGAAACGATCGTTAAGCAAATTACGGAGAAGTTGAACTCCAATCTGCCATTTATCGAACATTTCCGATTACTGATTGAGTACATGATATCCCTTTATTTAAAAAACAACCGACTGGCCAAAATCCTTCTTAATGAACTTTCCAGCGGAATTGACAGTAAAGTGTTGGCGGAAATCGAGTCGGTTCAGGAGAGGTTCATTATTTTTATTGCCGATCTTTTGCACAAGGGACAGAAAAGAGGGTACATAAAACCGGTGGATATTCGTACAGCAGCCATAGCAGTGGCTGGACAAATTGATAGCCTGTGTAAATATCACCTGAGAAATCCCGGCAAAATCAGCAAGGAACAAATTGTTGAGTCGTTATTTGATATTCTTTCCACAGGTTTGTTGAAACCAAATTTGCCCTGAAGACTATCCCTATTAGCCCTTCTTATCGACAGTTACAAAACCAAGAGAGCTAACCTCCCTTGTATCCAACCATTACAATTCACCTTCCAATCTCTTCTTTAAAAAAACCATTCAAAACAAACGGATATTAAACATCCTCTACACTATTTTTACCTATTTAAGAAATTTTTGAAGCAAGATTTACGAATATCACCGAGATCCAATAAAGTTTTTTGTTTACTTTTGACCTGAAAATCGATATGTGTTCGGGATGACGGTTGTGAATTCAATTATTTGCTTTATGAATCGACACAATATAAAATTTAAGATCGATTTTATTTTCCAAATAGATCGTCTCTGAAAGTCCGGTATATGAGGACTGTTTTTTTGGTCCTAATACCAAAAGTCAATAAATTCAAATGGTTTTCTTTAAATTGTATCTAACGATTAAAAAAAAACCTAAAACGTAGTTTGCTATATTAGTCCTTGAAAGATACAAAGGTAGTAGATAGTTTTTTTCACCTTTGATTCAAGTTAGTTGATAAAACACCTGTAATTAAAAGGACCATCAAACCCCCTAAGACAAATGTCAGACGCCAATATTGCAGAAGTGAACGCGACCAACATCAACGCCACTGCAACACCGGAACAAACCAAAAGGACAAGGGTCGTACCAGTAACTTTCAAAATTGTCATTTCCTTCGCTTTATTCATCCTCATTTCGAATTTCGTCACCAATTATATCAATCTGATATTCAACAGGGCTGAGCTGTACAACCTGATGAACCAGCTTTTGATTAAGGATTTAAAGGCGATGTACACCTACTGCAACAACCAGTGGGACATTCTGCAGTTCGATAAAAACTATGAAGAATCGATTCAGAGTATCGAGCAGAAAGGGATTCACGAGCTTAAAAACGAGAAAGCTATTGTGTTGGGAATCAAGCCGGATGGTGAAATCCTGTTTCAGGCATCCCGTATCACTCGTTACGAAACTTTCAACGACTCCGCAACACTGGGGAAATTGGTGGTCAATCTGAAAGATAACAAGGATGAGGGGCATATTCACTTCACATTTAATAATGAAGAGTATTTCGGCATCTATAAATTCAATCAAAAATGGAATGCTTTTGTCCTGCGCGCAGAAGAATTGAGCGAGTTTTATAAAGAATCGCGTGTCATTTTCCGGAATATTTCCATCATGATTGTCGTTTTCACAATTTTGATGGGAACTATCGGAGTGCTGCTGCTCAGATTCCTGCTTCGCTTTATTGAGGTGTTTACCACTAAGATTCGCGAGATGATCGAATCCCAAGAGCTTGGAATCATGGACCTCAGCAAAGCAACCAATGATGATATTACCTACCTGGGAGCGGCCTTTAATTCATTGTCCAGTATGGTGAATAACCTGATGTACATTTTTCGAAAATTCACCAACCAGGATATTGTCACCAAGGCTTATCAGGAAAGAGTAGTAAAGCTGGAGGGGCAGAAGAAGAATCTCACCATTCTCTTTTCGGATATTAAGAGTTTTACCTTTATCACCGAAACCCTGGGAACGGATATCATAAACCTGCTGAATATGTATTATGACACTGCAATTCGCGAGATTGTCAAATTCCAGGGTATTATTGGCTCCATCATTGGAGACGCAATCCTGGCGGTTTATGGCGTTTTTGATAATCCCACTCTGAATAAGTCATACCAGGCAGTTTTAACATCATATAAGTTGCAGGAAGTGACCGCCACATTGCGGGAAAACATGAAGCGCATCAAAGCCAACATCGAAACTGAGCAAGGAGTGTTATCACCGGAACAAAACAAGATGTACCGTGCCGTGCTGCTTGAAATCGGTGTGGGAATTGATGGTGGTGAAGTTTTCTACGGAACCTTGGGCTCTTATGTCAGGATGACCAATACGGTAATTGGAGATAATGTAAATGCCGCCTCCCGCCTGGAAGGGCTCACAAGGATCTATAAAATTCCGGTCATCTGCTCCGATTTTGTTAAAGATGATATCGAAAACAATGTTGAAAACCACGGGGTGCATTTCGTAGAGGTCGATACAGTGATGGTCAAAGGTAAAACAGAGGGCAAAAAGATTTACTGGCCTATCCTGGACACAGATTTTGACGGGTACATGAAACAGCAGGTGACCCTGTTTTCAGAAGGTCTGAAGTTTTATTATGACGGTGATTGGGACAAGGCAAAACAGCAGTTCGAAGAATGTGAGCTCAAAATCACTGAAGTCTTCAAAATCCGAACACAAGATAAATGCCCGAATAATTGGAATGGAATATGGGAAATGAAATCGAAATAAAAGATCTTGACATCAAGAGTACCTCCTTCCTCCCTGCTGAAATCAGGGATATTGACGGTATCACCGAGATCTACTCACTTGAAGATGAATTCGCAAAAACCAAAAAGAATCGGAATCTTGGCCTCTATGCTTCAATCGGACTCTTCTTCATCTTTGTGATAGGCAGTGCAATCGCCTTTTCAATTTACATTGAAGGCCGGAACCAGAGCGTTGAAATCAATATCGCCGAGTTTGAAGATCTACGGTTGAAAGAGGTAATCGACTCGGCCCGAAGCCATGAAAACAACCTGGATCTGCTGTTGATTAAACTGGAAATCCTGAAAGTTGATCAAAATAAAAGAATTCTGGAGATAAGACAAGATCAATTCAGGAAAGAGCTGGCGCTTCTAGCCAGAGAGCTTCCGGTTGATAGGACAGACCGGGGACTTGCACAAATCAGGGCAACAGAGCGTAAACAAATCGCTGCCGTCAATGAAGAATTTGATAGTCAGATAAAGGCCCAGGAACAGGAAATAGAAGACATTAAACGGGAGTTAGCCGAAAAAAAAGCAGTTGAGGAATCCGGTCAAGCCGATGCGATTTCCAATATTGACAGGCTTAATGAACTAAAGATGGCGGAACTTAAGAAGAGTAACGATTCCGGGGTTGTTTCCCTTCGAGAGTATTATGAAAACTATATTAAGTACTTAACCTCACTCTATAATCCGCGTTTCGCAACACCTAATATCAGAAACGTGCTGAATTCGGCAAAATCAAAACAGGTTAAGACAGTAAATGGCTTTCATCCGGTTCTGCAGCAGGAAGGAGTCGTAAGTTACGGTGATTACCAGCGATTAAAGCGGAAGAACTCGGATAACCAGTTCCTCCTGAACAGGATTCAGCGCATTCCATACAAAGGCACGGTAGCACCGTCCTTAAGTGCGATTTCCATCATGTCCAAATCGATCGAAAGTGATTACGAACAATTACTGCGTAATTCCGCCAATGTGATCCGCTATAAAAACGGTATTGTCGGAAATTATGCTGCTGCCTTGGATTTAATGCTGGCGGACAGTTCTGAAAACGGATACATCATCAACGCCGACAACACCAGGGCCATTCATGTCCATCTTCATGAAATGTTTGGTGCATCAATTAATAAAACAGCAACCGTTTTTCGTGAGGATGATGAATATATCGGAAGAATCCGAATTACCAAGACCGAGCATGATGGCATCATCAGGGCGCGCCTGGTTGCACTTGCAAAAGGCAAATCTTTTCAACCATTTGATAAAATACTGCTTGAAATCAACTAGGAATAAACAATGAAAAGAAGACTTCTTACCATTTCCACATTGATTATTTCATTCCTTTGCACCATTGCTTTTTCTGCTCCGCTTTACGCGTTCGAATGGAGTGAAAAAGGTGTCTCGGTACAAAACCGGGAAAGCGTCGAACAAGGCACTCAACTAACCCTGGTGGATAGCTCCCAAAAATCATTTGTGGTGATTTACGGCAAAGATCTGTTGACAGATCCGGTTAAAGAAGCTGTTTACAATGTTTTTACACAGGTTGGCGATAGTTATAATCTCCCGACCAGTTCAATTACATTTAATATCAAACCGGAATTATTTGAAATCAATCTGATTCTGAGCCAACCGGAACAAACTATCACCATCATAAACCATGGTTTGAAGCCTCCAGAAAACCTGATTCCGACGGTCTCAGTGATGTTAAATGAGTTTACGGCTTGGAAGGATCTTGCGATATCAAGTCTGCAGGTAATCGCAAAGGGAAACAGTTTCCAAACCTTGTTGACTCCGCCACTGGGAACGCCGTTAATCAACCTCCAATTTGCCTCAGCCCAGCCACAAAAGAAGATTATTTCAGATTTGGCAACATTTTATAATGATGTTTCAAACTGGAATGGCTTAAGCATCCAGGAGTTCAATGTGGCGGTCGGCAAGGAAAAGATTAACGCCACCATCAACGGACTTGACGGCAAAGGCATCGAATTGACCTACCATGGTTCACAGTTAAACGAGCAACAACTGAAGAACATTGGAACCTCCTATAATACCATTGCAGCTTGGAAAAGCATTGATCCCATGAAAGTGCTGTTCTTCGTTAAACCGGAGGAACTCAATGCTGTTGTGACTCTCTCCAGGGCCGTGTACAAGGGAAAGGATCTGGTCAAGAACCTACCCTCCGGTATCAGGCTGATGTATGATAAAGGACTGAGCTATAATTTCAGGACAGTCAGCGGTCAGTATTTCGTGCAGGTAAATGGTGACTACACCAGTGAAAGCAAATTGCTTTGGCAGGTTAATGAGGCTGTCAAAGATCCGATTCTTTATATTCAAAAATATGATCCTGAATTCTTTTTCAGACAGCTGGAAGGCATTCGAAATCAAAATGCAGAAATATTCAACGAACTGCGGACTCAAAATGAGGAGTTGACAAAAAAACACAACAATCTCAAGGCAGCTCATGAAAAGTTCATTTTCGGTTACATAAGCATGGAAAACTCTGGTTTCA
>JANQLH010000017.1 GCA_028280735.1 SAR324 cluster bacterium | reverse complement strand
TTAAGGACGGTTCTTCCGAATGTTAAAGAGGTAATAGTAGTTGATCAAAATAATAACGGCGTTATTCCACTATTAAATTTAGGTGATTCATTGGGTGGAACCAGATCGACAGGAAAAACACAATAAAACAAACATTTATATTCCGGAGAACAAAAAATGAAAAAATTAATAATGGTTTTGGTTGTAGCGTTTGCCATAGTCGCGTATGACGGCTTCTATATCGTAGATGAAGGTGAACAATCGGTAATTACTCAATTTGGTGAGCCAAAAGGTGAACCCAAAAAAGAAGCCGGTTTGTATTTGAAACTGCCATATATTCAAAGAGTTCATTATTTTGACAAACGAATTTTAAAATGGGACGGCAAACCAAATGAAATTCCGACTCAGGATAAAATGTATATTTGGGTCGATACGACAGCACGTTGGAAAATTGAAGATCCATTGCTGTTTTTTCAAAGAATGAACAATGAGAAAAGTGCGGAAATCAGACTTGGCGAATTGATAAATGGTGCTGTGCGTGATTTTGTCACAAAGAACAACCTTGTGGAAATTATTCGAAGTTCGGATTGGGACACAACATATAAACTGACCACGGAGTCAACTCAGCAGCAAGAAAGGGCTGAGATCAAAGTTGGTCGTGATATGATGAGTCAAATTGTGTTGGATAAGGTCTCGGTAACGGCAAAAAGTTTTGGAATCGACCTTTTGGATGTGTTGATCAAGCGGATCAATTATACAACAGAGGTTAGAAAAACTGTTTATCAAAGAATGATCTCCGAACGCCAGCGGATTGCGGAACGTAAAAGATCTGAGGGAGAAGCTGAAAAAGCCAGGATTCTGGGTGACATGGAAAAGCAGCTGAAGGACATAGAATCTTCAGCCTTTAAGACTGCTGAGGAAATCAGAGGTGAGGCAGACGCCAAAGCTACTGAAATATATGGTGCCGCATATAGCAGGGATCCTGATTTTTACGCTTTCCTGATTTCACTTGAGAGTTATCAATCAGTTATGGGAGACAATACAAGGCTTGTAATCCAGGCTGATTCCCCTTTGTATAAATACCTACAGAGAGCCGGAATCAAATAATATCCCCAAACAAAAAAGGCAAAGCGCGAATGCTTTGCCTTTCAACTCATCAATCGACATTATGGACTATCCCGTGAATTCAAAATACTTCCACGGTATCAGTTCCTACGATTTTTAAGACTTTCAATTGTTTGTTGAGTTCTCCATCCTGGTCCACACTTACTTCACCGGTTAATACCCGAAAAGATTCCAGACTGGCAATAGCGTTTTTTAAAGCTTCCCGGTTGAAGTTCTCCTGGTTTTGCATCAGTTTTCCAATTATTTCCAAAGCCTCATATCCGTATATAGTATAGTTTGTAGGAGTATAATAATGCGCACGAAAATTATAAAACTTCCAATGAGCTTCGAAAAAAGGCTGCAGATACGTTTTGACGCTACTGACAGGATAGGTATCCACAAATCTAAGCCTACGGGTATTATCGAGCAGTTGATTTTCTCTAACATTGACTGAACTGCCAGAAAGGAACCAGACTTTTTCCGCTTCAAAAAACTTGGCAAAGTCCATGGCGACTTTTAGGGTTCTTGTTCCGGTGGGTAGAAAAATAGCGTCAAAATCCACGATAGGATCGGGTTGTTCCCTTGTTCTTTTGAGTTCCTCAGCCTCTTCTTCGCTCAGCTTTCTCAATCCACCGGTAAATGATCGAAATGCGTTACTGAAGTCTTTTTGCTTTGGACTAATCCTGGAAATTCCTACAATTTCACCACCTTTTGATTTAATCTCATCGGCAAACGATTGCATAATATCAAAACTTTTACTTCCGGCACTGTAAAACAGGACAAATCGTTGGGCATGGAGATAATCCATTGCGTAGTTGGCCAGTACCTTAGCTTCCTGTAACTTGTTTTGCTGAAAACGAAAGAGGAAAGGATGGTCTTTGCCAAGATTTTCCGTCAATGAAAAGGAAATTACAGGAATTCGATATTCTTTTGCTGCTTCCCCTGCGGCTAAGGAGGTGCTTCTTGCCAAGGGTCCCAATATGGCAATGACCCCATGATTTTCGACCAAATCCTTAACGTGGTTTTTTACCAATTGTTGTTTTTCAAGGAGCTGCAATTTGGGACTTAACCTTTTGAATTCCGGCGATGCATCCTTCTGTGAGGAATCTTTCAAGACCAGTTGAATTGGTCTACCCTCAACCTCGATCTTCTGCATTCCCATTTCCAACCCATCCAATACTTCCCCGGCCAGCCGCTTGAATCTTTTGTGTGAAAAAGGCAGGATGACCCCAATCTTATATGACCTGGTATCTTTAGCCAGGCGGATAACTTCATAGATCTCAACCAACTTTTCAAAATGATCGGAATCTGATTCTGCTTCCAAGACGAGTTGATTGTAATAATCCTCAGCCTGTGGATGTCGACCGTCACGAATCAACAATTGAACTTTCCTTAACTGCAATTGGTAAAACAGTTCCTCTTTGTCATAACGCTCAAGGATCTGTTCAATATCATCCAGCTCACTGATATTTTCAATGATCTCGTCTATCCAAAACTCATATCCCTGAATCAATTTGCCATTCTCATCTTCAAGAAAATAAACAGCTGAAAGAAACTCCTTCTGATTTAAGGCATCCTCAATCAGATATTTCCTAAGGTTATGTCTTTCCTGCTTGGGAAGATCGGAAAAGAAGTCTTCGGTAACCAGGTAAACCTGCTTTAACTCCCTTCCCTGAGAATGTAAAACAGAAGAGAGATAATAGTAGATCCAATGAAAATGATCTCCATTGACATATTTCATTAGATACTGATCGGCAAGTTCTTCAACAAGGCTTGTGTGCCCAAGGTGATAATGTGCTTTTATGGAGAGAAACAGCTTATATTCCTTTAGTGCAAAATTTGAGTTAAACAAACCTTCCGGTGGATCTTCCAATTTCTCCAATTCGGATAAAACCAGGTTGTACTCTCCAATCTCAGTCAAGTCGTCGATTTGTTGCAAGTTGTCTCGATTAAGTTCTTTCCTTCCAGTGAGTTCTCCCACATCAGAATCGATGCTCAACCGTTCAGACTCTTTCGTGTCCGATATCCCGCTATACTCGGCAATCTCCGTTTGGCTGTTCAGGGATTGACTGATAAATGACTGGGCCATGGCGGATGTACCTATCCACAAGAATAAAGGCGTGAAAAAGGTTGCACTGATAATCTTTATCTTTTGCATGGTTATCTGGAAAATGGCTTTTAGCGTCTATGCTACTTGAAGATAATGTTGGCGTTACTTTTTAGAGTAGCAATATATTGCAGGTAAAGTTTTTGAAATTGTTTTTGATATTCTTGCTGCTTTAACTTGTTTTTGACGGCCTCAAACGATTCTTTCATCTCTTTTTTTGAATCCAACACTTCAATCAGATGAAATCCGAATGGTGACCTGACAGGCTCACTTACCTTACCTTTTTCAAGAGTAAAAGCAGCTTCTGCAAACTCTTTTACCATTTCGTTTTTCTTAAAAAATCCAAGATCCCCACGGTTGGTTTTAGCTGAAGGATCTTCGGAATAGAGATCTGCAATTTTTTCAAACGACTCACCCTCCAATACTCTTTTTCTAAGGTCGGTTATTTTTTTAAGAGCTTGGGATACTTTATCGTCAGCTGCGTTTTTGCTGACGAGAACTAAAATGTGACGTGCTCTCAGCAGTGTTTCCCCGCTTTCGCTTTTCTCATACTCGGCTTTTAGCAGCTCATCATCAATATTTATTTTGGAGCTGGTCTCCCTGGTTATAACCCTGTTCCTCATAATCTGACGTTTATAGGTCTTACGGAAATCGGCAAGATTGATGTTTTGGCGCTCCAGTAATTCTTCAAACTCAATTTCATTTATTCTTCTTTGATTTCTGAATCGGGCAAGTTCACGGTCCAGATCTTCTTCACCGACTAGAATTTGTAACTCTTCTGCTTTAGCATCCAGAAGGGATTCTTCCACTAATTGGTTGACCGCTTCCTTTCTAAACTCGCTTAGCAGTTCCGCGGTAGGTTGCTTACCGGTTCTTGCCTGGGCCAACTCAAATGCCCGGATTTCGATTTCGTTTTTTGTAATAGCCTGGTCTTCAACGAGTATCTTGATTGAATCGTACTTAATACCCCCTATTGCTTGAAAAGTAATAAAGGTAAAAAAAACAATAAAAATCGCTAAAATCTTCATAATGTCATGTTGAAATTTGCCAATAAAAACAATGATTATAAGGCCATTTACTGCCCGTAGTTAACATCAAGGGAAAATGGAGTGCCTTCCGGAAACAGATCCCTGTATTTTTTTAAGATTTCGTTTCGCTTTTGGTAGATAATTCTCCTGAATTGAATGCTTACAATCCGGATTTCTTTAAATAATCTGGAATTAACATAATAACGAGTGAGTTCCGGAATCGATTCCTTTTCTTTATTCCAATCTGAAAAAGTTATTAAATGTGGATAGTACCTTCCCTGAATCTGAATCTGGTTTTGCATTCCAAGGACTTTAAAGCTGTTGGGGTCGATCCGCAAATTGTTGGTTTCCGTCCCTACCTTATACAGCGTCATGTAGCGTTCTTTTATGTAGGTTAGGTCGATGGGAGCGATATCAAATCGATTGAGTTGTTCCTCAAGCAGTGCCAGATGTTTTGTAAAGAAAATTAGCGCCGGAAAATATATATCCTCATTGTTGAATTGCCTTGTCGAGCTTAGGTTCTCGGAAAACTTCCCGCCTCCCAATTCATGAATGAATATATGTAATACTTCACCGGATTCATCAAGCGTTTCAATCGAGACAAACTCATCCCTCACAAAGACAATGTTTTGCAGGTAAGATTTCTCCGGGATAGCATATGGTTTTATAGTTGTTTCCGCATCTTCATACAAAGCAGCAAATGCTTCAGGATCAAACACATTCACCTTCACTTCAAGATAGAACTGATAAATCTTCCCATTTCGTTCTAAAACTTGGTGCAATGCACTATCCGGCTTTATAAAGGCCGCTTTGGCAGGTTTACTTTCAACTATCAGTAAGAAAATCAGCAGTACTATGAGGAATAAAGGTGCTGATTTGCAATCCGGAATATTTGTGAGTTTCATAGGCATATCAGGTCTATACCATTGATATATGAAGGCTTGGATGTTCATTATTTACTTCTTTAGCAAACATACAAAAAGTTGTCTTCCCATTTCTCATAGCTACGGCCTCTGTGCTCACTGTTTCAAAGAATTCAATCATGCTGATAACAAGATCCCGAGTTAATTGTTTTTCGCTAACCGTTTGTCCTATTGGGGATTGATAAAAAGTTGGCAAAAGCCTTATGATACTTAACTTATTTGGTAAACTTAGAAAGCCCATCAACAAAAACAAGACGCTTTTGCAAATCTTGATTTGTAAGCCAAAAAAAATAATATTGTTCCACAAGGAGAACAAATGAAAGCATCTGTATTGGAAGGACATTTCAGCGCCAAAAACCAAAAAATCGCCATTATTACCTCCAGATTCAACGATTTCATTAGCAACAAACTGTTAGAAGGGGCTATTGACACCTTTGTCCGACATGATGGTGATGAAAGTAACTTGACTATTATCCGTGTACCGGGTGCTTTCGAGATTCCAATCACCTGTCAAAAAGCAGCCGCATCCGGGAAGTATGACGGTATATTAACGCTTGGAGCCGTAATTCGTGGCTCAACACCTCATTTTGAGTATGTCGCAAATGAAGTCTCAAAAGGTGTGGCAAGTGCTTCCATGAAATACGATCTGCCCATTGCCTTTGGTGTGTTGACAACCGATTCAATTGAGCAGGCAATTGAAAGAGCCGGAACCAAAGCTGGAAATAAAGGAAGTGAAACCATGCAAGGGTTAATAGAGTTGGTCGATCTTTTTAAGAAGTTGTAACAATCAGGATCGGTCGATATTAACCAGTATTATCATTACCATAAGCCAAAACCTTAATGTAAATAAATAGTTACAAAAGTCCGACCACCCGGATGATATCTGTATTTGGTTGCCAATAGGCAGGAAAATGGATATAATTCACATTGTCTTGGTGAAAGGCAAACCGCATCGTTATCTACTAAATTAAGGTAACCAAAACAGATGACCTTTCGTTAAGATTCACAATTGAAGAATACAGGTTTAGAAACTTTCTATTATATCAGTAACTAAACTGAACAATTATAACTTATCACAAACAGTACGAGCGGATCCGACTCAAACTAATCAGAATATCAAACCACTTAATTAAATAGTATAACAATTAGAGTTACTTTTCACTTTTAGACATTGAATTCGACTATCAAAGAAAGACTGTATGTATTCAAGGAGTCTTTTGCCCACTAACCGTTTTATGTAGTCGCTTTTTGATGACAGGACATATCGGAGAATTGATTAAGCACTGAAAAGTAACACTTATCGGAGAATAGTCCCGAAACTATCAGATCGCCCAGAGAATATGAACAAACGATGAAACAGGCTGAGATTTATTCTTATCATCTGGTAACAAAAAAGATAATGACAGGAGTGGCTTTTTCTAATCTATTATTTTGAATTGGTATCTGCAAAAGTGCTGGTCAGTGAATTACTCACGGTTATCCAGCAATGGGAAAGAAGATTATTATCAATCATACCCGACATGAAATTCGGGTGGCAATAATTGAAAATGGAGTTGTCAGCGAAATATTCTACGAAAGAATAAAAAATAAGAGTGTCGTTGGTGACATATTCAAAGGCAAGGTGCTAAAGGTCTTGCCCGGAATGGAATCAGCATTCATCGACATCGGTTTGGAGAAAGCAGCATTTCTCTATGTCGATGATATCAGAACGGATGAAGACGACGATGAAAATGGAAAAGGAATCCAATCTGATATCAAACCGGAAAAACAAAACATATCTTCCCTGATCAAAGAAGGTCAGGATATCATGGTTCAGGTCTCCAAAGGTCCAATCGGAAGTAAGGGAGCTCGAATCACCTGCAATGTTACCCTTCCCGGAAGAAACTTAGTTTTTATGCCGCATGTAAACAACGTTGGCGTGTCCAGGCAAATTAGGGACGAAAAGGAAAGAAATCGCCTCCGCAAAATTGTTTCTACTATCAAACCTGAAAATACCGGGTTTATTGTTAGAACTGTGGCTGCGGGAAGATCCGAAGAAGAATTCAAGCATGATGTTGAATATTTATTAAACACCTGGCAGGAAACCGAGAAAAAGTTCAGGACTTATCGCTCTCCCGCCATCTTGTTTGAGGATCTTAATCTTACTTTCAGAACCATTCGGGATATGCTTGCTCCCGATGTCGATGAACTGGTTATTGATGATAGCTACGAACATGAGAAAATTCGCAAGTATCTCAATACCTATCTGCCTCGATACAGTTCCATCTTAAAGCTTTATAAGAGCAAAATTCCAATTTTTGACCATTTTGGTATCAGTATAGAAATCGACAAAGCGATGAGTCGCAAGGTCTATTTGAAATCAGGCGGTCATTTGGTTATCGATCAATCCGAAGCCTTAACAGCCATAGACGTTAATACAGGACGGTTTACCGGGTCGGACAGTCATGAAGATACCATTTTAACCACGAACCTGGAATCAGTGAAAGAGATTGTTCATCAGTTGAAACTGAGGGATATAGGAGGCATTATCATCATCGATTTCATAGACATGGAGTCGCTGGAAAATAGACAAAAAGTATACAATGCGCTGAAAAGTGAGCTTAAAAAAGATAAAGCCAGGACCAAGGCGCTTCCGGTTTCGGATATCGGATTGGTTGAGATGACACGGAAAAGAAACCGTGAAAACCTAAACCGGTTTTTAAGAGAACCTTGTCCTTATTGTAACGGCCGAGCCAGAATCCTTTCCCCCGAAAGTATCATTTATGATATCTACCGGGAAATAAACAGGCTGGTTCGCGAGGAAAATCCACCGCAAAACCTGCTGATCGGATTGCATCCCGACGTTGCTGAGCACCTGGAATTAGAGGAAATAGAGACATTTCGCTCCATGGAACGCTTGATCAAGGGCAATATTTCCCTGCAGGTATCCGAGAAATATCATTATGAGCAATACGAACTGCTGGAGCTCTGATGGAGACTCTGCAAGTCGATGAAAAGGAGGATTCAAAGCGACTTGATGTTGTTTTGGCAAGCCATCAAAAAGTATCCTCCCGATCCGAGGCCCAGAGGATCATCAAAAGCGGAAATATAAAAATCAATGATGCGACTGAGAAGATCTCCCCAAAACTTAAGGTTAAAAAGGGAGATCTTATAGAATTCAGTGTCCCGCCACCTGCTTCCACAGACGTTCTTCCTGTTGCCAAACCCCTTGATATCCAATACGAAGATGATTACCTGGTTGTCATTAACAAACCCGGCGGCATGGTCGTGCATCCTTCAGCAGGGCATTACGATGACACCCTGGTAAATTATCTGCTGCATCACACCATCCTATCGGATAAAGACCCTGTTCGTCCCGGAATTGTGCATCGCATCGATAAAGATACCTCGGGCTTGCTAGTCGTCGCCAAAGACAATCGAACCCATGAAAAACTTGCCAAACAGTTTTTTCATCATACCATTAAAAGAATCTATGAAGCTATTGTGTGGGGTACGCCGGAACAACCTGTCGGCATCATTGACAAACCACTAGGGCGGCATCCATCGGATCGAAAAAAATTCGCTGTCCGAGAAAGCGGCAAAAATGCCGCTACTCATTGGAAAACAGTCTTAAAGCTTAAATATCTCAGTTTAGTAGAATGCAGGTTGGAAACGGGAAGAACACATCAAATCAGGGTGCATTTAACCTCCATTGGGCATCCTCTTGTGGGAGACAAAGTGTATGGCCGTTATCGCAATTATGCTGACAAGCTCAGCGAGGAAACCGTTCGATTGTTAAAACAGTGCGAAGGCCAGGCGCTCCATGCCAAATCTTTGGCATTTCATCATCCGGAAAAAGATGAATGGATGACGTTCAACAGCGAACGGCCGGAATACATGAATGTCTTAATCAAAGCGATGCAGGAGGAACTGAAGAAATCCGGATAAAACTGAATTGTTATTCCTGGGCAGGCTCTTGCTCTGTTGTTGTTTCAGAAGCCAAATACCGGACCGATACTCTGTTTACGCTTGAATCCACTCGATCCAGACTAACCATAAAGATCTCTTCTTCCGGGATACTATCCATAGGCATTTCAAGCGTCAACTGCAACAAGGTCAATACTACCTGGGCTCTGCCGTTCCTGTTGGTACGAATAAATCGAGCTTCAAATAGTTCGTCCCGCTGTTGTTCCAGGTATTTGATTTTCCAGTGATCGGATAGTTTTCTTTCGATCTGAACAAACTCACGCTGAACCTCCTCTCCTCTTCGAGCCCATTCCAGGAGAGTTTCCTGGGAAAATGCCGATTCCGCGTTACCCATGTGCGTCATTATGATTATTTGATTAACCAGATCAAGAAATCTGCGAATGGGAGATGAGACTTGAAGATAACAATCCAACCCTAGTGCCGAGTGCCCTTCAGGATTTAAACTAACCCGGGCGGGTTGAATGTTGATATCCTTGAGTGTCGGTTTTTCATCTTCAGCGAGGTTTTTTGAGATTGTATAAGGAGCTTGATTTCTAAACAGGCATGGCAGGTTATTGTCTTTTGCATAAGTTGCCGCCAGATGATTGGTTAAAATGGCAAGCTCCTGGATCATCAGACTGGCAGGAGTGTTTTCCCGAATAGATTTGAGCTTGATGTTTTCCGGATCAGTGATATCCAATTTTACTTCATATCGATCCAAATCCAATGATCCATTTTCACGCCGAATTGAAGCTTGTTGCTTGCAAATGTTCCAAAGATCAGACCAGAAAGATACCTGCTCTTCAATGTGACGATCTATCTCTTCATATGAATAATTTTTATCAACTACAATAAGGGAACGATAAACATTTGAATTGATAACATTTCCCTGTTCGTCAAAGCAGAATTCGAAAGTCAACACTGCTCGCTCCGTTTCCTGTTTCAATGAAAACAATCCTTCAGAGAGGATTGGAGCAAACATGGAATAGGTTTTTTTAATTGTATAAAGACTTGAGCATCGCTCTGAGGCCAGTTCGAACAAGGGGTGGTCTTCGGGAACCAGTGAGGCGACATCGGTGATGTGGATACGAACCGTTGATCCGCTTTCCGTTTTCTCAAAACTCAAGGCATCATCGAAATCCCTGGTATCCTGATGATCGACGGTAAAAGTATTTAACGAACGTTGATCCACTGTTTCGCATTGAAACCTGGACTCCTGAATCGATGCCGCCAGTAATTGTTCCGCTCGTTCTTTTTCCCCCGGTGCCAGCGAAAAATCAACGGATGCACGTTCAAGAATCAGCCTTCCCCAAGACATTGGGCAACCCGCAGTTGCAAGATAATCAAGCAGCTTTCTTTCGGCTCGTTCCGTATCTTTGAGCTGACATTGAAAAAGGGTGCAAAAGTATTCTTTTTCTTGGGATCGTTCCAAATGGATCACAAAATTTTTGAATCGATGAAGGAATTGATCCCAATGTGCAGATTGTGACTGTTCAATTAAAGGGATTTCACTTTCAAGTATGGATTGGGCCCATTTGCTTTCAACGGCTTGTCTTTTTTCCGCTTCCCTCTTTTTTTCCTCCTGCTCTTCGATTCCTGCAATTTCCTCTTCCGAACGAGCAAAAAATAGAGATTTTTTCTGTTGAAACAGCTTGTTATCAGACTTTAAGGAGAGAAGCAAAGCGGTTCTTAACCACCCGTTTTCATGTTCATCAAGGAAGTTTTCCGCTAGTTCATCAATGGTGTAAGGGATGCCGGATTCACAAAGCTCGTGAATGACATCAATTTCTATCGACTGACTTTCGTTTCTTGACCAATCAGCTTTTTGAAGCAGATGTTCCAAGGCTTCTCGTTCATCAGGAATTATCTTCCCTTTCCAGATGTATTCAACTCTGCTTGGCGCACAATTGAATTCTTTGCCCTGTTCGGGAACAATGACCAGTTTGTTTTTTCTTAGCTCCCTGATCCAACCGAACTGCAATTTATCATTTTTGTAAAACAGGCAATATTGATGTTCCATAAAACCGCCGGGTCAACCGATCAATATTAACCGGCAATTTTTTTCTGTAAAAACTGGTACCAGTTCGGTCTGGCAAATAATGCTTTATCAATTCCATACATCGTGGCTTTGTCAATCGCCAGGACTTCCTTAAGAACCTGGGTGGACTTGATATTCCCTTCGACAATAATCGATTTGTCGGTATATTTTGATACCCATTCCAATAAAGTTTCTTCACTGTCAAAAAACTTGTTCATCACATGAATGGTAATGGGGTGGAAAATATCTACACCGGCATCTTCCAGGATTTTTATCATTGTTTTCAGGTTTTTGGCATTGAATCCATCTTCCAGCTTGTCATGGATAGAAAAAAAGTAACCCACCAATAATCTTGATTGAACCCGTTCTTTCATAGCCTTTACAATCTCACAAGCAAGACGCAGTCTGTTTTCCAGTTTACCGCCATAATCGTCTTCACGATTGTTATACCTGGGGTGGAGACATTGATCCAGTAGTTGCTGTTGAGCCCCGTTGAGTTCGACAAAATCAAACCCGGCTTCTTCAGCTCTTTCAATAGCATGGGAATAAAATAAACAAAGTTCCTCAACATCGTCCGCATCAAAGGGCCTGCTTAAATCAAAATCTTTACCGAAATTAATGGCGGAGGGACCTATTGGTTGTTCACCGCAAATCTTCTCCGATGTCTTGGCCCCGGCATGGGACAGTCTGATACCGGTAATAACACCTTCTGCTTTGATATGGGATACAAGGTTTTTTAAACCGGGAAGGTGAATTTCTTCTGCAACTCCCAATTGCAAAGGATGAGATTTACCCTGCTGGGTAATATAAGCAGTATTAAAAATCACTACTCCGGCACCCTGCCTAACTAATCGCATTAAATGCTCATAAATTGCATGGGATACCCTGCCATCTTTTTGCGCAATGCCATCGTTATACGGAGGTACCAATATTCTATTTTTGGCTCTAATGTTGCCTAGTTTGAAAGAATCGAATAGTGACATGATTTTTCCTTTAATTGACTGTAAGTCGGTTTAAAATATGCTTTATCTGAGAGAATAGTTTTATTTAAAAGATACAACAATCAATACAATTGGTTTTACGGTAACTGATTGTTTGAAAATGCTTAATGGTCCAACAATTATCATATCATGAGTGCACCACAAATCCCGCGCTGTGCCCAATGCAAGTTTTATTATATTACCTGGGATAAAAACCATCCCTATGGATGCAAAAAATGGGGCTTTAAATCACCGATGATCCCTTCCATGGCTGTTTTTAAAGCTTCGGGAAAACAATGCCAGGTGTTTGAGCAAAAAGCGCGTAAAACTAAATAATTACAGGTTGTCTTTCTCCAGCAACCAGTTTCTTAATTGGTTGACGGCAAGGGTTCGATGACTGATTTTATTTTTTTCTATCTCTGTCATCTCCCCGTAGGTTTTGGATTTACCATCCGGCAAAAAAGCCCTGTCCCAACCAAATCCTCCACTGCCCTGAGGTTTTACAAGTTTTCCCGGCACCGTACCTTCAAATTGCACAACATCACCGCTTTTTACTATTCCCAACGATAAAAGACAAACGGCTTTGGTGTTGGTGTTTCCGTTCTTCACCAGATTGTGAATTCCATCTGCATTCAACTTATCAAGAAACCACTTAATAAAAGGCCCCGGTAAACCGTTCAGGCCTTCACAATAAAGTCCGGTGTCATCGGTTAAGATAGCATCGTATCCAAAATCCTCCGGCAGAATCTTAAAAGCGGCCTGGGTTTTGTACCTGGCAATTTCTGCTATATCAAAACTTTGAATTTCAGGTAAATCAAACGATCTGTGAGAAAAATTCAACTCTTTGACATTAATTAGTTTTTTAAATTCCTCGGCTTTCCCCGGGTTTCCTGTAATAAGGAGAAGATTTTGAACTCGCATTGCTGGAAGGAACAGGGTTGCAATTAATCACTACTAAAACGTTGCATGTTAGCAGAATTACAATTTTTAGAAAATCAAAAAACCTCAAATCTGAATATTAATCATTTTTATATCAAGCTATTAATCCAGTTTTTATGATCTTTTATCTATCGAATAGATTCGTTGTGTCTTAGCAGTAATTTCAATATTTACAATATAATCACATGTCTCCGCCAGTTCCGGGTGCATATCCACCCACTCAATGAATACCAGGACATTTCCCATTTCTATAGATTCCAGAACTCCTGTATCGTAAAGCTCCTCTTCCGTTTCTATTCTATAGAGATCATAGTGATGAATCTCTATACCTTCTGTTTTATAAATATTGCATACTGTGTATGTAGGACTGCTGACCTCGGTTTCCAATCCTTCAAATTGCAATCTAACCAGCTCCTTGACCAGATGAGTTTTGCCTGCTCCCAAAACTCCTACAAGCCCTATAACTGTGCCGCTCAAAGATGAAGGTTTTAATTCCAGAAAAAAATCTAAAAGTTCTTTACTATCCATATTCATTCCTGAATAATCACTTTGCTTTGCATCGACAAATCCCGATTAAAGCCCCTAGAGTTTAAACGGTGAATCCTATCCTCATTATCGACTTCAAATAATTTTTGTTATCAGTAAGTTTTAGAGGCTCAAATTTTTTTTTTCATTACTCTCTTAACTTATCCGATCGTTTGATATAGTCTTAGGTTGATCTGCTAGTGACAAACAATATTCACACTTAAACTACTGTTATATATATAAATTTAACAAAATGAATCCCCCTGAAAATATCACCAAATCGTGGAACAACTTCATCACTTCAATTAAGGAAAATCTTGATAAAGATGAAATCGAAGCTTGGGTAAACCGCTTGTTATTGATTCGGTTTCAAACTGATCTAATTATCATCGGAGGCGTCAACCAGTTTTTCTGTAACTGGATTAAAGAACATCACTATAAGTTACTGAAAGATCATCTTCTTACCTGTTTTACCGAGTTACAGTTGGATCCGGAATTCGATCTGGTAATTCAGGTTTGGAAACAAAACCAGGAAACCAGACCTGTCAACGAAGAAAGGATCGATGGCGAAAAACTTTCTGAAGACGGGCTCAATCCATTGTTCCACTTCAACAATTTTGTCAACGGTAGTAATAGTGATATTGCCTATGCAGCTGCTGTCGCTGTTGGTGACAATGTCCAAGACAATAAATACAATCCATTGTTCATCTGCGGAGATGTAGGACTTGGTAAAACCCATTTAATTCAAGCCATTGGAATCAGGGCTAAAACATCTCAAAACGGTTTAAGAATCCAATATACAAATTCAGAAAGATTTACCAATGAAGTTATCAATGGCATTCGATTTCGCAATATCCAGGATGTCAGAAACAAATATCGGTATATCGATCTGCTGTTAATCGATGATATCCAGTTTCTGGAGAACAAAGAAAGTACCCAAGAAGAGTTCTTTCATATTTTCAATGAGTTAATCCAAAATAAAAAACAGATTATAATTACCGCCGATCGGTATCCCAGGGAAATAAAAAACCTGCAGGAAAGACTGGTCAATCGATTTAACTCCGGGATGGTTGCCAGAATCGGTAAACCGGATTTCGAAACCAGGGTCGCAATTATCCGTAACAGGGTTGAACAGATGAAAGTGCCTCTTAATGAGGAAATTATAGATTTCATTGCAGACTCTGTAAAAACCAACGTTCGCGACATACTTGGAATATTGATTCATCTGGAAGCAAGTTGGTCGTTATTAAGTCAGGATATTACCATTGATTCAACAAAACGTGTGTTAAAGGATGTTCTGAATATTGAGGATAGTCCGTTAACTGTTGAGAATATTATAAAGTTTGTCTGTGGAAAATTTGAGGTTAAAATATCCGACATTATGTCTGACAAACGGGACAAGGAAATATCAAAAACCAGGCAGATCGCTATGTATGTCTCAAGAGAATTAACAGGTTTATCGTTCCCTGTGATTGGAAAGCATTTTGGCGGTAAAAACCATACAACCGTGCTCCAGGCCTGTAAAAAGACAAAAGAATGGCTTGAAAAAGATCCGGAAATAAATCAAACTGTTACAACTATTATTCGTGATCTTTCCATATAAACCAGTACCTTGTTGAAGGTCGTTTTCATTTTCGAAAACTCCACAAGTTTTTTGCACAGAAAATTTATTGCTCACTCCGGGTTGGTTGTAAATTCAAAGTAAACAACCTGTTAATAACAGGTCAAAAATCAACTAAAATTTAAAAATAACAGATAAATAAAACTTAGATTTAAGAATTGAACAGCTACTACTATTACTATGAAATTAACAATAGATAGAAATGTTTTATTAGAAGCTTTACAATTGGCGGTAAACATCTCTCCAAAAACAACCAGTGATCCGATCATCAACAATATCCTGATTGATACGATTGGAGAAAACGGGATAGCACTAAAAGCCACAAATCACGATAACTCCGTTTTTGGGGAGTTTGATGCTAAAGTAATAGAACCTGGAAGTATCTGCGTAGGCACTTCCAAGTTATTCAATCTTGTCAGGGAACTGCGAGAAAACAATATCGACATTGAATCCACGCCGCAAAATTGGGTTTACCTTACTTGTGGAAATTCAAATATTAAACTTCCGGGTGTTGAACCGGATAAGTTTCCGAATGTGGAGTTTAAAAACCTGGAACGAAAGTTCTCAATTCCTCCCGACATTCTGAAAAACGCCATCGATCGAACTTTTTTTGCGATTGGTGAAAATGAATCGAGAAAAAACCTCATGGGTTTAAATCTCCAGATCCTTTCTTCTAATCAGATCAGCTGGAAAGGAGCCGATTCATTCAGAATCTGTCAATACAACAGCGAATTTGAATCATCATTACCGCAAGGAGGCAATATAATCATTCCTAAGAGAAGCCTTTCGGAAATCAAACGGGTACTGGAGTTTGGGGAAGATAGTGTTGAGGCTTCTTTTGATAATAATATTTTTCAGATATTTACTCCATCAATCAAGTATAAAACCCGTTTGATCGAAGCTGAATTTCCCAACCTGGATCGACTGGTTAACAATCCCAGTTTGCATATTGTTTCTCTTCCTAAAATGGAATTGCTAAACGCTGTAAGGATTCTGAGTACTCTGACGGAAGGGGATCAGAAATCTGTTATGAAACTGACCTTCGACGACAGCAGAGTGACATTGGAAAGTCAAAAACTGGACTTCGGGGAAGGAAATGATGTTATTGACTGCGACTACGCTGGTGAAAAAATGAGTATTGGTTTAAACATCCGCTTTTTTCTGGAAGCTATTCAATCATTCGATTCATCATCCGATGAGAATATTCAGCTGTGTATAACCAAATCTGACGCACCATTTATCGTGCAATGCGAAGAATGGGAAAACTATAAAACCGTGTTAATGCCTGTCCGTATTAAATGGTAATTAAAACACTGGAATTATTGTTTTTCAGAAACTATGATTCTTTCTCCACACAATTCTCCCCCGGGATCAATTTTATCCATGGAAGGAATGGTCAAGGGAAGACAAATCTGATAGAATCCTTATATGTACTGACTCACCTGAAATCCTTTCGAACATCCCATTTAACAGAGTTAGAGATGTTCACCAAGGATGCCTCTTCTATTAGGGCTAATCTCACGAAACAAGGCGTTTCACACTTAGTTGAAATTGATCTGAAAAAGAATCAGAAAAAGGTCCGTCTTGATGGAAAAAACATAGGCTACACTTCTGATTATATTAAGAATTTTTTTTCTATACTCTTTTCTCCGGATCAATTAGTCTTTTTTAAAGAATATCCTCTGGAAAGGCGAAATTTCATCGATCGAGTATTAGTCTTAGTTGATCGCAATTATTTTCAGTTAGTAAAGGACTTTAATAGAATCAAAAAGCAAAAAAGCTCCCTACTGCGACAAAAAGCAGTAAAGGATGTAGCTGTTTGGAATCAGATGCTTTCCGGTTTGATTCCTCGTATCGCGGGGGCCAGAAACGATTTTGTTAAAGACATTAATGATATTTTGCCGGGTATTTTTTCCCATCTGACCGGAAGGGAAAATATCCTGGAATTTCACTACCAGGGAGATCTTGATAAACGCACAGAGCGTGAAGAGAGCAAAATATACAGTTTTTTACAGGAAAAACTGGATATGGAGATTGAAAAAGGTCACTTGTGTTTTGGTCCGCACAAAGATCAATTTTGGTTAACTTTGGACGGACAAAGGGACAAGCAGAGTTTTTCTCAGGGCGAATACAGAATCACTTTCCTGGCGTTACAATTCTCTATTAATCAGCTTATCAAGGAAAAATTGGGATTCAATCCGGTAATTCTTTTGGATGATATTTTCTCGGAACTGGATACCGGTGTGTACAACAAAACAATTGAGTATATTGATAAAAGAGACAACCAGGTTTTTATTACTTCAACAGAGATTCCATCCCTTGCAATGGAAAAAGGAAGCTCTTATAAAATCAGTAAGGGCAGGGTAGAAAGTAACTCATTGGAATCCTGAATCCTTTAAACACATGCAGTAAACTTATGGAAGCAACTAGAAACTCGTATAGCGCTAAGGATATTGAGCAATTGGAAGGTTTGGAAGCCGTCCGTTTGCGACCGGGAATGTATATTGGGGGTGTTGATTCGGCCGCTCTTCACCATTTGGTTTTTGAAATAGTCGACAACAGTATTGATGAAGCCATGGGTGGTTTCTGTACTGAAATTGATGTAACTATTTTGGTGGATAATTCGATCAAGATCAAAGACAACGGAAGAGGTATCCCTGTCGGCATGCATGAGAAAGCCGGTGTACCTGCAGCCCAGCTCGTCATGACCTCCCTTCATGCCGGCGGTAAATTCGATCAACAGAGTTACAAATTTTCCGGTGGCCTTAATGGAGTGGGAGCTTCTGTTGTTAATGCGTTGAGCGAAGATCTGGAATTGCAGGTTTACAGAAATGGCAAAATCCACAAACAAACCTATTCAGAAGGCATTCCGACCTCAGAGTTTTTGGTTATAGGCGAAACTGAATTGAGTGGAACAACCACTATTTTTCGACCTGACACCGGCATCTTTGACGATGTCACTTTCAGCTTTGATATTCTTGCTAATCGTTTACGGGAACTTGCTTTTTTAAATCCCGGACTATCTATCAATCTCAGGGATAAGAGAAAAGACAAGCACCACCTGTTTAAATACGATGGCGGAATTGTGACTTTTATTGAACATCTAAACAAAAACAAAAGCTGCGTGATTCCAGAACCGGTTTATTGTTCCGGTGAAATTGAGGGTGTTAACGTCGAGATCTGCTTTCAATATAACGATTCCTATAACTGCCAAATCCACACTTTTGTTAATAACATTAACACAATAGATGGAGGAACCCACGAACAGGGATTTCGAGGAGCATTACTCAAGGCAATTAACAAATACGGATTGGAAAACAAGCTGTTTAAGACTCAGGATGACAAGGTTAGCCAAGACGATGTGAAGGAAGGATTGACAGCTATAGTCAGTGTCAAAATCGCAGGACCTCAGTTCGAATCTCAAAAGAAGATCAAGCTAACCAATGCCAATGTTCGTGGTATCGTAGATAAAATTCTGCTGGATGATTTTTCCATTTATCTGGAAGAGAATCCACAGGTTTCAAAAAGAATTGTGGAAAAGTCTGTTGAAGCCCAACGGGCCAGAGTCGCTGCTAAAAAAGCAAGGGATTTAACCAGAAGAAAAAGTGCTTTGGAGATCAGTTCTTTACCTGGAAAATTGGCCGACTGTCAGGAAAAAGATCCTGCACTTAGTGAGATATTTATAGTGGAGGGAGATTCAGCCGGTGGATCGGCAAAGCAAGGCAGGGAGCGAAAAAACCAGGCAATTCTTCCCTTGAAAGGAAAAATCCTGAATGTGGAAAAGGCCAGATTTGATAAAATGCTCAGCAGTGATGAAATCAGAGTGCTGGTCACGGCATTGGGTACCGGAATTGGCAAGGAAGAGTTCAATGTGGCCAAACTTCGTTACCACAAAATCATTATTATGACGGATGCGGACGTGGATGGCAGCCATATTCTGACCCTGATACTGACATTCTTTTTTCGACAGATGCCTGAAATAATCGAAAGAGGCTTTCTATACGTTGCTCAACCTCCCTTATACAAGCTTAAAAAAGGAAAAGCGGAAGAATATATCCAGAATGAGGAAGGATTAATCGAAAAACTTTTTGATCTTTCCATAGGCAAATATACTTTAATAAACGGGCATGATTCCACAGGTTTGAGAGAGTTTTCCAAATCGGTCGTGAAGATTTACGACACTGTAGAACGACTAACCCACGATCAAACCTTAAAAACCTTGTACTATCTGTTGTTTAATAATCGTATAGAGCTTGAACAGACAGATATATTTACAATATCTAATAAATTAAAAGAGATTTCAGAAAGTTACGAAGATGACATCATGATGGTCTCTCTGGATGAAACAAGGCGGATCATAAATCTGCATTATTTTGATAACCGATTTATTATTACAGAATCCTCCCTCGGTATAATTGACGTCCACAATTACAATCGTGTCCTTGCCAGGTTCAGAGAACTGGATACCTACAAATCAAACGGAAATTTCCTCTTGAGGGATGAAGCAGGAGTTGATTACGAATTTGAAACGCCCATGAATGTGGTGGAATTTCTTCAAGAGGATGGCCGTAAAGGGATTTATGTACAGAGATACAAGGGACTTGGCGAAATGAATCCCGAACAGCTTTGGGATACAACTATGGATCCTGAGCAACGGACCATGTTGCAAGTCAGCATAGAAGATGCCATCGAAGCTGATGAGATCTTTACAATTTTAATGGGTGATCAAGTGGATATCAGGCGTAATTTCATCGAAAATAACGCCTTAAAAGTAAAAAATCTTGATTTCTAATCGATAACCTTGGGAACCTTGAAGAACTTATTCTCGATGTGTTCCGAGAATTGTTCCGGGGAGACTGATGAATCGCGACGAATGTCTTTGCGATAGATAACTTGAAGTGATTCATCTTTTTCTTTAGCATCCGCACCGATTTCCGCTTCAGAAAGCAACCCTACGTAATCAATTATTTTTTTAAACTGCGTCTCGTAATAGCTTTCCTCTTCCTCTGTAAGTTTCAATCTTGCGAGTTTTGCTACTTTTTTTACATCGATTGAGTTTTCCATCTTTTCTTCTGTATCTAAACAATTAAATAATATAGTCACTTACCAGGGATTTGAAATCGCCGTTATAGCGGGGTCCCAATTGTCCAACAATCTTGGCGGCGCAAAATGCTGCCAATTGCCCGGCTTGTTTAGTGGTGTAGCCATTTGTAATACCGAATAGATACCCTGCTGCGAAACTGTCTCCAGCCCCTGTCGTATCCACCGCATTTACATCGAAAGCTTCAATGTTCGTTGTATTTCCGTCTCTATAAATTTTTGAACCCCTGGCACCAAGTGTCAAAGCAATATGATCAACGCTTTTGGCCAATTCTTCAATCTGTTTGTCGACATTAGATTGACCGGTCATGATTTCAGCTTCTGCTTCATTGCAGAAAACCAGCTCAACAAAATTATCAAGCAGGAATTGAAAGTCTTTTTTATGTCTTTCGACACAGAAGGAATCCGACAATGATATGGAGATCTTAACGCCTGCTGATTTGGCATGTTCAAGTGCTGCAACGACTGTCTCTTTTTGGGTGGGAGTATCCCACAAATATCCCTCAACATAAATGTATTCCGAGTTGCTGATGGCATCTGGTTCCAAATCCTGCTTGGCAAAATTAACACACATTCCCAAATGAGTGTTCATGGTGCGCTCAGCATCCGGAGTTACCAGAATAACCGTGCTCCCGGTTGCACCTTTCTGTTTTTTCAATAAAGATCCAACGCCAAGTTTGACTAATTGTGATTCATAATCAACGCCAAGGTTATCATCCCCCAACTTTCCGCCGTAGGCAGATTTTCCCCCAAGTTGAGCGATCATTGCCATGGAATTTGCGCAAGAACCGCCAAGTGCGGTTGTTTGTTCCAGCTCTGCGCTTTTGATAAGGATTTCATTTTGTCGATTAACATCGACCAGGTTCATGCTTCCTTTATCAAGTTTAAGATCCTCTATGAACGATTCAGAAACATGAAAAAATATATCGATTAAAGGATTACCAAGTCCAATAACGTTGTATTTCATTTTGATTTCCTAAGTTGATTTACAGTGTTTTCCACAGTTTTCACATTCAACATCATATGGTTTTCAAATTCTTTCGCAACGACTTCAAATTGGTTTTTATCGAGCGTCTCCGGTATTTGAACCGGAGTTCCCAAACCGATAATCACTGTGGAGAAAGGTTTTGGAAACCTGTGCTTGTCCCAACTCTTGCTAAGCACCCATTGCCTGGTTGATTCGATATGCAAAGGAACTAGAGGTGTGGAAGATTTTTGAGATATAG
>JANQLH010000137.1 GCA_028280735.1 SAR324 cluster bacterium | reverse complement strand
TTCATGTTCAGCCAGACCGAGTCTGAATACATCCATTTGCCACAGATCGGTGAACTCCAGAAAAGCTTCCGGAATATAGTTTTGTTCTCTAAAAGAACGGGAATCATCCACATCGTAAATTTGCCAGAAAGCCTTGTAAGTAAATCCAAAATGCAGGGCTTTATAAAACTGTTTTTTAAAACTGAATTGGATCAGCAGTTCTCTTTCATCATAGTTTTGTTCCTTGCCTTCCCCGTTTAAAAACCAGGAGTTCAGAAGATAAATCGGTTTGTAAGGTTTTAGGCTTTTAAAGAAAAAAGCTTCCTGTTCTTCTGCTTTCAGGCAGGTTGTCACAAAAACCAAGCTTATTATCAGTCCGGTTAAACGGCCATACCTGGTTTTTGTCATTTTCAATTCAGACATGACAGACTTTGGGCGGGCAATTAATAACAATCCATCTCAGATCAGGTCAGCACCGAGATTACATTATCTAATGAGTGTCTGAACGAAAAACCCATTAAATCCTGCCGATCGGCCTTTTGCGAAGAGATGTTTACTGTAAATTTAGCGATTTTCCCTTCAGACACTAATTAGATCAGTGTAGTTGCTATCAAACTGCTTTTCAATCTTTAGTTCCTGACTTATTTCGCAAAATATAATTCTGATTTGTTCTAAAGCCGGTGATCCCGGCTTCTTGTCGATGTAAATGATTTATTATTAAACGTTTTGGCTGTGAGCCGAAATTGAGACGGCAAGCATCAATTATCAACCTACCGGAGCGATCTCCGCCGGCTGGTTAGGATAAATTCTATCTGGCAGACAATCACGTTGGGATAAGATGGAAGGAGAAAACGGATAGCTCCACTAACGAATTCAGTATTTTTGTCAGTATTGGAAAACGACTTCCAGCACGATATCATTTTCACCAACGGTAAACAGGACTTCATCATAATCGGGCGGACTGAACCTGGCCTTCACTTTATTTGGAAAACCGTATCCCTCTTTGGGCATACCAATAAAGTTGGTATCGAGTTTTCGGTTACCGTTCTCATCATGATAGGCTGCAGCCCCATAGACTCCTGGCGTTAAAGAACAAACCACATCCACTTTACCATTGATGATTTCTCCCATTTGCTCACAATCGGTGATTTGACCATCTTCTTTGAGATATGCTTTTTCATTATCGTAAACCCCTACCCAAACATATCCCCGGTTGCTTCTCAGACCGTCTATTTTAAAAGTAACGCTCGCGGCAAATAAACTGAACGGCATAAGAATAAGGGTTGCAAATATTATAAAGACATTCGTTTTCATTTTTTCTCACTCGTGAAGGGATTTTCGGCTAAGGCTGTGCAGAGCATACCATTTCAATTGACATATTATAAAGCTGTAATACAGATTCAGCCAATTAAAATGATATACCGGAACAAACATTTTCCGTAGAATCATATGATCATAAGATAAATCCTTGATCCCCATTCTCCAGACTTTGAACGACAAAACCAAATAAACAATCGACCAACTACAATCGTTAACGATCAACTCCTTTTGACGATTGCAGTAGTCCAACATCATCTCACATTTTTTACACAGGTTTCTGACGTCTATTTAACAAGACTGATCTAAACGATTTTTCCGGAAAAAAATATTCACCGTAACCCAAAACCCATTACTGCTCTATCTTCTGTTTCCTAGTTATTTGACGAGCGAGACCTGCCGATTCATTGTCGATGACAAAACCGTTTGAAAGATAAAACATCAATAACAACAAAGTAACATAAAGACACCCTGGTCAAATGGCATGGCATTATATTTGAAATTGGCATAAGCTATCCTTTGCATTCGGATAAACCAAGACGTTCGCCTTCTCCTTGAATGAGCAAAAGGAAGATTAAGCATACAACCCGAAACCATTAGGGATGCAGATATGAAAACAGCAAAGCAATCATTCGTTAAATGCCTGGTCACTCTGATTGTTGTTTCACTATTCAGCCAAGCGGTTTTTGCCGAGGATAACGATACCGAATTCGGATATCTTGCTTTCCCCATTTTGGGGCGTTTGGCGGGAATTGGCTCGTTTTACGGATTAGGTCTTGGCCTGCAAAACCTGGGTTCGTCCACAACAGACATATCCGGTGGCAAAACGGCAGGACGATTGGATGCAGCTGGAGCTGCCATTCAGGAGTTTCCGCTGTTTAGCGATAATGTTTCTCTCTCCGCCGGCTTTCTGCAGGTTGATAAAATGTATTTTGATATTTCCTACACTCGCGGTACCGAAGAGGATGATCCGGTGACACAGGTCGGAGAAGCTACCGGGGCTGCTTTTAATATCCACTGGAAAGGGCTGGAGCCAGGGGTGTCGTTTAACAGCACGTTTGCCAACTGGGATTATAAATTCGGGGATTACCTAACCCATATCGATGAAGATACCATTGAAACTCCAGGTCTTGCACTGGGAGATTTAAAATTGTCATTTTTTATCAACGACCTGGTCTTTAATCTTGTAAATTCGAATGAAAACCCTACCAGCGGCTTTCTGGTCGGGTTAAATGCATCTGTAATGACTTCCAATACTGAATTCAGCAGCACCAATACGGCAAATTATTATGTGAACGCCTATCTTCCGGTTTTGGAAAACCATACCTGGGTGTTTCGCGGATTCGGTTCTGACACGGTAGTTGCGGATGAAAAAACAACGGATGTGGATGACATAAAAGACAAAATGGAAGTGAATTGCGCCGCAGTTACCGATTCAAGTGAAAGAAAAGAATGTGAAGAGCTACGGGATAATATTGCTGACTACCTGGCGGCCCACAATAAATATGGTACGGCTACTCCTCTTGGTGGAAACCAAATGCTGCGATCGTATCGGGAGATGCGATTCCGAGGTGCGCATACTCGCTTTCTGGGAACAGAACTTCGATTTAATTTTCCCAGCACCGGTATGTTTTCCAATTACCAGGTTGCACTTTTTTATGAAACAGGTACCGCTGTTGATAAAACAGAGGACCTGGATAAAGAGTATCTGGATTCATACGGCGCCGCGTTTAGAATCTCCAGTGGAAAGTTGACATTCAGGCTGGAAGGAGCAAATGGTGATGAGGGACCCGAGTGGTTCCTGATAGCCGGAAAACCTTGGTAGATTACCTGTTATTGAACCGGGCTGTCTTAGGTAATTTCTAAAGCCGAGGTTTTCCTGTTATTCTCACACTGAAATGATCATCAGACAGGTAAGTCCGCTCAATCTGCTGCTTACCCGTCAAATCCCGATACGGTTTCCCTGAAGTTTAGTTCTCACAACCGCCGGATGCGTCATCGATATCGTTATCTACCTGAAATTGATATTGAACCATCCTGGTATTAAGCCATTCCACCAAATCATCCGTGTTAAACTTTTCCAAATATTCCCTGGATTTAGGCCGATCATCTTTTTGATAGCTGCTGATCAATGCATCGTATTGTTGAATTCGATCCAATAGTTGCTCTCGTTTGCTTGTTTCATTTGCTTGTGTCATCTCGTCCTCGTGTATGAATCTACTGTGATTTTCCGGGCAAGTTTGCCCGGTATTCAAGAATATCTAGGGCCATAGCCTTTCCTTTGGAAGGCTCATACAGCAGGGCTTTATTCTGCAAGACTATTACCAAAATTGTATCGGGATCATTTTTATCTCCACCTTTAGTTTGCAAATCGCTGAACGAAGCGGCAACGTCAAAAGATTAACCACCGGTAAATAAAAAGCCATTTCGTTCTACAAATCAATCAACGACAGGGAAATATCATTATGGAAATCGCCTACGCAGGTGAAATTGCGGCTTTTGGAACAGTATTGTGTTGGACTGTCGGATCACAATGCTTTGAAGCGGCAGGCAAGAGAATTGGATCTCTTTCGGTTAATATGATCCGTTTAATCATCGCATTTTTCCTTTTTTGCGCTACCCTGGCGATAACCAGGGGAGAACTCATCCCGGGCGATTTCCCGGCAAGTGCCTGGAAATGGTTGATTATTTCAGGATTGATCGGTTTCACCTTTGGAGATATGTGCCTGTTCAGCGCCTTTGTTCGAATTGGTCCAAGGCTTTCCATGCTGCTGATGACCCTTACAGCTCCAATCACGGCATTCCTAGGTTGGGCATTCTTGAATGAAAAATACACAAAGTGGCAGTGGATGGGGGTTCTGGTCACCTTGATCGGTGTGAGCTGGGTTATTCTTAAGCGAAATGGAAAACCCGGTTCAAAAAACGGAAAAAACAAACTGCTGGAAAGGGAAATCACCTGGAAGGGTATTCTGTTAGGATTTGGAGGAGCGATAGGTCAGGCTGTAGGCTTTATCATCAGCAAGGTTGGAATGATGGACGGCAACAGCTACCTTGATCCCTTTGCCGCCACCCAGATTCGGGTTATCGGGGGAACCGGCGGTTTTATTGTTCTGTTCTTTATCTTGGGTTGGTGGCCAAATGTGATCAGATCAACCAAAAATATCCCGGCGGTTGGTTTAGCTGCCGCAGGGGCTTTTTTAGGACCTTTTCTCGGTGTGAGTCTCTCTCTGCTCGCCCTGCATTACACCACTGCCGGAGTGGCATCCACCATCATGTCATTAGTACCCATCACCCTGATACCGTTTGCCATCTTTCTGCACAAAGAACACGTTTCCATTCATGGATTTATTGGCACCATTGTTGCGATTTTCGGCGTGTTGATGTTGATAAACTGAGATTTTGTGTATGGAGGTTAGAAGGATAATCCCAGGGACGGTTTTGACGGCCGGGGGCTCAAAATCAAAGACCAATTGAGTTTTCAGGAACGACCCTGGTATCATATAAATTCGTCGTATTAAAAATCGAAGCAAGACGTTTTGTACACCTAATACGATTCATTTCAATCCAACATTGAAGCTATGAACATATTTAAACCAATCAGCCGGCTGACGGATAGGATAGAGTTAAAGTGGGAATCGGCCAAAGGGCAGGCTTTAACAGGCACCACCCTTGTCAGCGTATTTATCATAGGAATCATCCTGGTTGACCTGAACGGCAGGGGATTGCTACCAGAACCTTTTAAAACCCTCCTGCCGGTCAAACATCTGGTTGTAATCGAAGTGGTTCTTACGCTGCTGCTGTTCTTTGAAGTGATTAGTCTGATTTTCAGTTTCGTGCATTCAGTAACAACATCCATGGGTAAGCAATTTGAGGTGCTTTCCCTGGTCTTGTTAAGGGATGTGTTTAAGGAGTTTTCACATTTTTCCGAACCGTTGATTTGGGAACAGGTCAAGCCGTTTTTACTCCCCATGATCTCAAGTGCATTGGGAGCCCTGGCTATTTTTGTGATTTTGGGGTTTTATTACAAGCTTTACCATTCACAGCCAATAACAAGGGATGAAAAAGACAAACAATCGTTTATTGTTGCCAAAAAAATAATTGCCTTTTTCCTGTTGGTCAGTTTTATTTCGATTGTACTGCATGATATCTGGCTCTATGTTTTTACAGGAAAACCAAACCAAACCTTCGAAACCTTTTATACCATTTTGGTTTTTAGTGATATTTTGATCATGCTGGTTTCCATGAGATACGGTTCCAGTTATCGAATGGCCTTCCGGAACTCAGGCTTTGCAGTAGCTACCGTTCTGATCAGACTGGCCCTGATAGCTCCTGCTCCTTTTAATGCTTTGATTGGAACAGGGAGTGCACTCTTTGTGCTGGCAGTTAGTCTGAACTATAAATACTACACGCCTTCCAAATACCAGGTACAGAGAAGGAAAAGAATCGAAGAATCGGCAAACGAACCGGAATGATCCGACTCAACTGAGTCGGATCAGGAAGGATTAGTGAGTTGAATCGGATGCAGTTGAGGCTCCTGCCAGGGCGGGTAATGCTTTTTGAACAAACAACAGCACGGCAAATAAAGCAAGTCCTGCAGCGTGTGTATAGATTTGTGGCCAAAGCAACAAAATGCCGGTTGCGAAGAATAAGAGCCTCATCGGCCAATTCAAACGAACCGTTTGCATGCCTTCAAAAAACACTGCAAGGGAATATAGTCCAATTAACCCTGTAACGGACGTTTCCAAAACCTCCCAGATACTACCTTCAAACAATATCGGCGTATACACGAACAAAAGAGGAATTATATAGATTCCCTTGGCAAGCTTCCAGGACTCAAACCCCGTTTCCAGTGGTTTGCTGCCTGCAATTCCGGAGGCGGAATAAGCGGCCAGACAAACAGGAGGTGTAACATTGGCATCCTGGGAATACCAGAAAATCAGCATATGTGCGGCGATCAACGAGGTACCCAGCATTTCCAATGAAGGCGCTGCCAAAACAGCCAAAACAATGTAAGAAGCGGTAACGGGGAGTCCCATTCCCAATACCAACGAGGCTATAGCTATCAAGATAATTGTAATCAATACGCTGCCTCCGGAAATAGTAGAGATCATAATCGAGAACTTAATTCCCGCTCCCACCAGCAATACTACTCCAACCACGATTCCGGAACAAAGCAGAATAACGCCCGTGGTAACCATGTTTTTAGCTCCCAGGGCAAAAGCATCAAGAATATCCCTTAACCCCATCCTGCTTTTCTTGTTAAACCAGCTGGATATAACAATGGCTCCAATACCAGCACAGGCGGAATAGGTAGGAGTAAATCCATACATAAGCAAACTGATCAGCACGATCAAGGGGATGAAGAAATTCCAACCCTCTTTCATTACCTGGCTTACTTTCGGGATTTCATCCGGTTTCATGGGTTCCAGTCCCATTTTTCTTGCCCTGAGATGGACAAAAAATATAACACTCAGGAAATACATGGCAGCAGGGATAAATGCCACTCCGACAATTGTCAAATAGGGAATCTGGGTCCACTGGCTCATAATAAAAGCACCTGCTCCCATGATGGGAGGCATAAGCTGACCGCCGGTAGATGCCGCGGCTTCGACACCACCCGCAAACTTGGACTTAAATCCCACTTTTTTCATTAAGGGAATGGTTATGGAGCCTGTCCCCACGGTATTCGCCACAGCACTTCCCGAAATTGAACCCATCAATCCGCTGGCGAAGACAGCCATTTTGGCGGGTCCTCCGATCATTCTGCCCATCAAGGCAACCGAGAGACGAATGATGAAATCTCCGGCACCCGATTTTAATAGGAAGGCGGCAAAAAGGACGAATAAAAACACAAAGGTTGAGGAAATCGTGGCAATGGTTCCAAAAATGCCGTCCGGAGCAAAATACATTCGGTATAACATCCGTTGAATGGTAACCCCGGGAAAATTCCACATCCCTCCCATGTACTTACCGAACCAAAGCGCGTAACCCAGGAAGGCTGCTGCAATGGTGGGAATTATGTAACCTGCGGTTCTGCGTGTGACTTCAATCATCAACACCAAGGCTATTCCCGCGAATACCAGATCGATCAGCAAAGGGACTTGGTTTCGCGCATGAAGGGCATCCTCGAAGAGTACCAAGTATACTCCTGCTGCAACCGCCACCAGGGATAACACGGTATCAATCCCCATGGTTTGCCTTGCAAACCTGCCACTCAGGGGATAGATTAAAAAAGCCATCGATACGACAAACGCAAAATGAAGCGCATTTCGCTGAATCTCGGGCAAAATACCGATTGTGTTTACCCAGAGATGGAATAAAGCCATGCCCACACCCATCCAGTAAATCACCTTTGTCAAGAAGGGAGACAGCTTTCGTTGAACGGCAAGAACTTCGCCGCTGTTTTCCTTTGTAACTGCATCACTGTTATTTCGCATACCAAACCTTTAATCAATGGGTTGGATAGCTTTTGGAATTTTAAGTCCGGCTTCCTTGTAATACCTGGCTGCACCAGGATGCAACGGAACCGGGAGTCCGCTTGTTGCTCTTTGCAGGCTCATTGCCTTGGTTGCTTTGTGAATCGACACCAGAAACGGCAGGTTTTCGTAGATTGTTTTTGTAATCAAATATACCGTTTCTTCCGATATATCGGGGCGAACAGCCAGAAAATTCGGTTGGGAGATGGTTTGAATATCTTCCTTTTGTCCCGGGTAGGTTCCGGCTTTTACGACAAAACGATTCCAGATCGGATAACTCTTTCGGATTAGTTGAAGCTGGGCATCGGTAATATCGAGAACCTGAACACGCTTTTCTCCCAATTGAGCATAAAGCTGAGTTACAGCAGCCACCGGGGGCCCTGCGGGTGTGTTTGCTCCTACAATTCTACCATCCATCATGGCTTGCGCAGAAGGATTGTAGGCGAGGTATTCAAGAATCATTTCCTTTTCGGGATCAATCCCCAGCGCTTTCAAAATTGTCCGCCCGGAGCCCTCGGTCCCGCTTCCTCGTTTACCAATGGAGAATTTTTTGTTTAAGCCGGTTAGATCGCTGATAGTCCCGGTTTTCACATGTTTTTGTAACAAAGAAAAATGCTCGACATTCTCCCAGAGCATGCTGACGGAACGAAATTCCTTAACAGCATTTCCCTTGTATGGCCCCTCTCCCTGGTAGGCGTTTAAACCAAACAACGATTGCAAAATAGCCAGATGGGCTTCCTTGTTTTTCAACATTTGCACGTTTTCACCGGAACCGGCCGAATTGATGGCAGTAGCGGTTATTTTGTGCTGTCTGGCAAGTTTAATACTGATCAGGGTACCAATGGCGACGCCCACCGGGTAATAAGTCCCGCCTGTTGTGGCAGTCGTAATTATAAGGCTTTCGGCAGCTTTTGCCTGATAAGTCTGAATACTGATTGCAAAACAGAAAATCACCAGGGCTGTTATTATTGTTTTTCTCATTATCACTCCTTTTTTTGTCTAATGTATTGAACTAACCGGGATATTAGAAACTTCCCGTCTTTTATCCAATTTCCATATAAAACCGGACTGTTCAAGACATTATCACCATCATACCTGATCTGCAATGCCCCGGGGAAAAAGAGTGGATTGAACGGAGCAACCCTGCAGTTACCGCAATCTTTCACGGGAAACAGGCGCCCGGAGTGACAATTGAAACATGAAAACTAAAAGCCTCACTTTCTCAAGGCGGTAAATCGAACATCTAAACTCACAAAACTAAACTGTCTCAAGTTGTTTAGATATGATTTCAATGGGATGAAGGATGGGTTTTTGTGAGAATTGCTCCATTTGAATGCGGCAGGTTGGACAGTCCGTCGCTCCGTACACCGAATCCGAGTTATCGAGACGAGCTATCATATCTGAACCAATAGTCTTGCTCAGTTCAAAATGTTCTTTTGCCATCCCCCAGCTGCCGGCAATTCCACAGCAATGGCTGTCAAGATCGTTGATTTCCACTCCCGGAATCTGTCTTAAAAGAGCCAGGGAAGCCTGTGAGTCCTCCTGAACTTTCAGATGGCAGGGCATGTGATATCCAATTTTCAAAGACTCGGATTTAAACTGCAGCTGCTCAATACGGCCTTGCAGGAGAGAAGTAATATGTACCAGTTTTTGACGGACGGTTTCTATTTTATCGTTATCAACCAGGTAAGACCATTCCTGCAAAAGTGACAGACCACACGACGAGCAGGTAACCACAATGTGTTCAACTTCTTCCAGGGATTGATACCAACGCGCCAGATTTTTGTTTATTTTGCTTCGAGCTTCCTTGACCATGCCTTTGGAAAGCATTGGTAAACCACAGCAATGCTGTTCAGGGATGACAACAGTCATTCCCGCATTTTTCAGTACCGCTACGGCTGCTTCACCAATTTCGGGTTTGATGTATGATGCGTAACACCCTGCAAAGTATAGGACTTTGTGTTGCCCGGTCCCTTCCAGTTCTTTAATTCTTTTTCTCAGCGGAGTCTTTTCGAATGAAATCATATCTCTTTGAGAACTGACGCCGACAAGCTTTTCTATCACACCTTTGAACCACTTTTTCTTGAAAAGCGGTTTGGTAAGGTTACTAAACCGGTTCGTCGCCCTGGCTGTCATTTCTAAGCCGGTGAGCACCCTGTTTTGTAAGGTTACACCGTGTTGTCTGACATAGTGAGCCCTGGCTTCCAACGCCAGTTTAGGAATATTAACATTGGATGGGCACTCCTGGTAACAACTGCCGCAGTTTACACAACGATCGATTATCTCCTGAAATTGTTTTTGATAAAGAGTTTTCTGGTTCACCTCTCCGGATACCAGGGCTCTTAAAACGTTTGCCTTGGCCTTTGGGGAAGCGGATTCATCCCTGGTGAATTTATAGATGGGGCACATACGTGTTGCGGTAGTCACGGTGGTGCACTTCGAACAACCATGACAGGTTTCGATCTGATCATTAAAGCCTTCATTCCAGATCAATTGTTTGTTGGCCAATTCAGATCCGCAATAACTGCTGCCAAAACGCAGATCCGAATCGATCAGACTTTCATCCGTGTTCGTGATGATCTCGGGATTAAAGAGATTATCAGCGTCCAAAGCCTGCTTAACTTTTTCAAACAGGTGGTAAATCTCAGGATATCGTCTTTTAACGTAGGCACTTCGTATACGACCGTCCCCGTGTTCTCCGGAAACCGTTCCCTCCAATCCGGTCACAAGGTCATAGACATCATCCGCAATAGGCTTTAGCAGGGCAACGTCATTTTCATCCTTTAAATTCAGTAACGGACGTGTATGCATCAATCCTTTTGCAATATGCCCATACACCACAAATCTTAAATCATAGCGATTCAAGATCTTATAGATACCGTTGAAATAATCTACCAACCCGTTGATAGGGATTGCCGCATCTTCTATTAATGCCAGGATCTTCTTTTCACCCTTTAGTTTGTACAAGATTGGAACAGCGGCTTTACGGACGGCCCAGAATCTTGCCTTTTCCTCTTCCGATGCTGCCAGATGCGCCTGGTTGGTAAGCCCCTCCTGGACAATCAGTTCCCTGGCCTTTTCGGCTGAAGCTCTGGCATCGTGTTCTATAAAGGCATCAAATTCGATCAGCAGGACGTTATCTACACCATCAGGAATTTTGTCCCGAAGTTTGGGATCATTGTCCTTTGCCAGGTTCAACAAGGACTTGTCCATAATCTCTATTCCGGAAGGTCCCATGGGCATGACTAGCTGCACGGCCTTGGCAGAACTGATAATCGTGTCGAAAAACGCCACTACCATGCTGTCGAATGACGGTTTCCTTTCCAGCTTGAATCGCAAACGGGTAACAACGCCAAGCGTGCCTTCCGCTCCTGCGAACAAGCGATGCATGATCAAGCTGTCATCTTCAACCAGGCCTCTCAGGTTATAACCCGCAACGTTGCATTTGATTTCGGGATAGGATTGCTCAATCAGATCTTTATTTTTTGAATAAAGCCCGGCTATCTCGCCAAGGTTTTCCGGCAATTTATTAATAGGCGTCCCTGCTATTGCAGAAAGAAACTGCCTGCTTCCGTCAGCAAATTGTACTTCAGCGTCCAGAATGTAATCCGAAACATTTCCATATTTCACCGAATGCGCACCACTGGCGTTTGTGCCGTACATACCTCCGAAAGACGCATATTCACCGCTCGATGGATCGGGTGGAAAAAAGAGACCGCTTCCTTGCAATCGAGCTTCAAGTTCCCCAAATCGGTATCCCGGTTGACATTCAAACCATCGGTTTTCCAAATCGATAGTCAACAGCTGATTCATATATTTTGAAAAATCGATCACAATTCCGGCACCCAAAGCAGATCCACACAAACCGCTCCCGGAGCCGCGGGAATGGATTGACACCTGATGACGCCCGGCAAAATTAACGGTTTTTTCCACGTCAATTTCCGAGCGGGGATAAACGACCGCAAGAGGTTGTTTCTTATAAATACTGCCATCCGTAGCCAACATGCAGTTTCTTAGATCATCGGTGTGTACCTCCCCTTCAATCTCTTTACCCAGGTTGTTCAACAGCTGTTTTTTGATATCTTCTGTACTTGTCATAGTTTCTATTCCCCGGTTACCTTCACCAGCAAACTGGCATTAAGGATTACTGCCATGGGAGATTCTGCAGAGTTAATTATAGTCTGGATCTGTTCCTGGTTTAGTTTATCAAAGCCGATCGTTTTGGCTTCCGATGAGTTTAATGTGGTCAACAGCGAAATCCTGATTCTGCTTGATTTTTCCATCATGGCCAGTGCTGTACCGCCGTTACCTTCGTAGTTTCGGGCAAGTGTCTCAAAAGCTGTTTGATAACTTCCCAGCTCAAGCCAGGGAAGAAACGTTTTTGATCCAACGCCGTCACGGCATTCGGCCAAGACAATCAGATGACCACCGTCTTTGACAAAAAACGAAGCGTTATGGATAGCTTTATGGCTTTGTATGAAATTAATATCTTTGGGAAAGCCACCGCAAGAAGCGATCACCAGGTCAAATCGTTTTTTTTCTTGGGTCTCACAATACTCACCATACACGGAACAGGCTTTTCGAAAAAAATTGGGACCACACCCCACCAGCAGGTCACAAACTGCACCCTGGCTGTTTAAAATGCCATGAATCGAAAGATCAGCCGGTCGAAAGCTTTCAATATCAGCCAGATCTTCAGCCAGTGGATTGCCTGTTATGCGTCCGGCCATGCATCCTTCAGCCAAGTGCTGCATCCCGGAATCCAGAAATAGTCCGTGATTCTGGTATATCGCAGGTTTGAAACCCAACCCGGGAAACATCAGTTTCCTGCCACCGCCATATCCTGCAAAATAGTGGTGAGAGACGGCACCAAAGGTTAATAAAAAGCTTGAATCAGCTATATCTTTCCTGATGAAAACCCCGGTACCACGTTTTGTAGTCGCAATCGCCTTAAAAACAGCTTTATCGTTACAATCGTGATGAACAAAGGCATAGTCGTTGTAGGCATGACCATAAGATCTAGCGCTTTCCTCTTCAGTTTGCCGCAGGTGGGTTCCATAAGCGATGAACACCCGGATGTTTTCTTTTAAAGCCCCAAATTCCTGTAGGGTATCAAGAACGACAGGCAGATATTCCGGATAACCACACAAGCGTGTTTTATCGCCGACCACGATCGCCGGGCGGCTTAAATCCGGATTCAATATTTCCAACTGATCCGCGAGACGTTGTTTTAATTGTTGCGGGCTTACGTTTTTTTTTGGTTCCCTGGTTTGGAAGACATTGGCTGATTGCTTGAATTCAAGGGGGATAGCTGTTGTCCCGTATTTCAATTCCATTGCACATAAGAGGACCGGGTTTTAATAAAGATAGGTAATATCGAATTCAGTTTAGCTTGCCGGGGTTTTTCTGTAAAACGAGATTTTACCACTCCGGATGTGCCAGGCAATAAGCGATCATGCCTGGTTTTATATCAAGAATTAATCTTCTGTTCATCCAGCACGGATCGGATAGTTTGTGCCAGTCTTTCCAATTGAAAGGGTTTCTCCAGGTAGGCGTTAATTCCTTTATAGGAGGCTTTCTTGGCGTTCATGGTCATCGTGTGACCACTGCAGAGAATGGCCGGGATATGAGGATGAACTGCACGTACACGTTCGATCAGCTCAACTCCGGTAATGGCCGGCATAATCAGATCAGTGACGAGAATATCAAATTTCATCGGATTCTTTGCCACCTCGTCGTAGGCTTTTTGACTATCGGTAAAACAAGTCACCTTGTAACCACAATGTGTCAATGTATCATCAATGATGTTGACCAGTTGCTCTTCATCATCCACGACCAATACATGTTCGCTACCACCGATAATCTCGCGAGGTATGATTTCCTCAGGTTTTGAGTCCTTTTCAACGTCGCAGACGGGTAAATAGATGTTAAATTCCGCTCCTTGTCCCGGTTTGCTTACGGCTTCGATACAACCTTCGTAACTGCTGACAATGCCATGAACCATGGCAAGTCCAAGACCTGTGCCCTCTCCTTTACTTTTGGTTGTGAAGTAGGGTTCAAATATTTTTGATTTGATTTCATCCGAAAATCCCTTACCCGTGTCTTTCACTGAAAATTTCAGGTATTTTCCCGGTCTCACATGCCAGCCGGGAAATGGATCAGGTGATACCAGATCTTCTTCTGTTAGTGAAACCGTCAATACACCGCCTGATTCCTGCATGGCCTGATACGCATTGGTGCATAGATTCATGACGATTTGGTACACTTGGGTGGGATCAGCAGATACGTATCCCATTTCCTGAATATTCTGATGGATTTCCACGGTGGAAGGTATGGAGGACCGGATAAATTTCATCGCCTCCTT
>JANQLH010000091.1 GCA_028280735.1 SAR324 cluster bacterium | reverse complement strand
GTAGTTGACTAAATTATTCCCCCCACGAGGATACCTGTCATGTCATGTTTTCCGGCTTGAAGCGACCTACTAACCTGCCTTCCCGGCACCTCAACTGGTGGGCCAGTGGCTTATTAGGCTTTCGTTCTCCTTACGGCTGCGGGGCAGCGGAGGATTTGCACCTCACTTCCATTTACTTCCAGGGACTCCTTTTATTTAGGACCGTTGTTATGTCACCATAGTTGAATTTGACGTGTCAATCTGAAATATTCCAACACATCGGGTATTAATGTATGCTGTTGATTTATAACGAATGGCAGCTGGTTCAAGCAGCACTGGGCGCTTCAATTTCCACGACGATTGTTGCCAGGTTGGAGATGTCGGGAATAGGCTCACCCAGCTCTTTTTCCACAATAATCTCCGATTCATAGGAAAGGTCGTAACCAACATAAATCTTGCCTCTGCCCCCCATCTCAAACAGCTTTTTTGAAATGAGTTCCGGTGTGTTGTGCTTGTCTGTTAAAATGACGGAGAGACCATTGTTCAGAATGTCATAGTAATTTTGTTTACGTCCGTGCAGACTGAAAAACATGGCACCCTGCCAGCTGATTTGCAGTCGACTCAACATATATTGAAAGGATGTGATGCCGGGAACAATCCGGGATATGAAAACCTGTCTCCCCTGGAGGAAGTCCAGAATACCATAAAAACAAGCGTCACCGGAAGCAAGAATGGCTGTATCCCCCTTGCCCTTGAGATGTTTTATTACTTCATCCAGTTTATTCACTGTCGTAACGTTTCGAGTAATCTGTCGGGCTGTTTCTGATATTCTACCGAAAGCAATGCATCGATCCACCGAAGTCACCACTTCTATTGCCTCCCTGGTCATATAATTAATATGGCCAGGACCCATTCCAACCAGATAAATCATAAGCTAATCCAAAATACCCAAATCCATTGAATAAATAATCACATCGACTTTGAAGCATGGATCTTTGACATATCTTTGAATCCGATCAATACAACCCTTGCGCATATTTGTCACGATATTTCCCAAATCGAATTTCATAACCAGTTGCAGGGCTTCTTCCGTGTCGCTGCAAAGCATTACCTCCTCAAGAACCTTTTTTCGCGCACCTGCTAATGCCAGGTAGTGGACAAAGGCTTCCATTCTAAGATCACAAATACTGCTGTGAGTATTAAATGCCCCAAGCGAAAGTTTGCTGATTTTTCCGATATGACCGATCAACACGGTTTTTTCAAATTCCCTGTGTTTAGCGTACAGTAACGCATCACCGATGAAATTTGAGATTTTGACTGACGGTAAGTTAAGCTTTAATTGTCGGGCAACTGTTTCTCCGTAGTTCCCCAGGTGAAACAAAATTCTCTTGTTACCTTGATTAGCGATGTCATCGATTTCAAGATAAATCGTTTGCTTCAAGGCTTCATTGGACATGGGTTCGACAATTCCTGTCGTGCCAATGATTGAGATACCGTCCACAATACCGATTTTCGCATTAAGTGTTTTTTCTGCGATTTGCCTGCCACCGGGAGCTGAAATCTCCACATCCCAACCACATTCAGATATTCTAATGAGTTCATCCCTGATCATTTGGCGAGGAACCGGATTAATTGCGGCATCACCCGGTTTGCCCCAAAAACCGGGTTTGGTGATTCGTCCGATACCTTCACCCCCGGAAATGACGATCTTACCATCATTCCTTCTTTTGACGGTAGCGTAGATTTCCATGCCGTCCGTTACATCCTGGTCGTCTCCGGCGTCTTTGATGACGCAGCAGGATGCGCTATTCCGATCAAAAACAGCGTTTTGAATAGGAAGGGAAAGAGGTTTTTGAGCCGGAGTATCAATATCGATCACTTCAACGAGGATTTGGTTGTGGAGCATTTGAGCGGCCGCTTTTGCTGAAGCAGTGGCACAACTGCCTGTGGTATAGCCGCACCTTAGTTTTTTTCCTTTATGATAGACGTATAGACCGTCCATGTTAATCCAGTTGATACAAAATGGCGTTCAAAACAGAGGCCGCGATGTTGCTTCCTCCTTTTTTACCGATTGTTGTGATGGAAGGGATATTAAGAGTGCGAATGTATTCCTTGGATTCCGCTGCCCCAACAAATCCGACAGGCACGCCTATCACCAGTTTGGGGACAATTTTACCTGCCTCAAACAATTCACCCAGCCGGAACAACGCAGTTGGGGCGTTGCCTATCACAAAAATATCCACTCCCTGTTCCACGGCAAAATCAACCGCCGCCATGGAACGTGTTATTCCTTGTTTTTTAGCTAATGCCACAACCGGTTCATGGGTGACGTAATTTTCAATCTTGCAATTATTGGTTGCGAGAACTTTTTTATTAATGCCGGCTAAAACCATTTTGGTATCGGTTACTATCGAGCAGCCGTTTTTAACGGCGTCAATTCCGGTTTGCACGGCTCCCGGTTTAATCGAAATGATCTTCTGATAGTCAACATCACCCGAAGTGTGAATCATGCGTTTAACCACGGCCAATTCAGCTTTGTTGTAGGAATGAGATGCGAGTTGTTCTTCGATGATCGCCATGCTTTTGGCTTCGATGGTTGCAGGATCAGTTTCGTATTTCATGTCGGGTGATTTATGAAGATAGTGTTTATCGATGTGATACTTCGACGGTCGACAACATATGCTTTAAAAGCTCCATGTTACTTAAAAAATTGATATGGGGATAGCCGGCAATGATATTTTTATAGTGAAATCCGCAGCTCCACCTGGCATCGCCTTTTGTTTTCCTGATGTCATAGATGGCAGGACATTCAACCCGTGCGGTTGATTTGTGGAACTCGTGACCTGTGAACTTAGTGCCTGCTGGGCCCAGGAAGCAATCCCGGCTGAGTACCAGGTCGATATAGCCAAAGCGTTGCAGTGATTTGGTCAGGGTACATTTACCAGGAAGCAGACCCACCATTTTTGAATCTTCAATATATTCCAACAAATACATGAATCCCCCGCACTCTCCAAAAATAAAACCTCCATTATTTCCGTAACTTCGAACCGCTTCAAGCATGGAAGCATTGGCAGCAAGCTCCTGACGGAATACCTCGGGGTATCCGCCTCCGAAATAAATCAGATCGCATTCCGGCAGCTTTCGATCTTGCAAGGGAGAAAAATAAACCACCCGACAGCAAGCTTCCAATAACTCCAGGTTTTCACGGTAATAAAAGGAAAAAGCCTTGTCCCTGGCAATTGCAATCGTGGCATCATATTGTCTGAGTGAAAAAGCTTCAGGGGTGGCATTTACCAAGGGAGGAGACATCAACGATTCGATGGCATTCAAATCCGCTGTTTTGGCAAGTGATTCAGCCATGATCTCAATCTTCTGATCAATGTCTTTTATTTCTTCGCTTTGAACCAGCCCCAAATGTCGACTGTCGATTGCTGCCTGATCAATTTTCGGGACATAACCCGCCACCTCCAGGTCTGTATACTCTTTTACGGCGGACGACAACAGCTTGTAATATTTCTCGGAAACCCTGTTAAAAAGAACAGACCTGATAGTCGATTGCTCAAATTCTGCCATGCCCTTGATTTTCGGGATAACGGAAAACATCTCACCTTTTGGTGCATAAACAAGCAGCGTCGGAATTTGAAGCCGGCGGGAAATATCGTAGCAGGAGTTCAAATATGTATTGGATATGCCGTCGAAAAATCCCATTACCCCTTCAATAATGCAATGCTCTGCGAGTGCCTTTGAAAAAGCAAAATGCATCCCTTCGATTCCCTGCAGGTGCATGTCCAGGTTTCCGGCAGGTTTCCCCGAGGCTTTTTCGAGAAAAGCCCTGTCGATATAGTCCGGACCCGCTTTGTAGGCACAGACATCCAATCCTTTGTTTTTCAATGCACGGATTAATCCCAGGGTGATTGTCGTTTTACCGCTTCCACTTGCAGGAGCAGAGATAAGGAGAGACTTCATTTAAGGTACCGGTGTGTCGATATGGGTATGTGATAAATGTGGTTGACCCTTGATAGTACGAGGCTTTTTTTCAGGCGTCAAATCGTGAGCCGACTGTTCACAATAATCAACCTGATGAGATTCTGGAAGTGCAGTTATCGGATTCAAGGACATCAAATTCAGGTCAATCCCCCAACATCCTTAATGGCCATTAAAACATCCCGGCGACTGATCAGTCCTACCAGTTTGGAACCTTTCACCACCGGAAATCGCCTGAAATTGGTTTTCTGGAACATCTCAACAGCGTCGATGATGGATTTATTATACTCAAGTGTGGTGACTTGATGGCTCATATACCGTTCGACAATACCACCGGGCATCTCATGCATCACCATCTCCAGGAGTACTTTCAAACAATCCTTTTCCGAGATAATCCCGATTAATTCACCATCATCATTAACAACAGGCGCCCCGGAAATGGATTTTTCGATCAGTTTGCGAATTACCAGGTAGATCCTGTCATTAGGTTTGAAGGTGATTAGTTTTGAATGCTTCGTCATATAGTCTTCAACTTTTTTCTGAGTCATAAGCTGCTCCAAAAAAGAATTGAATGAATACAATAATCTATAAAATCTGATAAAACCACGGACGATCCCTACCGAATCTATGGTAGTTTGAACTTTGTTATTGTATACTAACGCCTTAGACACCAAAGAACTGCCAAACATTTTAAACGGATCGATTGCAAAGTCAACATGAATGATATCGCCAGAAAAACTCACTTGTGTTTTTGGAGATTTGACCGTACCTTTTGAATAGCCCTGTAAAAACATTTATATCATTGAATTCCCGGATGTATTAAACGGAAAACTCGTTTAAGCTCCTATCATTTCAGCCCCTGTCAATAAATGGATAATCGAATTAGCGAGGCGGTCGATTTTGCCTTGACCACCGGATTAATCAAATACAACACGGAATTTAAGCTAACCCATGCACCCTTCTGTTTAAGTCCTTTTTCTATCAATGACGGGCTCAACAGATTTTTGTCAGGTTCAACGCCTGTTTTCAACGAACTAATGGTCAAAGTGGGAGCAGACAGGGACTTCATCAGGCAACACCTTGAGCCTGTTGCCGCAACCGATGGTTTTATTCGTCGTTTGCTGGCAATTTATTCTGAAACTGAGCTGTCGCACCACCTCCAGCTCTCCAGAAACGACTTTCTGATTTCTGCTGATCATGAAACAGGAAAGCTTTATCCCAGGCAGGTGGAATTTAATACCATATCAAACAGTTTTTTGTTCCTTACCCAACGCATGTACGGATTACATCGTCACATGTCTGCTTTTGTTCCTTGTGGCGGCAGACTGGCTGAAAACAATACCTTGGATGAAGCAGTGGCTGCCATGGCGGAAGTTGTTAAATACTACGACACACCCAAAGCCTGTGTATTAATGGTTGTGCAAGATCGTGAACAGAACCTGTTTGACCAGAGAGGGGTGGAATATGCTTTGTGGGAGGAATTCAAAATTCCTACACTTCGCTTAACCCTTGAACAGGTTGCGGAAAAAGGAACACTTAAAGAAGGGCATCTGGTTGTTGATGATAAAATCGCCGCCCTGGTCTACTTCAGGGCCGGATACACTCCCAATGACTATCAATCGGAACTGTCCTGGGAGGGTAGAACGCTCATTGAAAAATCATCAGCCGTTAAATGCCCGTCGATCGGCATGCAATTGGCGGGGGCAAAAAAAATTCAACAGATTCTGGCCAAACCGGGACATTTAGAACGATACCTGTCAACAGATCAAGCCGATTCATTAAAATCCACTTTTGTCGGAATGTATGATCTGAACGAGAACGTGGATGGTGAAACAGCCAGCGATCTGGCAAAGGCAGCACCACATAAGTATGTTTTGAAACCTCAAAGAGAAGGAGGCGGAAACAACCTTTATGACCAGGAAATGGTGACAGAGATAAATAAAATGACAGAAGAACAGCAAAAAGCCTACGTTCTAATGGAAAGAATCTTCACACCCGGAGAGAGTTCTGTTTTGGTTGTTGACAGAGTGGCCGAAGAAACCGAGACCGTGAGTGAAGTGGGTCGCTACGGGGCTTGTTTTCATGATGGTGAATCATTCAGGTTCAACAAGGATATTGGTTATCTCGTTCGCACCAAATCTTCAGATCAAAACGAAGGTGGGGTTTGTGCCGGTTATGCCTGCTTGAACAGTCTTTGTGTCGGTTAGATAAATCATTTCATGTTTGTCTGGCATCCTACCCGGGCAAACGCCGGATGAGTAACACGCAAGTCATCTTTTAACCCGTCTGCCTTTTACTCCCGCTTTAATCCAATCCTGCAATCTCCGATAAAGCTCTTGACAGTGCACCTTTCTTCCTTTTAAAAAAGTCCAAAACCTTTTCGTAAAGCACCGATCAGTGTACACAAGCACGTTATTGAGAATTTATTCTACTGTTTGAGGAGGCTAGATGACACAATCATTCAACTTGCAGCAGGGAGCCTGGTTTGATGAGAAAGAGATTCAGGTTACTTTTCCGGACGATTGGACGGTGAATTTTTGTGGGTGTCCCGCCGATTCCATGAAGCCGATTTCCAGAGAAAAAACGGAGGCGGCTTTTGAAAAGCCGATCGGCACTCAAAAAATAAGGGAGGCGGCACTAGGCAAACAGGAGGTTGGTATTCTGTTTGATGACATCAGCAGGGGAACGAGGTTATATGAAATTGTGCCTTATGTTTTGGATGAATTGAAGCAGGCCGGCATCAAGAACGATCAGATTCGCTTCATTTGTTCCATGGGAACTCATGGGGCCCATACCAGGATCGACTTTGAAAAAAAACTGGGGAAAGAGGTTGTGGAAACCTATCCGGTTTTCAATCACAACGCTTATGAGAATTGTACTTTCCTGGGAAACACCAGTCGCAATACGGAGGTACACGTCAATACGGAACTGATGAAGTGCGATTTTAAAATAGGTTTGGGTTGTATTGTTCCTCATCCCTTTAACGGATATGGCGGTGGCGGAAAGATCCTGTTTCCGGGGGTGACCTCAATCGATACTATTTTAGGAAATCATATCGTAACCGGGGCCGACCTGCTGGGAAAAGGACTAAATCCCGTGGATGGGCTGGGACGATTTGAAGACAATGTTATGCGTTCCGAAATGGAAGAGGTGTGCACTATGGCCGGATTGGATATGGTGGTAGATGCCCTTGTCAACTGCAAATGTGAAACCATCGATCTGGTAGTGGGACATCCAATCAAAGCCCATTATGAAGGAGTGGATAAAGCTAAAGCTATCTACCTCACTAAAATGATTCCCGATGTAGACGTGGTCGTTGCCAATGCCAACTTCAAGGGTTGTGAGGCTGCCATTGCAGGATTATTTGGGATGAAAACCTTAAAAAAGGGTGGTGATCTGGTTATAGTGATGCACACGCCAATGGGACAAATCACTCATTTTTTAATCGGAGGCTTCGGTAAGTTCATCGGCGGCAAACTCTGGAGCCCTGACAGGGGAGCCATGCTTAACGATGTTGGAAGAATAATATTGTATAGTCCGTATCGCAGCAAAGCTGATGAAGACTGGTTTGGAGGATTCGGTCGACCGATTTGGGCAAAGACATGGCAGGAAGTAACAGAGCTGCTTTCCTCTCAAAATGGTTCCGGTTCAACTGCCAATGTATTTTCAGATGCGACCATTCAATATTTTGAGTAAGTTGTCACGTGCGATTAAAAAGGCTAACGCTCATTAGTGTTTGAACGGAAAATCGCTATACCCTTATCTTTTCCGGTCGATGCTTCACCGGTTTGTTGAACTAAAGAAAAGAAACAAGTTCCGGAAGGATTTCTCGGGCGGTACCTGTTAACGCATATCCTTTATTCTGTTTTGCCAGCTCACCAAAGCTGTTGTCTTCGATGTTCACATCGAAGACCAACCCACCGTTTCTGATTACCAATTGAACGACGTGATTTGGAAGATTTGTCGCTCCTGCAGTGCCAATCACAAGCAATAGATCTGTCCTGGCGGCAACTTCCAGGGAGCTTTCAAAACGATAAAAGTGTTCGTTGTAGTATTCGTCAAACCACAGGACATGAGGCCGGGATCGATTACCGCACTTGGGACAGGATAGTTTTTGCAACAGGCTTTCGGGAAAGTCCTTTGTGACCGGTTTGAAAGGAATGAATTCGGGGAAGGGATACAAATCTTGGCTGCATTCAACCGAACAGCGCATGAAATTTACGTTTCCGTGAATTTGATACGTTCGCGCGTCACTGTTTCCGGCTTTTAAGTGAATACCATCGACGTTTTGGGTGATCAAGGTAAATTGATCACCCAGTTTGTGCTCCAAGTCTACCAATGCCTGGTGACCCTGGTTAGGTTCGGCGTTCAGGCAAACAGATCGTCGATAACAATACCATTTCCATACCTCCAGGGGGCGTTGAAGAAACATGGCCATTGTTGCCATCTCCTGGGGATGATATTCCTTTGATCCGATGGTCCAGTATCCTTCAGGTCCGCGAAAAGTGGGAATGCCGCTTTCCGCCGATATCCCGGCACCGGTAAGGATGGTTACTTGCCCGGCACTTTCAACAGCATCTTGCCAAACCTTTTTTATGTCACTGGATATCAAGGGACCCTCCTTTTTTAGATCTATTACTCCTGACATTTCCCTGCAGTATAAGGTAATCCCTTACAAGTTTCTTAAAGCGGAAATTCCAGTGCGTTTGTAAGTTTTTGCCATTTCGATGAACTCGAGCAATATGGGGCTCAGAATCTTGTTTCGATGCCAGACTGTGTAAAAGGATCGCATAAATCGAATTTCCTTAACATTGATTCGGTATAAAAGGCCACTCACCAACTCCTTTCTGACACAATACTGGGATAAACAGGCCAGGGTATCCTTGTTATGAAGTATTGATTTTACACCACCCGCGTGATCCAACTCCATAAATACATTTACCTCTTTTACATAATCTTTCAGATAGTGAAGGAAAACCTCACGTGTTCCTGAGCCTTTTTCCCTGAGAATCCATTTTTTTGGCAGCAGTTCTTCGATACTGTATACCTTGTCTCCGGCAAGTCCGGCATCCCCGGTTACGATGTATAATTCATCATCTCCTAGAACTTCTTTAATGACATCGACGCTATTAAACTCACCTTCCACAAATCCCATATCCACTTTGCCGGCTTCCAACAGGGCAACTATCTGTTGTGTGTTGCCGGTAGCCATGGAAATAGTGACGTTTTTGTATTTTTCTTTAAAGCCGTAAATAATTTGAGGAATCAGATAATTAGCAATGGAAGAACTCACCCCCAGCTTGAGTTCTCCAAAATAGTGCTCATCACGAAATAGCACTTCGGTTTCACCCAACTGATCGAGGATCGGATCAACTTTTTTAAAAAACATCCTGCCGTATTCATTGAGGATCAGTTTTTTATTGATACGATCGAACAGTTTTTTATCCAGGACATCTTCTAATGATTTGATGGCCATGGACACGGCAGATTGAGTCAAGCCGATACTTTCAGCAACCCTGCCTAAATGAGGGTTCCGTGCGAGCTCAAGAAAGATCTCAAGTTGCCTGATTGTTACATTCATAATTTACCTCGGGATTATAATTATCTGGCTACTTTATCCCTTGGACCTTCTCTTGGCAAGGAGTTTGTTAAAAAAAAGTGATAAAGTAGGCGAACTTGATTAATATCTTTTATATTTCACAAAGACTATCAACTTTTATGCAGTAAATTTACAGAAAACAACAAAAAGAAAGAATACTTTGAGGAGTTCAGAATGTTTGCATCGAATTGGTAAAACCTTTTGCCGGGGAAATTTAAGACCCGGTTCCCGCTAACCGCCATTCAGGCCCCTAAATACCCTTTAATATAGTTTGCATAAATGCCCCGGGTTAGGTCAGAATATGGTTTATTCTTTTTTAGATGAATCATCTGAAATTAAGGACGATTTGAATACTAGCGTCACATAGAACAATTTAGAAAAAGACGACCAGAATTCAATCGAACCCCTTGTCACCGACACATCTTTTCTCAATCCGGTTGTTATGAAATCAGATCTACTTAACCGTCTAAAAGAAACCAGCGAGTTTATCAGCTCGAAATATAAAGACCTGCCTGAAATTGCCATTGTTTTGGGGTCAGGATTAGGTCCCCTGGCCGAGTTAATTCAAAACCCGGTCAGGATTGCATACAATGAAATTCCACATTTTGTGAAATCCACGGTCCAAGGGCATGCCGGGGAATTGATTTTAGGAGAGTTGAAAGATAAAAAAGTGATCTGTATGAACGGCCGGTTTCACTACTATGAAGGGTACCCATTTGACCAGGTGGTATATCCTTTTCGTGTCTTTAAACAACTGGGGATCGAACGACTGATCCTGACCAATGCGGTTGGTGGTATCAACCTGGGTTTCAAGGCGGGAGAGTTGATGATGATACGAGATCATTTGAACTTGATGGGTGACAATCCGTTGATAGGTGCTAATCCGGACTTGCTCGGGCCGCGTTTTCCGGACATGACGGAGACCTACTCAAGCAGGCTTCATCAATTGGCTCGATCAGAAGCAAAGAAACTGGACATCCGCCTGCATGAAGGGATCTATGCAGCTTTGACAGGCCCCAGTTATGAAACTCCGGCTGAAATCAAAATGTTAAGATCCCTGGGGGCTGATGCTGTCGGGATGAGTACGGTACCGGAGGCCATAACTGCCAACCATATGGGTATGGAAATCCTGGCAATTAGTTGCATTACAAACGCAGCAGCCGGGATAAGCGATCAGAAACTGTCTCATGATGAAGTGACAGACGTTGCGGCCATGTTAAAAAATGATTTCACCAGGCTTATTTCCAATATTGTAGAACATTTCGACCGACAACCGGAGGATCCTGTGCAGGAAAAATCAACAGAAACAAAAAAGAAAACCGAAATGGATATATCCTTGCCTCAATACATCGATCATACCTTGTTAAAACCTGATGCTACAGTTGAAGAAATTGAGAAGCTCTGCAAAGAGGCTGTTGATCACGGGTTTAAAACAGTATGTCTCAACTCGGCTAATATTGCCTTGGCAGCGAAGCTCCTGGAAAACAAATCACCTTTACCGATCGCTGTCGTCGGTTTCCCGCTGGGTGCGGCCATGACGTCATCCAAAGCTTTTGAAACAAAGGAAGCAATTAATGCCGGTGCCAGGGAGATTGACATGGTCATCAATATTGGTGCTTTAAAAGCTAAGGACTACAGAAAAGTAATGACAGATATACAAGCCGTCGTGGATGCGGCCCGTCCCTATCCGGTTAAGGTTATCATTGAAACCAGCAGTTTGACTGAAGATGAAAAAATTGTAGCCTGTTCTCTTTCAAAAGCTGCCGGGGCGGCCTATGTGAAAACATCCACCGGATTTGCCGATGGCGGAGCAAAAGCTGAAGATATAGCCTTAATGAGACGTATTGTCGGTGAAGATGTCGGAGTAAAAGCCAGTGGCGGTATTAAAACCAGGGATGATGCCAATCGTATGATTGAGGCCGGGGCTTCCAGAATCGGAGCCTCTGCTTCGGTTGAGATTGTTACCTAACGCTAATTCTTGAAGTTGTCGAGAGCTGATTATGCATTTTCAGGAAATCCTGTTTAAAAAAAGAGATCGCCAGGAGCTGACTTCGGAAGAGATCAGGTTTTTTGTTGATCAATATACAAAAGGAGATATCCCGGATTACCAGGTTTCAGCCTTGTTAATGGCAATCTATCTAAACGGTTTGACAATTGATGAGACGGTTCGCCTGACTGATGCCATGTTGCATTCGGGAATCGTTGTTGACTTGGCTAATGTGGAAGGGATTAAAGTGGATAAACACTCCACCGGAGGAGTCGGGGATAAGACTTCGTTGATAATTGCACCAATCTGCGCCGCCTTGGGTGTTCCCGTACCCATGATTTCGGGCAGGGGATTGGGCCATACCGGTGGAACTCTCGACAAACTGGAATCGATTCCCGGGTTTAATGTCAAGCTTTCATTGGAACGTTATCGGCAACAGGTCAAGGAACTCAACTGTTGTTTGATAGGCCAGACCAAAGAAATTGCTCCGGCGGACAAGAAGATGTATGCGCTTCGCGATGTGACCTGCACTGTCGAAAACAAGTCCTTGATTTCTGCCAGCATCATGAGCAAGAAACTGGCCGAAGGAATAGATGCATTGGTCCTGGATGTGAAAACAGGTTCGGGCGCTTTTATGAAATCGCAGCAACAGGCAGAGGAATTGGCAAGATTGATGATTTCTATTGGCAGAAAAATGGGAAAGGAAGTCACCGCCTTGATTACTGATATGAACCAGCCCCTTGGTAGTTATGTCGGCAATTCTCTGGAGGTGATCGAATCTGTTAATTTACTGAAAGGCAGTAGCTTGCCGGAGCAGTATGACCTTTTGGAACTGAGTGTTTTGCTGGCTTCCCATATGGTGGTCCTGGGTGGCAAATCAGAGGATCTTGAATCTGCCGGGCAACAGGTACAGAAGGTTATTGATGATGGGAGTGCCTTTGAAAAACTGAAAAAGATTGTCGAAAAACAGGGGGGTGATCCTTCATCCCTGGATGATTATTCAAAACTGCCGACTGCGACGGAGAAGTACCAGGTAAAAGCAGCTAGAAAAGGTTTCGTTGCAAAACTGGATGCCTTGCTGGTTGGTAAATCTGCTGTTTTCCTTGGTGCCGGTCGTTTGGTACTTGACTCCAAGTTAGATCCCGGCGTCGGTATTGTTATCAGGAAAAAAGTGGGAGACGAGGTAAACAGGGGTGATTTGATGATGGAGGTTTACTATAATAAACAGGATCAATTGAAGAAGGCTTTGCCTTACCTGAACGAGGCACTGGTGTTATCTGAAAATCCTGTTTCTCCTTTGACGCTGGTGAAAAACACATTTGACTAATTGTTTTTCCGGGTTCAAAAATGCCAATCTGCATACCGATTTAAGCTTACTGCTATATAGTGAGGGATTATGATACCATTAAAGATAAAACTTCTGGCTCACAAAGGAGCTGAAGAAGAGTTGTTTAACCAGGGCAGGGATCTGGTTAAAACAATGATCGATGCTGATAAAATTGATTTTGATGATTCCGATCCTGATGTCCTGTTTTTCCTGACAGGAGGTTCGGAACGTTCGGCCTTGACTGGAATTGAAAAAGGAAAATACTACGTGCTTGTTGCCACCAGTGCCGGAAACTCAAATGCATCGGCAATGGAGGTTAAAGCCGCATTGCGACGAATGGACATCGCATCTGTGCTGCTGGATGGAGAAGAAACAGAAACCAGATTATATCTGAATCGATTGCATCGGGTTAAAAACGCCCTGGCATCAATAAGTCACCAACAATTGGGTTTGATAGGCGAAGTATCGGAATGGTTGGTGGCTTCGGAAATAAAGCCCGAGGTTCTGGATTCCACCTTAGGCATCAGGCTTAAAAGAGTTGGTTGGGAGAGCTTACCCGATTTTAAAAGCCTAACGGCACCGGAAGACTTTTTGTCTACCTTTTCGCGAGGAAATCCGCAAGATGTTGAAAAAGCGGGCCAGGTTTTCACGCTACTCCAACAGACTCTGGAAAAGGAAAAGTTTGATGCCTTGACTGTCGAATGTTTTTCCCTGGTAAAAAACAAAGCTGTTTCAGGATGTCTGGCATTGGCAAAATTGAACCAGGAAGGGATTCCCACTGCCTGTGAAGGAGATATTGTCAGTGCAGCAGGGATGATCCTGGCAAAAGCGTTGACAGGAAGCATTCCCTGGATGGCTAACGTGGCGAAAATCGGATACGAACAATGCTTGCTGGCTCATTGTACCATTTCTCCTGACCTGGTGAGTGATTTTGAAATCAAAACACATTATGAAACCGGTATAGGTACAGCCATTCAAGGGACTTATCTGTCTGATAAAGTGACTGTCTTTCGTCTCGATGAAACAGTCAGCCGCATCTTTATCTCCGAAGGGTCAATTGTCGATCGACCCAAACACACATCAGCCTGCAGAACCCAAATTGAAGTCAAATTTCCCAAGGAAGCGGTTGATAGCCTTAGAGATGATCCTTTGGGGAATCATCATTTGATTTTGCCGGGTGATCACAAAAATGTCCTGATGCTTGCCGCTCGATTACTCAACCTTGATCCGGTGCCCGGATGAACCGATCTTGAGTAAAAAATCTTCAAAAACATTTTTATCATCAACAAACTGATATTACCGTATGCGCGAATTAATGATCATCAATATCTCCGGTGAAGATAAACCGGGATTAACCTCTACAATAACGGAAATACTGGGTAAACATCATGCCAATATTTTGGATATCGGACAGGCGGTAATTCACAATACCTTATCCCTGGGAATTCTAGTGGAAATCCCGGATGAATCAAAATCATCCCCGATTTTGAAAGATGTTCTCTTTTGTTCTCATAACCTTGGAATCAATGTTAAATTTACACCTATTGCAGAAGATCTGTACAACAGCTGGGTGGAAGAGCAAGGTAAACCCAGGAATATAGTAACTCTCCTGGCGCAGACTATTACCGCCAGACAAATTTCTAAGATATCTGCAATTATTGCTGACAACGGGCTGAATATCGATAAAATCAATCGCTTATCCGGCCGCAAGCGATTGGACAGTCAAGAAAACGATAAAAAAGCCTGTGTCGAGTTTTCATTCCGTGGTGATCCCGTGGATAAGCAGAAAATGAAAAGCGAGTTATTGCAGACCGCCAATGAACTTGGGATCGATATTGCGCTGCAGGAAGACAACATTTATCGAAGCAATCGGCGTCTGGTCGCTTTCGATATGGACTCCACCCTGATCGAGGTGGAAGTGATTGATGAGCTGGCCAAGGCGGCAAATGTTGGTGATGAAGTATCTGCAATCACCGAAAGAGCCATGTGTGGGGAGATCGATTTCACGGAAAGCCTTAAACAAAGAGTAAAGCTGTTAAAAGGTCTTGATGAATCGAAACTGCAGACCATTGCTGATAATCTGCCGTTGACGGAAGGAGCAGAACGCTTAATTGGTATTTTAAAACGATTAAATTTCACAACGGCCATTATATCCGGCGGATTTACCTTTTTTGGAGAAGTCCTGAAACGACGTTTGGGATTCGATTATGTCTATGCAAACCGGCTTGAGATAAAAAGCGGTATTGTTACCGGCAATGTGCTGGGTGAAATTGTGGATGGTAATATGAAAGCCACACTATTGCAGCAGATCGCAGAAAATGAAAACATCAACCTGGAACAGGTTATTGCCGTGGGGGATGGGGCAAATGACTTGCCAATGCTAAGCAAAGCCGGGCTGGGTATCGCCTTTCGAGCCAAGCCGATTGTGAAAAAATCGGCTGAGCAGGCCATATCAACATTTGGTCTGGATGGTATTTTGTACCTGATAGGTTACAGAGATTGGTATGCGCTGAAATAGAAGTCTATCGAACTTTTTTGCCTGCAAAGAGCATAAATATCCATTGGATCGGCCAGACTGTATGTAATAAAATCAATAATTCAGGCGGATAGTCCACGGCCAGTTTTCTATTTCGGGTGAAATAACCGGTCAACAGCCCACCAAGTATATATCCGACAAACAACAGAAATCCGAAAATATGGATACGCCGCTCCTTGATATCCAGCGCCAACTCTTCTGCCTGAATCATTTCCGGATCATCTTCAAAAGCGTCAATTCCTTCGAACTCCCCTTCTTCATCCTCCCAGCTCATTTCCGAATACTCACCACCGGATTCCGAACTAGTCTCTTCGTCAGCCCAAGATTCCCGGGAGAGATCCTCCTCTTCCTGATCATCGCTCCAATCCATATGCGACAGATCGGTGGTATCTTCAGTCTTCTGATCGGCAGTTACGGGGATTGAGAATGTTAAAAAACAGCAAAAGCCGAGAACTGTAAAAAGAACAAACAGGTTTTTAGCTGTGTTTAATCTGAAGATTAATAGTTTCATAACTGGTTGGATCTAAAATTCAATTTTATTTTGTCTGTACGTATGGAATTCCATCAGCTGCCGGTACCCGGGTTTTACCCATGAATCCTGCCAGGACCACCATCGTGAGAATAAAAGGAAACATTTGCACAAACTGGGTTGGAATCGGTATCACTCCTTGAACTCTAATTTGAAAGGCATCGGCGATTCCAAACAACATGCAACCTACCAGGGTCAACCCGGGGCGGTATTTACCAAAAATCAAGGCGGCAAGTGCGATAAAACCTCTTCCTGCGGAAAGGTCTCTTACATAAGAACTGCCATGCGCGATGGAAAGAAATGCTCCGCCAAGCCCTGCCAACAGTCCACTGATCCATACTCCATAATATCTCATCTGGTAGACGTTGATACCTGCGGTATCTGCTGCTTCAGGATTTTCTCCGACAGCTCTTAATCGCAGACCAAAACTGGTTTTGAACAGCACAAACCAGGAAATGGGGACCATGCTGTAAGCAAAAATGACAAGAATTGAATACTTCCCCAACAAGGTACTTAAAATCGGGATCTGCGAAAGAATAGGTATTTCAACTATTGGCAGCATCAGGGGAATATTGGGAGTAACGGTCGTTGAATTGTACAAGGCATTTGCCAAAACAGCCGGAACCCCGATAGCCAGAAGATTGATCGCCGTGGCGCTGACAACCTGGTCCGCCTGATACCTGATACTGGCAATGCCATGAATATGAGCAACCAGACCGCCGATTAACATGGCCGCCAATAATCCGTACCAGGGATTACCGGTCTCAAAAGCTATAACGGCGCCAACAAAGGCTCCGAAAATCATAATCCCTTCCAGTGCAATGTTTACCACACCACCCCGTTCCGAGAACATGCCCCCCAGAGCTGCCAGGATTAACGGGGTTGAAAGCCTAACACCCGAAGCAAACAATTCAAGATCTAATATTTCCCACATGGTTTTTCTCGGCTCTGATCAAACTTGGTTCTTGTTAACAAAGATCTCAGGTAATTCCTTGGTTATTTTATCGTAATAATTCAAACAGCTGCGCACATATTTTCTTTTCTGGTGATAACGACCGGGGAAAAAGCTGCGCTTAAAGCCGTAAATAATACAGTTACGCAAATCCTTCTTACTGATTTTAAAATTATTCAGGGCCAGCAGAATTTCATTGGTAACGCTTGTTTTGCTGACTGTGCGATTATCCGTACAGAAGGTCGTTGAGAGATGGGCCTCCAGCATTTTGGCAAAGGTATGGTTTTCAATCTTTTTTACCGATGGATTGGTCTGCAGGTTACTGGTCAGACAAATCTCAATGGTGATACGTCGGTCTGCAATATACTGAGTAATATCAGAGATATAGCCTTCTTTGTCTGTGACCTCCGGATTCCTTATTTTCGTTGTATCAAACAGAAAATAACCGTGACCGATACGATCGGCATGGCATTCGGTAATGGCTTGAAAAATTGATTCCGGACCGTAGTCTTCACCTGCGTGAACAGTTTTGTGCATAAAGGCTTCATGGGCATATTGAAAGGCTCTCCAGTGATCTGCCGCGGGATTACCGGCTTCTGCGCCGGCCAGATCGAACGCCATGATGGGTAAACCCACCTTGTCCCTGATTTTCACGGCACCTTTCGCGAGTTCCAGGGAAGCCAAGCGACAAATCTCTTTTCTGTCCGAATAGGTAAAAGAATCGATAAAATTTCTAAAATACGGCGACCAGGGACCAAACTCCCTCATGGCGCAAACAATAATGCTGTAATGAAACTCGGGTTCTTGTTGGTTTTTGACTTCGGGGCGTCTGTTGAAATCCTTTTCGGCCCTTTCCAATCCGGCATTAACTGATTTTAAGACCGTTTCCATATCCATGTTTTCGTTGATATGGAGTTGTGGGGCAAAACGGATTTCAATATAGCGAACTCCCTCTTTCTGGTTGTCGATGGCGAGTTCATAGGAAATCTGCTCCAGGTATTCCGGTTTCTGCATAACAGCACCGGAATATCCAAATGTCTTCAGATACTCACCCAGGTTTGCGTACTGATCCTTAAAAACCAGCTCATTCAACCCTTCCACAGTATAACTGGGGAGCTCCAATCCTTCTTTCTTGGAAAGCTCGATAATGGTTTCCAGTCTTACAGAACCATCCAAATGAACATGAAGATCGTTTTTGGGTATGCGTTTGATGATCTCTTCGAATTTAACCGGATCTTTAATGTCGACCTGATTTTCCATCTATTGTCAGCCTGTTATTCGGTAACAGCGTTATTTTTTGATTTGAACTTAAAAGCATCTACGATCTTTTTAAAAAACTTGTCAGTCGCTACGAAAAGGACGATTGTTCCTTGCAATACCATCACCAGGTCTTTGGAAAGCTTGTCAAAATGCAGATCCAGGAACAGGCTTCCCCTGTTCAGGGCGCCGAATAGCAAAGCGGCCAGGATCACTCCTGCGGGATGATTTCTACCAAGCAATGCCACGGCAATTCCGACAAATCCGGCACCTTGTGAAAAACTGTCGTGATAGGTATAGCGATAGCCCATCACTTCATGGATAGCCACCATACCGGCGAATCCGCCTGCGATGAACATGGCTAGAACAATGTTCCGTTTGACGTTGATTCCGGCGTACTTGGAAACACTGCCACTGATACCGACAGCCCGAATCTCGTACCCCCATTTGGTTTTCCATAACAGCAGATAGGTAGCAAGACAGGCTAAAAGTGCAATGAAAAAGCCAAAATTAAGGGGAATACGTTCGGGAATGATCGGAATTAAGTCATGCATGCGGGGAATCCGGGCTGCTTCGGAAATGTATTCTGTTTCCAGTACGGATGTGCCCTTACGATGAAAAGGACCAACCACCAAATAGTTCACCAGGCTATAAGCAATCATGTTCATCATGATGGTATTGATAACTTCATGCCCTCCAAACCTGGCCTTTAAAAACCCGGGTATGCCGCCCCATATTCCGCCAACTATAAACGAAGTGATAAAGCAGAGCGGAATCAAAAACCAGGCGGAAAGTCCGCCTAAATAAATCGCCACAAGGGTCACGGCCATGGTTGCGACATAAAGCTGACCTTCGGCCCCGATATTGAATAATCCGCATTGAAATCCGACAGCAACGGCCAACCCCGTGAAAATCAGAGGTGTGGCATAAAAGAGAGTATAGCCGATCCCGCTAATGGAAAATAATGAATTCTTAAAAAATATCCAATAAACCGCCAGCGGATTTTCCCCAATAATGATAATCAACAAGGAACCAACCAGTATGGCGGCAAATACCGACACGACCGGCAGAAATAAGACATCTACGGCTCTTTTTAGCATTTTAGATTTTCTGTTTGTGAGCTTTCAGCTCTCTTTTATAGTCAAAAAATATTTAATCAGACTTTAAACATGAACAATTCTTTAATTAATCAGATACATCTTAGATCTTACATCATCAGTCTAAGATCCCGTCTGTCCCGTCATCATCAAGCCGACTTCCTGGATGTTGAATTCATCAGCTGTTATCTCTCCGGCAACTTCTCCTTCCCACATGACAAGGGTTCTGTCTGAAAGAGACCGAATTTCCTCCAACTCAGCAGAGACGAGCAGGATGGCTACTTTTCTGGCCCTGAGATCCAGGATCTGATTGTGAATGAACTCAATGGCTCCGATATCGACTCCCCTGGTCGGCTGGGCAATGATTAATAACTTGGGATCCCTGTGGAATTCCCTGGCCACAACCAGCTTTTGTTGGTTTCCCCCCGATAGTGAACTGGTTGAAATGTCACTGATCGGGGGCCTGACATCGAACTTCCCTATCAACGATTTGGCGTTTTCATCAATAACACCTTGATTGAGAAATCCATTTTTCTTGCAAAAGGGCTCCATATGGTGAAAGCCCAGGATCAGGTTATCGGCATTTGAATAGGAAGAGACATAACCGTGCGCCTTCCTATTGGCTGGAACGTGCGCAGTTTGGTTTTCCCTGAGTTGCCGAGCGGAACGGTTGGTTACATCCTCACCCAGGTACCACACGCTGCCTGAATCGGAACTCCTTAGCCCCGTTAATGCTTCGATCAATTCAGTTTGCCCGTTGCCTTCAACGCCGGCTATACCAAGAATTTCTCCTTCATGAACATCAAATGAGACATTTTTTAGGCGTGGTTTGCCGTCAGTTTCTATATACAGGTTTTCAACCTTTAAAATAACGTCTCCTCTTTCAACAGCCGGTTTGGTGACGCGAAGCAATACCTCACGGCCAACCATCATGTTGGCTAATATTTCTGCCGAGGCTTCACTGGTAGGTAAGTCGCCTACTTTTTTACCGTTCCTCATGACAGTTATCTGATCAGAAACTTCCAAGACTTCTTCAAGTTTATGGGTGATGAGGATAATAGTTTTACCTTGTTCCTTTAAGGTTCTGAGGATTTGAAAGAACTCCTTGACCTCAAGCGGGGTGAGCACGGCGGTGGGTTCATCCAGGATCAGGATATCAACATCCCGATACAATGCCTTTAATATTTCAACTCGTTGTTCAAGACCGACTGACAGGCTTTCAACCTTTGCCTGGGGATCGATTTGCAGCCCATATTCTTCCGATAATCGCTCAATTTTCTTTTCTGCCTCGCCCAGCTTCAAAACCCCTGCGGTATTTGTGGGCTCTATGCCAAGAATTATGTTTTCAGCCACTGACATGGGAGGTATCAACATAAAGTGCTGGTGCACCATTCCTATCCCATGATGGATTGCATCATGAGGATTGGAAATATGCACCTTCTTTCCATGTAATTCTATCTCTCCCGAATTTGCCTGGTAAAATCCGTAAAGAATTTCCATGATCGTGGTTTTCCCCGCCCCGTTTTCTCCGATTATGGCGTGGATTGAACCGTCTTTGATATCAATGTCTACCGCATCATTGGCTAATACAGTCCCGAAACGTTTGGTAATGGATTTGAGTCGTACTGCGTACATAGATGGTTTTTGGTGAGAGTTTGCAGGAAAAGAGCTAAATAAACCAAGGCATTGAATCGCTTTCCTTGGAATACAGGTTTCAAGCCGACACGGTCACTTCGTGTTTTGGGATGTTGAAAACAGTCACTCCCGGCAGGGGGTGACTGTTTTCATAAAAATTATCTCTTGTCCGAAACCGAGATCTCACCATCGATAATCTTTTGTCGATACTGATCGACGGTATTTCTCATCTTTTTATTAACCAGTTTGGCGTTATACTGATCCATAGCGTAACCAACACCGTTGTTTTCAAGACCGAAAATAGTGATGCCACCTTTTAGATTTCCACTCTTCACGCTTTTGATTGTCTCGTAAACGGCGACATCAACACGTTTTAACATGGAGGTTAAGACTTGGCCCGGAACAATATAGTTTTGGTTGGAATCAACGCCAACTCCGTAGACACAGGAATCAGTTCTTTTTCCATCTTTAAATTTCGGCAGGCAGGGACCACGACCGTTAGTTTCTTTCAGAGCATCAAAAAGTCCGTTACCGGAACCGCCGGCGGCTGCATAAATCACAGAAGCACCTTTACCCATTTGAGCTTTGGCAATTTCTTTTGCTTTTGCGGGATCATTCCAGGCTGTTGGCGTATTGCCAACGTAGTTAACTACTACTTCAATGTTTTTATTGATTTTTTTAGCGCCTTCTCGGTATCCGACTTCAAACTTATGAATCAAGGGAATTTCCATGCCTCCAATAAACCCTACAACACGCTTGCCATTTACCACCCGGGATCTCATGGCGGCGATCATACCAACCAGGTAAGAACCTTCATGCTCTTTGAAGAGAAGAGATGATACGTTAGGCAGATTGACTACGGCATCAACAATAGCGAACTTAACCTTGGGGAACTCCTTGGCAACATTTTCAATAGAAGGGGCATTGGCGAATCCGATACCAAACACAATGTCATAACCTTCCGTGGCAAAAGCTCTCATGGCTTCTTCAACGGCGCTGGTATCGCCTGGTTCAACGTCCTTCAGAGTAATTCCCAGTTCTTTTTGTGCTTTTACAGCCCCTTCCCAAGCAGATTGGTTAAAACTTCTATCGTTTTTTCCACCTGCATCAAATACAATCCCAACTTTTTGAGCCATTGCAGAGGATGAAACCATCAACAATGCAGATAAAAGAATAATAATTTTTTTCATTTTTTCTCCCCCGATTGGGTTAATAGGAATAACTCTGCCGCCGGGTTCCTGCGGCCGATAGTTTTGGATCTCCGGTTCACATCAACTCCCATTCTTCCGCTGCCGTTGCGAACCGAAAACGAACGGATCAAAAGACTAATAACTAATGAAAAAAGATACCGAACGAGAGTAAAAAGTCAATTAATAAAACCATATTTTGAGATTAACGATTCCTTAACAATGACAGGTAGACTGGATCATAAAACGTTCGATATATCAGTTGAATAGCTTAATAAATCACCTTTTCCTTGAAGTGCTTGCGGCACATGGAAACATACCTGTCATTACCGCCAATCTCGATTTGTGATCCTTCACGTACCGGATTATTGTCCTGATCCAGTCGTACCACCATGGTGGCTTTTTTCCCGCAATGACAGATAGTCTTCAACTCTTTGAGCTCATCAGCCCACGCCAACAATGCCCTGCTCCCTTCAAAAAGGTTTCCTAAAAAATCGGTTCTTAATCCAAATGCCAAAACAGGAATATTCAAACGATCGGTAACTTCCGTCAGCTGGAAGACCTGCTCCTTGGTCAGAAACTGGGCTTCATCGACAAGCACACAGTGAATTTTATCACGGTTGTGCACAGACTTGGTTTCCTTAAAAAGGTCATCCTCTGCTTTAAAAGCAATCGCTTCACTTGTTAAACCTATACGTGAGGTGATTTTTCCAACTTCGAATCGATTGTCGATGGCAGCTGTAAACAGCAAGGTGTTCATACCCCTTTCCTGGTAATTGTAGCTGGATTGCAGAAGAGACGTGGTTTTACCGGCATTCATGGAAGAATAATAAAAGTATAGCTTTGACATAAACTGACTGCTTTGTGTTTGGATTCAAGAAAAATTAATCGAATACTAGGGACTTAAATCAATTGGATATCGCTCAATCATCGCAAGAAAGTCGTCTGCCATGGCAGCAAGACCTTCTGCTGTTACAATCTCCACCTGTGAATCGGGTTGGATTTCACCGTTGATGACCAACACGGTCCGGGGATATCCATGCCCTCCGAATTCGATGGTCAACTCTTCATGTTCTCGAGAAAGAAACTTAAGGCGCTCTTGTTGCACGACAAATTGGTAGCAGGGGATCTTATGCCCGGCCAGTTTCTCGATAAACAGGGGTAAGTGGGGAGCTTGTTTTTGGGTGCAGTCCGGACACCAGCTTGTTACTGCATTAATTACAAAAGTCTTTTTATCAGCAATTTTCTGCTTTATCTGAGTTGGGTCGATTGCAGCTGGTTGATTGGTATTCATGGTGGTTACGGGTAGATTGACCAGTTTTCAACTATCTTGCGATTAACTTTAGATTTGGGGGAGCATCCGTTTCGCCGGTTGCTTCAAGAGTGTAGGCTTTTTATATTTGGCAGGCAATCTCTTTTTTTAAAAAAGCTTCCGGGAAGAGCTTGCGATCTTCACGAATGTTTCAAGAATCTCCGGTCCTGGTAAAAGCGGGAATCAGGATAAACTTCAAGGTATCACGAATAACTTTTTTGTATTCAGTTTTATCGACTTTTAGAATCTTACGCATAAAGTCTTCACCTGCCACAAAACTGTAAATGGCATTGGAAACCGCCAAAACTCTGGCATTAGCGGAGGCAGATACCCCTTCCTTGTTCGGAGCCAATCCCATGGCAAAAGCAATATTGGAAATCTGCTTGATTAATCGTTCGTCCAATACACCGGGCGTCCTGGTTTTTAAAAAATGACTAAACATGACCAGCTTGGCGGCCGCAGGTCTTTCGAACAAATAGTCACACATCACGTCTATGGCTACTTCCAAGCGGTAAGCTAATGATTTTCCTCTGACAATGCTCTCAATTTCCTTGAACTTTTCCTCAATTTCATCATTTAAATCGTCCAATACCGCTTCATATAAATTCTCCTTGTCGCCCCAGTGGTAGTGCAGCGTTGAAATATCTATATTCACGCTTTTTGCTATCATCCTGGTTGTAACCCCATGGTACCCATATTCCGCGAAAAGATCCCTGGCTGCATAGAGTATCTTGGCTTTCATGGAATCCGGATCCTTTCTGGCTTTTTCTAAAGGTGTCGGCATCGATAAATCGTATTGAGTTCCATTGTATGATTCCATCATATGATGGAGGCAATCCCTTGATTTTTAGTCAGAACCATATATAATGTCAAGTCGCTTTTTTCCAAGCCTGTCATCATTATTTCACAATAGGGGACGTAGTTGAAAAGTTGACATTTGAGCTTTAATAGTAGGGGACGTAGTTGAAAAGTTGACATTTGGGTTTTAGGATAGTTTCATCCCCTTTATTTTTCGATACCTACAAAAGGTATATCGAAGCTCTATGACCTTGGATTCCCTTCTTCAAATTTCAGATAGCCTGCTCCGTGTGATGGTACGAGGTATCCAGGAACGAGCTGACCGGAGGAAGTCTTTTAAGAAGGCCAGGAGCTTGGAAAGGGCTTAAAATACCCACATTAAAAGGAGAAAGAGCAATAACGTCTATAGTTTTCAAAAAAAATACCTGACATCGTAACACAAATGTCAACATTTCAACTACGTCCCCGACTGCTTGCATTCAATACTGATTGCACGAGTTCCAGTCTTTTTTGATTATTTCCTCTAACCTCGATAATGTCATATTCGCAAGAGTCTTCAAATTCATATATCAAGTTTTGAAGTTCACTATCTACTTCTTTCCTTAGTTCTGGATTTTCAGATTCTGGACATCTAATTCTATCTGGATTTTCCACTGGAACGAGTATGACAATGTCGATTTGTTCCATTGAATCGATCAATTTTTCGCGATAGTCATCTGTTAGGATTGTGGAATTATTATTTAATGAGTTGATGTAAGCTGCAAAATCTAATGGACAACGTTCAAATAGTGTATTGTTTCCATAGCTTGATACCAATTCAATTGAATAGTCTAGTTGAGTTATAAAATCTTCAACACTTGGCAATTCATTAAATACATATCCCTCTTCTTCCAATAAAAAGTATGGCTCTTCTATTCTATTATAATCATTTAATAAACTGCCTAGTGCATCGAAAATGGATGTTTTTCCAGTGCAATGTGCACCTGATATTGCGATTTTCATAACTTTTATTTTAATTTATATACTTCTGCCGATTATATTACCTGACACGGGAGTGCAGCGAGTGTGTTCAGATGAATATGCGTATTAACAGCGTCAACTAATGGAATACGCACACTAAGAAAACTCACAGCCAGACGAAAATTAATTATTCGTTCCGAAGATCTTCAAAGTTTTTAATCCAAAAAACCATTTCTTTGGAATTGTAATTTGCTTCAGGTTTGAAAGACGTTTGATCGTCGAGATTAGCAGCATAGAAATGGATTTCTTCAGGTAGTCTACTAGTCTGATACGCTACAGGTGTACCACATTTCTGGCAAAAAGAACGAATTACATTTGTTGAAGAATTATAAGTTTTAGGTTTAGCACCTGTCCATTGCCACTTTCCATTTGGGACTCCGAAAACACTTGCAAATGCCGCAGCAATGGCATGGCGACAGCTTTCACAATGGCAATGCCCCATAAATTTTTCTGTTCCAGCTTCATATTCGAATGTTACTTCACCACAAAAACAACGACCAGATTTTCTCATGTTCTATTAAATCTTAAGATTGGTTTTCTATACAAACGCCGGGATCAGTTGCAGCCGCACTGAACCTTGTATTGCAGATAGTATTGCCAAGAACAATAAACGTGAGACCATCGAGGACGACATGCCGTCAGCTCTAGTTATTAGTTACGGTTCGTCAATTTGGAAACCGATATGTCTTTTCTTGGGTATCGGTTTTTAGTTAGATTTTACTATCACGTTGTAAAGCATAGATTTTGTAAAATAAAGCACCACAGGGAATTAGCCCAAATGATAAAAAAAATGAATAAAGTATCAAAATCTTCATTGGTATAACATGGTAATTCACGACTAATGCAACTATGGAACAAGCGATGTACCAAATTGCAGCAATTATTTGAAGATAGGTTACTATTGTGTTTGGAAGGTGTTCGTTTGGCCTGACAAAAATGAAAATTAAAACAGGAAAGAGAGATACAATGAAAACAAGCCAAACAGGTAATAGTTCCAAATCGGAGAAAGTTGACATAGTTGCAATCAAACCTAAACTACCGATGCCAATTGTTAGTTTTAATTTGCTATTAGACCAATTTATCATTGCAATTCTTTTTTTCGAAATCTAACGCTTTGTTCAGCTGGTGCGATGGCGGTCCGCTGTAGCAGCTTGTTAAGCGATGTTACATAGATTTTTTGAGATTTTTAAAAGGAGATTCGATCTTAGATTTATGAATTGCTCAAAATCGTCATCAAACAGTGCATTTGAGCAATATTGGGATTTCAAGATACTCCCAATGTCACCAGTCATTTTTGATTTATATTGACTTGGATTTTTACCACCGAGTTGCCTATTGTCCGACCTTGCAAGTTCATTGTCGGTTGGTTTTGACAACTGCAAAGTCTTTTTATATTCCCCGATTCTTTTAGTAATAGGATTAACAGATCGATGAGAGATCGTATCCCGTTTTTTGTACCAGTAAAGTTCCAACTCGGATAGTTTCTTGGATTCCCCTCGTATCTCCAGAGAAACAGTTTTCCTTTTTGTTTCCACAAATATGAATCCATAGTATTCACTTTGAGCCTAATGCCCTGCATCAGTTGTCACTTGCTGGGATTTTTTATTACCGGTTTATTTGCCAGGGTCTTAGTCAATTTGACTCCATCGAGAGCTAGATGACGGTCAACTGAATGCTGTTGTTAAGTTTTTAGTCTTCCAAGATTTCTTGCCCATTCTAATGCAAAATTCTCTGCAAAAGATTCTCTGCGCTTTGGTGAATGGTACCATGGTTGGTTAATATGCCCTATTTCATGAAGAAAGATGTGATAAAGGTAATACTGCCTGATTTCTTCATGACCCCAATGTAAAATCCATTTGTTTTTTCCTTCTTTCCATTGACTACACCAAGGAGCATAGTGATTGAATGTAGATTGATCAGGTGTATAATCCCAAATCATCTCCATTGATTTAGGAAATGGATTTATGATGACACAATGGTACCTTCTTCTTGCTTCTACTCCAATTTTTTCATCTAATTTTGAAATTCTGGGAAGTAATATTGCTTTGACGTTATTGGTTAAATCGGCTGGTAAAGCTTTTAAGACACCAATGTAATCTTGTTTTCGACAAGGGTGAAAGAAGTTTTTGGATGGATTTTCCAGATGAAAAATCCATTTTTCATCTGACTCAGATAGTTTTGTCCAAATATCATTTGAAAAATACCCTTTACTCCATTTTTCAAATGGTTTCCCATCTTTGACTCTACCACCTTGAGTTTTACCAATTTTTTTGCTTTTTCTAATTGGGTTATACATATTTTTAAAAATCTTAACGCCGGGTTTCAGTGGCCGCTTTGCAAGGTTTTGTGCTAACGAAGGATATGCTAGGAATTTGGATAGTTGACCCTATCGAAGACCAGCTGGCGATCATATGTGTTAGGTAAAAATTCTACCAACTTCTGAAAGCCTTTGAAGTAAATTACGAATATGCCCACGTTCAATCATCGCTCCCCAGTGCCCATCACAAAATCTTTCTCCTCGAACGCAATATGTTAGCATTGTCTTGACCTGGTTGAGATCGGCTTTTTTGACAATATCGATATCCTCAAGCATTTGACTTACCTCTTCAGGTTTATATGTGTAATCACGCCAGCATTCACTTGAAGCAGACTTAAAAAATTTACGCACTGTTTCATTATAATCTGGCCATGCCATTGTAATAGCTCCATTCTCGTTTTTGTTTCCATCGACCCATTTCTCTATGGGAGTAAAACCATGTGCGTACAATTTAGGTAAGAACGAGACTAACTCTTCGATATCTTGCTTTGTTGGTAATTTTGATTTCATTTTCCTAATGCAGGCGTCACTTGCTGCCTCGCTGAAAGTTGATTAACACCGCTCTTGCCATGAGCCATTGAGAAGAGCACTATAGAGAGCGTTCGCAGTCTCGTGTGTGCCCTTGTTAGATTATTCAATGGAAAGTCCTTCAAAGCCCAACCATTTAAGTGCACTTTCTGTATTCCTAAAAACCATTACATTCTCTTTTGATTTATCACGGAACACTTCGTAAATACGAGCCATACCGAATTCGAGGTCTTTGGGTGAGATTATAGCAGTTTTAAATTCTTTAGCTTTACCGGATAAGCGCTGGTCAACCAGCGCGCTCAGCCGATACAACCCTTTGCTTGTAATACCTGCAATATTCGCATCTCTTGTGTCAGTTATCTCATGAAATCCAGGTTTATATCTTTCGCTGTCAAACAATTGCTTGTACGATTGCAGAAGATCAGAATCTGAAATATCACCTACCCATTTACTAAGGAATAATTCATGCTCCTCAAAAAACTTGAATGAAATTGGCATTTTTATCCTCCTGGAAAAATCGGGTAGGTCAGAGGTCTCTCGACCTCTTTCCCCCCTGAGAACCATACGTGACAGTTTCCCGTCATACGGCTCAAGCGATTACGAAAAGCGACCTTGTTGGACACTCCGGCTGTTTACATCAATTCGTTTTTATTGGCTTAGCTTTGAGCTGGCGAGACGATTGAGACTGACACCTGCTTCTGCTGCTTTAATTGCCAATTCCCGGTGAACTTCCGGTGGAACACGAACCATGAATTTCCCACTGTAGTGTTTTACCGCAATGGGTTCGGGAATTGGTTCATCGTTTGACTTCATATCTTTGACCACTTCTGCAACCAGAGATCTGACTCCTTTTAAGGCAGATTCTGGTGTTTTTGCCAACCAACTTAAACTTGGGAACTCGGCACACAAACCTACATATTCACTGTCATCCTCTGACCAAGTCACCCGATACGTATAATGATCATTCTTTAGTGCCATGCTCTATCTCCAATCTTTCTATTGCTCTTAAAGCCTGTTTGACTTGGTATGTTTTCGCTTTACCTTTGTTATTTTGAATACTCACCCTTGGATCACCCTGCCAAGGAGTTTGATATTCCCTATGGCTGGTACCGGATTGGCGAGGTTTACCAAAATAAAACTCACAAACTTTGCATAGCTCTGTGAATTTCACAACTCTCGGGTTGTTTCGAAATGATTTAAGTGTTTCATAAAATTTCTTCATGAAAATATAATATCATTAATGATACCAAAGTCAAGAAAAGGGGGATTAAAATCTTACCATTGCAAAAAGGTCGGATTTCAGTGGCCGCGTTCAAGGTTTTTGTGATTACGAAGGATTTGCCAGGAAATTGGATATGTGATCCCATCGAGGGCGTTATGCTGTCCGGTGTATCCGTTTGTTCGGTGTGATTAGCATCCAAAATCTCCAAAAGTCTCCTGAAACACACTAAAATCGTCTTTCAGTGTGTTTTTCAGTTCCTCATATACATTGAATACAATAGGACATATTGAGTAATTGTGCATTACTCCAATTAGTCTGGTCGTAAAATGTTTTTTGTGGATGTGAGGAAACGACTTACAATCTGCTGGTCGTGATTCGTAGTGACTGCATTTGTTGTCACTTAAAAATGGGCAAGGGAGTTGAGTAAACACCTCATCTCCGTCTTTGTCCTTTTGCACATACTCTTTCTTGAACTGGGCTGGTGTCGTATTTAGGCTTTTGGATAAAGCATTGATGTCATTTTTCTTTAAAATTGGGCGTATTTCTTTACAACAATTACCACAAGTAGTGCAGTCAATGGATTCAGTGTATTTTTTGACCAGTTTATGAACCACTGAATCAAGGTTTTGACCATCATATCCTTTTAGGAAGGTCCGGAACTCCCAATTCTCGTCTTCTTTTTTTTTTGCTAGTTTCTTTATTCTTATTAAATCAGTTTCCATTTTCTCTTTTTGGGCACCGAACATTTGGTTCAGCGGCGGGGATATCCGTCCGCTGTACCCATTTGGTGCGCCCGGCATGGGTATAAGTTAATGAGGTGAAAGTCCTTGGTAGGAAGATCACCGTTAATGGAGTTTTCTTTTTTTAACGACATTAACGTTAACGACGAGTGAAAGGCAAGGGCAAATCCGCGAGGAGATATCTGGAGGAAGCCTGTAGTAACATCATGAGCCAACGGACAGGAAATCAACACCTATTTTGTCAAATCGATCAGCACTCTTATCTTTGGTTTCCATAGTTAACTAAAAGGAAATAGGTATGCTGTCACCTGATTTGTCACCTGATTTCGATTTTGATATTTAAGGCTAATCGTAGTGTGTCCACATTCTAATCACTTTTACCGTTTTCTGCTTCTCAAGAACTTGATAAACGATTCTATGCTGTATATTAATACGTCGAGAATATGCACCTGCTAGATCACCAACGAGTTTTTCGTAAGGCGGTGGGTTTTGGTATGGATCTTTTTTGAGAATACCAAGAATATCCTGCGCTTTGGTTTTTAGATTGGAAGAGGAAAGTTTTTTTGCATCTTTTTGTGCTTGCTTTGTAAAAATAATTTTCCAACTCACCAGTCCAGCTCCTCAGAACAATCTTCAATTGAAGTCTCCAAGCCTTCTTTTATGGATTCCCTCATTTTTGGAATCGACAAAAGATACATGGTTTCTTGAATTGAATTCCAATCTTCTTCGGAAATTAAAATCCCATTTGATCTTTTACCCTTAATAAAAGCCGGTTTATGTGATTCCGCAACCTCATCAATTAATCTGTATAGATTTGCTCTTGCTTCGCTTACAGTAAGTATTGTCATGATTACCTCCGTTTTCCTTTAATAGTACGAAAAAGCGTACGCAAGCGCAATAATAAAATTTCGGCCTGGCAATGATATGTTTTTGGAAGCGAAATATTAGTGACCATATCTGCTGTATCGATAGATTTCATATCGGGGTTAAAAGTGCAATAATGCTTTGATTGGATGGGTTTTTTTGTTGGCATTACCATTATGATTACAGCAAATCAGCTATGGTTTTATGCTTCATCGGTTTATTTGCGCAGATTAGCCGTTTTATACGGTTTCAAGCGGGGTATTGTAGCTAATCTGCTGCATTTTACCTGTTCATGCTGTTTGTCCGATGTAACTCTTCACCACAGAGACACAGAGGTCACAGAGAAAAGACTTAAAATAGTAAAAAAATAAACACATGTAGGATTCCCGCCACTGTTACTAACTTCGCCAAACCCGGATTGTTTATGATTGATGTAATGGTTTCAAGCCTGCGTTCCGGCATTAGAGACACAGAGGTCACAGAGAAAAGACTTAAAATAGTAAAAAAAATGAACACATGTAGGATTCCCGCCACTGTTACTAACTTCGCTAAACCCGGGAGGTAAAAAACGGTTAATCTTTATCGATTTTTTAGCTTTGAAGTTAATTCAGTGAATAAACCTTAGTGTCTTCATGTGAAAACAGACAAGGGGCAATGATGCTGAACAGATACTGTCTGCTTGAGAAATCGAAGCGTTTTAACCAGGCGATTTGGCTATTTCTCCGAAATGCCGTCTTTAGGCTTGACCGGGTTTGGGATTGTGATTATTGTTTAAATACATTTTGATTGTTTCCTTGGGGAACCTTTGTTTCATTGAGTTTTGAGAATCTGGTGGGAGCTAGATTCGTCGGATTAACCACCCGCAAAACGAGTTAGTGGAATGAGATGGGCCCAGGGGTTTGGCTACGGCGGGGTTGGTTCCCTGCCTTATGGTGCTCGTTCACTGCCAGGCTTCT
>JANQLH010000033.1 GCA_028280735.1 SAR324 cluster bacterium | reverse complement strand
CCAGTGTTCTGAATCGTTTTTCGCTGCTTCTTAATTTGAGATTAACAGCATTAAGTTCTTTGACCGTCTGGTCCAATTCCTGTGTTCTTTTTTTAACTTCTTTTTCCAGCTTTTCTTGATATTGTTGATTTTCTTTAATTAGTTTAGCACGCTCCAGGCATTTTTCCACGGAATGCTGGAGCATGGTCAGATCCTCTATGGGTTTCAGCAGGTAATCCCAAGCTCCGTACTTCAATGCCTTCACTGCATCCCTAACAACACCGATTCCGGATACCACAATGACCGGGGTCTGTGGAGACTCCTTGGTGAGATGCTGCAAAACTTCAAACCCATCCATTTCAGGCATGGATAAATCCAGCAATACTAAATCCGGCTGCTTTCGGGTGCAAAGTTCAATCCCGGTTGCGCCGTCATTTGCTATTTCAACTTCGAAATCGGCATCTTCAAGATAGTCCTTGAAACTTAGGCTGATTGAAGGTTCGTCATCTATTGCGATTATCAATGGAAGGTTGTTATTTTTTATTGGCATTATGATGTATCAAAAAACATTATTTTCTTACTATTATAAGTGGATACCCCCAACTCAGCAAGAAAAATGGATATTTCACAGAAATCGAGGTAAGGGGTATCAAGGTTTTACTCAAGGCCTGTCACAGCAGTCTTAACTGGATTCGGGATTCCATAATTCTATCTTGTTCCCTTCAGGATCTATAAACCAGCCAAACTCACCATAGGTTTCTTTCTGTATGTCACCTTCAATTTTTGCTCCCCCTTTTTCTGCTTTTTCTAAAACTCCCGCAACATCATCGACTACTAAGTTTATCATAAAATCTTTGGGAGAAGGATCAAAATAACTCGTATCTTCTCGGAAAGGTCCCCATACGGTGTAAGGAATAAGCTTGTCCGATTGGAAGGTCGCACCACAAAAATCACTAATCTCGAATTCAAGATGCTCCTGGTACCATTTAGCCAGGAAATCAGGATTTTTACTTTTGAAAAAAACTCCGCCGAGTCCTATTATCCGAGCCATAATGCCTCTTCTTGTTTTTTATACCTGGTTTTAATTGGGATACCTTTTTTTATAATACATCATTACACGGTTGGCATATTTTACCATCAGGTACCCAAAATTGAAACCGAACCTCATTTTCCCTGAAAGAAAAACCAGACTCGGTTGTTTGCACCTGTGGTTTGATATATTATGTGCGGAAAGGAAACGTACTAATTTATACTAATCGATCGAGTGGCGCTGGAATGAAAATAAATTCAAAACTTCCGGATGTAGGAATTACCATATTTTCCGTAATGTCAAAGCTAGCTATGGATAACAATGCTATCAATCTTTCCCAGGGATTTCCGGAGTTTAATGTGGATTCGGAATTGGTAGCCTTGGTCGGCAAGTATATGAGGGAGGGCAAAAATCAATATGCACCGATGCAGGGAGTGGATTCGTTGAGACAAAAGATCGCTGAGAAAACAGAAGCAATATATGGTCGTAAAACAAATCCGGAAACTGAAATAACCGTAACCATGGGAGCAACGGAGGCATTGTTTGCAGCTTTCACAGCCATTATCAAACCTGGTGATGAAGTGTTGCTTTTTGAGCCGGCCTATGATTCTTACGAACCTGCGATTAGATTGAATGGAGGAAAGCCGGTATTTAGTCAGCTGCGTTACCCAAGTTATGGTATCGACTGGGATCAAGTTAATTCCCTGGTAAGTGAAAAAACAAAAATGATGGTACTCAATTCTCCCCATAATCCATCAGGTGCGATTCTTGGACCAAAGGATATCGAAGCGCTATCTGAAATAGTTGAGAGTACCGGAATTGCCATTGTGAGTGATGAAGTCTATGAACACATCGTTTTTGATGAATTGAGACATGAAAGTATGCTTCGTTATCCTTCCTTGGCAGCAAGGAGTTTTGTAATAGGCTCGTTTGGAAAGACTTTTCATGCAACCGGATGGAAAACCGGATATTGTATAGCTCCTCCCGGGTTTACCGAAGAATTTCGGCGCATTCATCAATACCTGACTTATGCCGGCAATACTCCAATCCAGCATGCCTATGCGGAGTATTTGAATCAACACGACAGGTATTTAAATTTATCAAAATTTTATCAACAGAAAAGAGATACTTTTTTAGATTCTATCAAAGGATCACGTTTTACTCCTCTCCAATGCTCGGGAACCTATTTTCAAATGTTGGAATTCTCGGAAATATCGAAAGATAATGATCTTGATTTTGCAAAATGGTTAACCATTGAAAAAGGAGTAGCATCCATACCACCCTCGGTTTTTTATCATCAAAAAACCGATAATAAAGTCTTGCGTTTTTGTTTTGCTAAAAACGACGAAACCCTGCGATCTGCCGGAGCGATTTTAAAAACCATATAAATGGAGCTCTCTTAACTATCCAACAGTCGGTATAGATATCCGGCCAGTCAGAATATTACTAGCTGGTTTCCAGGGGCCAATATGATAGTTTTTTGCCCTCAACAAAACCTCACTCATTAGTCGTAATTCTTTAATCTTTTCACAATGCAGAACTTATCTTTTGGTGAACACTCATGCAGTGTTTATCAGGACATCCGTTTTACAGTCATACAATAGCTTTTGTCTAATATTCAGAAATTAAAGGTAAAACTAGTATGTTTTGAATGATAAAATTTTGTTGACAGGGAGAGGAGAAGTGAATAAGGTGTAATTATGTTCACTTAAAAATGTAATTTTGTTCACGCATGCTATTGACCAAAAGTCAAGTGAGAGCCTTCAATGAAAAAAACGCGGCTCCGCTTAACTCTTTTTTCCTTGGAGTAGACAATGAATAATGCCGAACAATTTGTAATTTATGAGTATTTAGATCAAAAAGGAGATCCATCCCAATTAATATGTGACGGTCATATCGACTCAATGACATTCAGGGATAAGTGTTTTAAAGACTTTTACGTGAAACCTATGGTTGTCAGGCATCAATGGCAAAAGACCAGAAGAATTGTGGAACAAAGGCCCGGGAAAAAGTACAAGAACACAAGGATGGAAACGGTTTACATTACCGATGAAGAGTTAGGAGCAACGCCCGTTACAATCGGATTGGTTTGAAAACTATCCTACTTTCAGGGGGTTGGTTATAGGTCAATGTTTTTCTTTGACAAATTAATAAATAGGTGATTGATTAATGATGCAAAGCGGTAATGAATTGCTGGCAAAAGTGAAGAATATTACCGTCTTTACCCCCGTAATCGGTAATATTCTTCATATAAACTAGTTAAAATCCCAATCTTTTCTTATTCACAGTGCTAGTAGTGCTGCTGCCAATTACTCTGATTATCCATCCAGCTGTGATTTTTCCTTTTGCTCATACCATGTAGCAGGATCTTCAAAAAACAGAAGAGTATCTTCCAGAGATTTAACGTGATCCCATTCGATTTTGGCTAAATGTTCAAAAAAACTCTTTTCCTGGGCATCGGCAGCCTTTTCTTGGAGTTCGATATAGAATTTATAGGCATTTTTTTCAAAATCGATTGCGATTTTAATTGCTTCTTTGTCATCGGTTGATGTTTTGGTGTTCTTATCCGCCAGTTTGGGTAAATCTTGAAGCACTTCTCTGACATCAGTATCCTGAATGACTACGGAAATGTCAGTGGGCCAGGTTCCGTTGGCTTCAAGTTCCTCATGAATAGCTTTTAATTTTTCGTAATGCTCATTTTCATCTTCGGCGATAGCAGCAAACATTTTTTTGCCAACAGGATTTTGAGTTTTATCTGCTTGTTTGAGATAGAAATCTCTTTCTCGTAGTTCGTTTTGCAGGGCAATCTCAATCGCTTTCATTTTATCCATAATATCCTCTCTGGATTGGTATACATTTTATTAATAGATGATTGTGATTTTTTTGTATGACTAAAACTTACTTTATCACGCTGCTTTTTTTGATACAACTGATTGATCTGAAGTGCGCACCGAATAAAACGAATTGAAAGATGACTTGCCATAATTGATTAAATGCTTGCTGTAAACTGATGGTTTGTCCGCGGATTCGCTATAAAAGGTGGTTTGTAATGAGAAAAAGGTTGATTGACAACTGGAGATAACTAGCTGCAATCTTAATAGGACAGGGAACTGAGTTTCATATTTATGTATTATTGCAAAAAGGTATCATGAAGAATACATTTTCTATAGCCATCCATGGGGGAGCCGGTACTATCCGCCAGAGTGAAATGACGGAAGAAAGAAAAGACGAGCTGCAAAAATGTCTGCGGACAGCAATTCTTAGGGGTCGACATATATTAGATAACGGTGGTTCTGCTATCGATGCTACTTGCGCCGCAGTGGTTGAAATGGAAGATTCTCCATTGTTTAACGCGGGTAGAGGATCGGTTTTCAACAGTTCCGGCTTTATTGAAATGGATGCGTCTGTTATGTGTGGTCAAACTCTTGCTGCGGGTGCTGTAACGTGTGTCCGTAATATTAAAAACCCTGTTTTAGCGGCAAAAGCATTGTTGGAGCATAGCTCACACGTACTGCTTTCCGGGGCGGATGCAGAAAGCTTTTCCAGAAATCACAATATTGAATTTGAACAAGACGACTTCTTTTACACGGAACATCGATATCAACAGTTGAAAGATGCCCAAAAAAAGGATCGAGTCCAGTTGGACCATTCCGATGAAAACGATGGTAAATTTGGAACTGTTGGGGCTGTAGCATTAGATAAAAACGGAAACCTGGCTGCTTCAACGTCAACCGGCGGAATGACAAATCAGTTACCGGGCCGGGTAGGTGATACACCACTAATAGGAAGCGGAAACTATGCAAATAATCGAACTTGTGCGGTGTCATGCACCGGAATCGGTGAAGGATTCATCAGGGCAGTCAGTGCTTATGATGTGTCCGCTCTTATGGAATATAAAGGTTTAAGCCTGGAGCAAGCCTGTAAACTGGTTGTTCATGAGAAGCTGCATAAGGTAGAAGGAATGGGTGGTTTGATTGCAGTGGATAAAAGTGGTGCAGTCAGTTTACCGTTTAATTCTGAAGGTATGTACAGGGCCTGGCTAACGGCTGGCACTGACATTCAGATTGCAATGTATAAAAACTAATGGTGTAAACTATTAATCTAGGGAGAAACCAATTGGTTTTGAAGCCAGTTTAGAAAATGATCACTACCTTTCACAATCGGCGAATCCTTAATTGTATAGGCCCTGTCACCCAGCATTTGATCGATTTCCGCACATACTGTTTCATACAGCCAAGTGGCTGTTTTAAACCGACACCTCCAATCGACCGAATCGCTTTCCAAGCTTGACTCAGGGCCTTGAACCTGCGCACAAGCAATAATCTGTTTTTTAGAAAGGTCCGAAATCAATTTTACAGCTTCCGCCTGATTTCCCAGCGTTACTGTTATCTGAAGAAAGTCTGTTTTTATGGTTGGGCCGATGTCATGAGAATCGCATTCTTGTCTACTATTCATTGCTTAAAAATCAATAAGATCCTATTTATTTTTGAATTCCGGATTCCAGTCTATCGCAAAAACAAATGAATTTAATTGTCCAAGATAGATTTTTTAAAAATTCTTTCTACAGAATTGCAATTATCTTGGTTTTCTAAAAACCAGGTGTTAATAACAGGTTGATCAATATCTGCACAGAACTGCAGATTTACCTCTTGTGTAGCCGCTAATAACGGGGAGAGATGGCTTTTCTTAAAGTAGGCGGAAAAGGTGAGTCACCGGCCTTAAGCCAGCCGGTCACCCTGATTTTACTTTTTTTTGCGACCTCTTTTCGGCTGATTCATTTCGAACGGATTTTCGCCCAGAATTTTTGCCAATTTTGGCAGCACAACCTGGGTTTTGGTAATTATGGTTGAGAATTGTGAACGAGAAATCCCACATTCCTCAGCCAATCTTGCTTGCGTTACTTTTTTAAGAACCAATTTTGATTTTATCTCTTCGGGTGATAACATCGTTTCCTTTCGATAAATGTTCATAAGTTTTTGGATTACTAATACATATAAAGCATTGGTAATCCGTTTGTACATATTCGAATATGCTAGAGAAAAGTGAATCAATTTGCAAGAAAATTTTTTTTTTTTATTTCTTTGCAATGCATCTAATAGATAGTGTTTGATGGGGGAAATGATTAAATAAAACGTAAAAACAAATAATTATGCATAGGACATCGCTTGAATATTTTTTTTAAAAAAAGCGTTTGAGCCCGAGTTCCCTTTTTTGAAAATGGTGCGGTATGATCCAAAAAGTTTGATCGTATTCGACCGATTATCGGTTTTTTTTAAAAAAAACGATTTTTCACACCATAGACAAACCATCCATTACTGCTTAAGATTGTGACACATGCAATCGGGGCAAAATTCTTCCTACTCCCATTTTTTAATTAGTGTCTGAACGAAAACCAGTTTAGCCCATACCAATATGCGCTTTAAAAGCAGTTTGGTGTTTCGCTTCAGTGCATTCAGCGATCAGCTCTCAGCCGGTTTTTGCTTGTCTTTGCAGAGCCTTAAGCTGAACCTTGAAAGTTGACGGCTGACAGCACGTTAATCTTCAAGCTGGATTCCGGTATCTGGCACAAGGCTGGACAAGGGGTTAGCGATTTTTCATTCAGACAGTTAAATTGTTGATTTGGAAAGATGAAGTTTCTAGCAGCAATCATTATTATTGCCGTAATCGCCCTCGTCGGATCTAGGGTGACATTTCTCAATAGGCGCCTACCATTGGGATTAAGGAATATTCTGTTTACCGGCACGGAATATATTTTTATTGGTATGTTGTTGGGAGAGTTTGGGTTTCGCATTCTGGACACTGAAACCCTTGTGGAACTTGATTCGATTCTCCTTTTTGGATTGGCCTGGATAGGTTTTTTATTTGGATTACAATTTGAAATCCGATTGCTAAAGAACTTGCCAAAGTATTACTTTTCCATCACTGCAATTCAATCAACGATTACTTTCATTGTTGTAGGGCTCTCCATCTACCCAATTCTTTCCGCTTTTTTGGATTTGCCTAAGGGAGTTATCATCCTTTCTTCAATTACTTTGGGCGCAACGGCTTCATGTACAGCCCAGTCTGCCATCGCAATTGTGAATCAGAATTATCGTATTCAAAATAGAGGATTGTTGGATTTGATGAGATACATATCCAGTGTGGATGGAGTTTTTGCTCTACTATTTTTTAGTCTGGCACTGGTGTTTTTCCCAAACTCTTTAAGTTCCGAGGGTGTCGGCATCCTTGAATCCTTGCAATGGATTTTAATCGCGATTGTGATTGGTGCTTTTCCGGGTATTGTTTTAATTATTTTTGGTAGATCTAGATTTTCCAACCAGGAATTCACTCTATTTCTAGTGGGGACAATTCTCTTTTGCGGCGGGATGGCTCAACAACTGTCATTTTCACCTCTTATCTCAGGCATGATATGCGGTGTGGTCGTTGCCAATTTCTGCAGGCATCGGGTGAGAGCAATTCAAATTGTTGTTCATGCCGAAAAGTCAATTTATATTTTGTTGCTTTTAATTGTTGGAGCATTGTGGCAGTTTAAGCTTGACATCAGTTTGCTAATAGGAGTGTTTTATTTTTTAATTCGCATTCTAGGCAAAGTCGTTGGCGTTTATACGGCAACACACATATATAAACCGATATATAAAGTACCATGGAAATTAGGTCTGGGATTAATCTCCGAAGGCGGCCTGGTAATAGCGATCATTCTGAATTTCAGGTTTTTATACCCTCCGGCTGCGGATTCAATGATAACAATCGTTGTGTTTTCAGTCTTTGCAAGCGAGTTGATTAGTCCCAGGTTGATCCTGGGTCAGTTTAAGAAAGATGATGTTTCATTAAAAAAACAGACCAGTGTAATATGAAACCTTAACATTCAATGGAATCAATATGAAACATGTTGCATCTTGGCGAATAAGAGGATGCAAGTTTTATTTGCCAAAACCGATTGAAGTGATTATTGAGTTGAATAAAATGAAGGTAAGCAATGTAAGAATGTTTGATTCATCAAAAACTGGAATTTCATCGACTGAAAAATTTTACGAACAAGCAAAGTGACTCGGAAAAACGAAATTGCTGAGTTTTTCCTTTACAATAAGGAAACCTATGTTGATCTCTGAATTTTTAATACCAGAGTGTATCCGTGTAAACATGGAATGCAATTCCAAGGATGATCTTCTTAAAGAATTGGTAGAATTACAGTTCAAAGCTCATCCGGAGATAGATCAGGATGAAACCATGTCAAGTCTTTATGAACGGGAAGATTTGCTCTCAACTGGAATTGGGGAGGGGATAGCGATTCCTCATGCCAGGGTAAATAGTTGCAGGGAAATTTTTGTTTCCTTTGGATTACTGAAGAATGGTTTAGATTTTAATGCATTGGACGGCAAACCGGTTCGAATAGTGCTGTTAATTTTGTTTCCTAAAGACAAGGTCAATCTGCAACTCCGATTTCTTGCTCGAGTCTCACGTGTATTACAACATAGAACTCTTCGTGATGAATTGTATCAAAGCAAGACACCGGAAGAAGTTATCAAAGTATTTCAACAATATGAGGAACAACACTTTCATTAAACCTATCAAATATAATGAAGCTTGCCCTGATTTTTCTTAATAAAATTGAATACCTTGAGGAATTGCTCGCAGCGTTTCTGGAAATAGGAGTTTCTGGAGCCACTGTGCTTGATACTGTGGGAATGGGGCACATAATATCCCAAAACATTCCGATTTTTGCAGGATTAAGAGATGCTTTCGCGGGTAGTAGTCCCAGCAACAAATTGGTTTTAATTGTAACTGAAGACAAAATGATCGCTAAAATAGCTGAGGTGTTAAGGGATATTTTTAGCGAAGAAGATGATGGAATGCCTTATTTTATGACAACTTTTACCGTGGAAAGGCTGTTTGGATTCGGCAATGAAACAGATTAACCCAGGTGCAGGGAAACACCCGGGTTATTAGATTTTATAGCCCGCCAAAACCGGCTTCTGAAATTTCAACAATCGCCGGGTTCATAGCGATAACCGAATTCATTTTTCCCATGGTTACAGGCAAGACTGAACTGATGAAGAATTCAGCCGTTTTTATCTGGCCGTTGTAAAACTCAATATCCTTTTTCTTGGGGTTTTCTTCCAGGGCTTTGGCGGCAACATTTGCTCTCCATAACAGCATCCATGCAGATACCAAATCACCGGTGATTTCCAGAAGAGGTGTGGCCTGCGAAACCGCTTCCAGGACTTTGTCTGAAGAGGCGGCTTTGGCAAGGGTTGCAATAACCTCTTGATATTGATTCAAGGTATCCTGAAGATTTGGGACCAGGTTTTGAACGACTGGATTTCCTTTGGACTCATCTATAGTTTTTTGAATTCTTCCCAGAAAATCCATAAAGGGTTTTCCTTCATCCATTCTCAGCTTTCTCATAAATAGATCCAAAGCCTGGATTCCGTTGGTTCCTTCATAGATCATCAAAATTCTTGAGTCGCGCATGTATTGTTCTACCGGGTATTCCTTGGTGTACCCATAGCCACCATATATTTGAACGGCATGACTGCAAACTTCAAGTGTCTTGTCTGTGATGTATCCTTTAATGATTGGTGTTAGAATTTCCAATGTTCTTTCCAGATGATATTTTTCCTGATCATCATCGGATGTCTTTATTCTGTCGAATACTGTTCCGGAAAAATAGATAAGGCTTCGCAATGCATCAACATAAGACTTCATGATGATCAGCTGTCTTCTCACATCGGGATGCTGAATAATGGGGACACCACCATCTTTTGGTTTCAAAATATATGCACTTTGTATTCTTTCTCTGGCATAATTCAAAGCACTAATGTAAGCAGCGGTAGCCAGTGAAAATCCTTGCTGACCAACCAGTTGTCTCTCTTCGTTCATCATTACGAACATGGCACTCATACCTTTGTTTTCCGCTCCAAGCAAAGTACCGACACAATTTCCTTTTGCTCCCAGTGTCAATGAGGCTGTCACGTTTCCGTGCAATCCCATTTTTTCTTCAATTCCTGTACAGACAACATCATTAAACTCTCCCAGGCTGCCATCCTCATTTACTCGATATTTTGGGACAAGGAAAAGAGAGATACCTTTGGTTCCTTCAGGAGCTCCTTCAATTCTGGCAAGGACAGGATGAATAATATTCTCCGTCATATTGTGTTCACCGCCAGATATAAAGATTTTGTTTCCGGATATGCTGTAGGTGCCATCGTCGTTCTTTTTTGCGACAGTTGTCAGAGCACCAACGTCCGATCCTGCCTCAGGCTCGGTAAGCAACATGGTACCTGCCCATTTGCCTGAAAGCATGTTTTTTAAATAAGTTTTCTTTTGTTCTTCGGTCCCAAAGGTTTCTACCAGCTTTGCCGCACCATGTGTCAATCCTGAATAGAGAACGAACGAAAGGTTTGCAGCCTGAAACAACTCGTTTGCAGCCAGGTAAACGGTATGAGGCATTCCACCTCCGCCTACTTCAGGATCATCTGCCATTGCAAGCCACTCACCTTCGCAGTAAAGCTCGTAAATTCGATGAAAGCACTCCGGTACCTTAACAACGCCAGATTCAAAGGTGCAGCCTTCTTCGTCTCCGGGCTTGTTAGTTGGCAATAACTCCTTTATCGCCAATTGCCGGGCTTCCGAAATTATCATCTTAATAGTTTTTTTATTGAAATCAGCAAATAGTTCATGATTGGCTAACTCATCAATTTTGAATTGCTCAAACAAAGCAAATTCCATATCCCTTAAATCTGCCAGTTGCTGTGCCATATCCCAACTCCTCCGGTTGATTGGTGAACGCCCCGATATAATGATAGTATCCTGAATGGATTTGAATCGTCGGGCTAAATAATGCTTATCTCATTTAATTGAAACACCCGAGTCTGAATCGCTCTCTTGTTCCCAGTAAACAGACACAGGCGTTTGAATTCGAGTATAAATGATAGTATTGGACGAGTTGTCAAGGTAAGTTACACACCAGATATGATTTTCATTTTATTTCTTAACAAAAACCGAACAATGGCACGGAATTATAATGCAAAGCCTAATCAAATCAATAATTAAGGAGCGAGTAAGGAGAGGATGTCATCTCAAAAATCGTCTTGGCTTAGAGGGAGGGTAACAGAGAAAACGGCTCCACCTGCCAGGTAATTTTCTGCTTGGATGATGCCGTTATGTGATTTCACGATTTCATAACAAATAGCCAGGCCCAAACCGGTTCCACCCGCTCCTGTTTTTGTTCGTGAACTTTGGATGAACTTAGAAAATACGGTTGATAGTTCCTTTTCCGGAATGCCAACACCCTGATCTCTGATGACCAGTTTCAAGGAAGGTATTTTTTTGCCATAGTGAACGATCTCGGCCGCTTCAAAAGTAATAAAAATGGTTTTTTCTTCAGGTGAGAATTTTATTGCATTGGAAAGTAAATTCTGAATGACTTGCTCAATACGGATGGTATCACACTTTATTTTGGTCGGGATTTCTGGTTCGTTGATCCGGATCGTTTGATTCTTTTCATTTAATTGCTCCTGAAGGTTAATCACCACCTGGTTTAATATTAGCAACAGAACATTTTCACTCATCAAATAGGTTGTTTTTCCCGCTTCCATCTGTGAGAGGTCCAACAGGTTGTTAAGTAAAGACAGTAACCTGTTGCCGCTAATCTCTATTTTTGAAAAATAGGATTGTATCTTCTCTTTTGAAATACTATCGATTTTCGTAATTCCCAGCTGTGCAAAACTTAGAATGCCATGCATCGGAGTCCTGAGTTCATGGGACATATTTGCCAGAAATTCACTTTTGGAGCGATTTGCCTCCTCCGCCTCTTCTTTTGCAATTCTTAAATCTTTAGTTTGCTCGTCAACCAGTTCCTGCAAATGGTTACGATGCTTTTTCAACTCCTCTTCGGCAAGTTTTCGAATTGTTATGTCAGAACCGACAGACTGGTATTCCGTAAGTTTCCCCTTTTCGTCAAAGATTGCGTGATCCGTCCATTTATACCAATGGGAAGTTTGCTCATCGATTGCAATGTGGCGCTCTTTTGTGATGACCGGTTGATTTGGATCTTTTGGTAATTCTTCGCTGGTTGTCGCGTGTTCAAATGTGGAACCAACCAAAGAATCCTTGTCCAATCCAAAGTGCTGACAGAAAGCCCGGTTGGCAAATGTTAGTTTTTTGTCGGGTGTGAACCGACAGACTAGCTCTGTCTGATCTTCTACTACCGCACGGTATCTAGATTCGCTTTCAAACAGTCTGTTTTCAAGGTCTTTACGACTCAATGCAATTTCAATAGCCGCCTTGATGTCAAATATCTTAACAGGCTTTACCAGGTAACCATAGGGTTTGACTGATTTAGCTTCATTTATGGCTTCCTCATCGGAACGAGCAGTTAAAAAAATTATAGGAATATTGAACTCTCGAATGATGATTTCAGCTGCTTGTATTCCATTGTATTTGCCCGGCATCATGATGTCCATCAGCACAAGATCCGGTCGGGAATCTGTCGTCAATGAAATAGCCTGCTCTCCGGAACTGGCTATCGCAGTCACTTCATAGTCCAGTTTTTCCAATTGTGCTTTCAATAACGCTGAAAGGACTGCTTCGTCTTCAACAATCAGAACCTTTGTCATAACTTATTTTACCGATGCGGCTAAACTGTTTGGAATGGTAAGTGAACAATTTTCCCATTAATGATCAAAGGATTATAGTAATTTTGGTAACTCTTATTATAATCAATCAAATGCTAAAAGTCTAAGAAAATCACGGATTAAAACAAATGGTTGAACGCTATTCCTTCGAACAAAGAATGGCAAAATTCTTGGATCCATTATCCGACAAGATTAATTTGTTCGTTGGGTTTGGTTTGAGGATTAAAAGCCAATGGTGAAGACAGATAGACATTTTGCGATAAAAAACAAAAAACTTGAATAACTTATGAAAACTCTATAGAATAAGCATCCAATTTGTTAGGTTTTTAATATTACAAGAGATTTTAAGTGTTTGGAAGGCTGTTAGAAACAATAGTCAATAACTGCGGGTTTATGGAGGCACATCGAAAGACCCGTCTCAAGTTCCCGGGAGTGCTTCATGATGGGATCAACACTTGGGAATTGGTTTGATTTTTGAATAACTTTATAATCAGGACTGTTGGCGAGCCAATAACTCAGAGAATAGAACGCCGGCAATGAATCAAACCGGAGACCATTATGGGTGATCGCTTTTTCATCATACTAGTCGAATATATTTGTGTGATAACTTTTTTGTTTTTCTTTTTTGTACTTTTCTTTTAATCATTGCCGAGAAAAACTAAAAGCCTTGAAACCACGCTTTAACTGCGAAACCGTTTCCGGGGTTTGAATCGCTGTAATCCACAGCACTTTTGTGAATATAAAGCTTGTCCTTCTTATGATAGATAATATCAATTCCATCCACATTAATCTTGCCGTCGCTCTCGTTCAACTCATCCAGAGTTAATTCCAGCTTACTGCCTTTTCAACCTACACCTTGAAAAACCAGGCGAGCGTATTTATTTGTCTCATTTGCCAACAATGAAATGAGTTTGCTTTTAGCCTTGTCGCTTACCTCAATTTTGAGCATCGCTGTTTAATTGCCATCAGTTCAAACCGGTTAAGTCTTTCCTTCCTCCGCATTTCTTTGCTTCATTATAGCAATTCCGGTTCAGGAAAAACAAGACAATCGTCTACGCTCCTCACAATCTTCAGATACAGACCTGTGTATACATAAAACAATACAAAATAAAGTAAACTCAACTTCTTTGTCACGGAGGTTGCAGTGAAATCATTGTTAGCCGGTAAGCTGCATAAATGCTTGCATTGTAGAATAGGTTTCGACAAAACTGTTTTGTAAATCGACAATTCAGTGTTACTGGTCGATCAGAACCGATTGTAGTTTCTAGATGTTTATTCAACCGGAAATGAAACTGAAAAAGGTAGGATCCTTTGTTTCAGTTTGAGTTTGTGAACTGGATGTAAGGGAGATAATTATGAAAAAGCTCTTAATAACGTTTATTTTTTGTACAATTGTCGGAAGTCTGCTTTATGCAAGAACTAAGGACCCAGTAGCAGTCTTGTTTCAAGTCAGGGGGAATGTCGAGTATACAAAAAACGGTTTAAAGTGGAAGAAGGTTCGACGCAACAAATTTCTGTTTTCCGGATATCAGATTCGATCGAGTGCGACAGGCTCAGGTATTATAACCAATCGAATGTCCGGTGAAGATTCACTGCTGCAGCCAAATACCACTCTCTTGGTGACGGATCGTGGCTTGAAGCTGAAAGAAGGAAAGCTTTCCGAGTCCAAAAGATCCAACGCATTAATATCCGGATTGATGAAACGATTCAGTCGATCCCAATCCTATACTACTGTCAGAAGGAGTGCCGATCAAAGACCTGATGCTTTTGATATCGTCCGGCACATCATTGTAACTGATGATTATCCTTATTTAGTATGGGAAAACATTGATCATAAGTATCGGTATGAGCTGGCAGTTGGTTCTGACTCATATTCGATTGATCCGACAGAAGAATCTATAATCAGGGTCAAGCTTAGGCCGTTTGAAAACACCCAAACGGTTAAAATCAAGGTGTTTGAAGGTAACAAGGAGGTGACGGAATTGCAGCCTTATAAAACGCAGGGAACACTAACCAATCATACAATCCATTGGATGAGTGAGTCTGAAAAAGGAAACTTTAAAGAAGCGATCCGCACGATTCAGGAGAATTATCCTGATAATGATTTTATGTTGGGAAGCCTGTTTGAGAGAGAAGAAATGTGGTCTGCTGCAATGGATCAGTATAAGACCTATCTGCAGGAAAATCCTGATGAAATAGAGATGACTCCATACCTTTTCAGAGTATACAAAAAGTTGAGATTAAAAGAGATTTACAAAAATGAACTAAGCTTATGGGCTAAAGCCATGAAAGAGTGATAGAACTCAACCGTTTAAGGGGCTAAATCAAATCTTCTCCGGAATCGCAGTCCCTTAATATCTTCATACCAACTTCTGCACTGACTTTTCTTAAAGCCCACAAATTCAACTCTTATGAAAACCACGGACAACACTTGGCCATAGCACTAGGCTGAGCTTTCGGCTGACATTATTCAAATATTGTCGTTATCAATGATTTGTGGTATTAAAATGGTCAGGTGTTGCATTTTAAAAGACTGAGTTGTCAAAGACAAAACCATTGCCGATATTAGCTTTTTTTTGATAGACGATGGTAGGCATGGTAATGGTTAGCAAGAACAAATAACTTTTGCTTTCAAGCAGCAAAGACGGAATTTAATGAAAGTTGAGTATACTTTTTTAATCATCTAATCTGGTACTGATTCATCTTAATTCACCAGAAAAAATATTCTACTAAGCGAGCCGGAATGGAAAACTGCAACTATGACGACATAAAAGAATTTGTTCATGATTCTGATTTGATAGAGCTTTTATGTTACAATAAAACATCGGATGAGCTATTCGAATCTTTCATTAAGGATGATTTTTTGATCATCGACGGTAGCATGAAAATTCCTTTCTTTGCTGAGATCAGGGATTATAAAGGTGCCGTGGAAAAAGATTCTCCAAACAGCAAATGGTTAGTGAAACCGATTAAAGGCAAAGACGTTATCGAATCTGAAATGGCAATGATCGTTTTTTTCCTGGATCTGTTTTCACGAACCCTTTCCGTTCCTGTTATTGTCACGAAAATAAAAGGAGTGCTCTACAAAGCAACCAAGCTAATTGTAAAGGCCGAACAGCTTTCCGGAGCCAACTACACTGTTTATCCTGAGCTGATAGAGCAATTGGCGCTCGACATGATTAATCGTTGGATCACGTATGATGAAGACAGAAATCCAAACAATTATCTGATTCGCTATAATTCGAAAAATAACAACCTTGTTCTTGCGATTGACTTTGGTAACTGCGACCTGCTGGACAAAGAAATCAAAATTAAGGGATTAGCCAAAGGATTTGGATGGCAGCGAAAAGAAAAAACACGTTACCTCACACCTTTAAAAACGGACAACTTCCTGGCTTACGGAATGGATTTTTATGAGACCCGTTTTAAATATTACAAAAAACTGGATAGTAATATTCTCTACGACATATGCAGCAAAGCTCTGCACTATGATCCGGATAAGGAAAAGTTTTCCAAGCTTATCAGCAGCAATATCCTAAGGCGAGTAAATTACGTTTATAAGTACTTCTCGGCGAAGTTGCCGGAAAAGACACCCAAACGCAAATCTTACAATGCAATGGGGAAATCATTTGAGCGAATGTATAATAAATAAAGCCTGTTTTTATATTTGTTACGTGTAACTATTCATCGAAAATTCAATTAACTGTATATTAAGGAGCGAATCGGATGAGACTTTTAACCCGTGATGATTTTGATGGTTTGGTCTGTGCTGCGCTGCTAACAGAAAAAGGTATTGTTGACGAATTTAAATTTGTGCATCCACGAGATGTACAGAGTAATTCCGTAGAAGTTACCTCTAATGATGTTTTGGCAAATGTGCCTTATGCCAAGGGTTGCGGACTTTGGTTTGACCACCATTCCAGTGAGGAAGAGAGGCTGGAAATTGCAAATCTGGAATTTGAAGGAGATTCAAGAGAGGCTCCAAGCGCGGCACAAGTAATCTGGGAATATTATGGTGGTGAAAAAACTTTTGGCAAACACTTCTTGCCTCTTCTGGAGGCGGTTAATAAATACGATTCCGCAGATCTGACCCTGGATGAGATCTTACTGGCAGAAGAATGGATTATGATAGCATTCATTATTGATCCCAGGACAGGATTATCAGAAGCAGGTGATTTCAAAATAGGGCATGAGCAATTTGTCAGGGATATGATCGAATACTGTCGGACCAAAAATGTAGAAGAGATATTACAAATACCGGATGTTCAGGAACGGGCAAAAAGATACAATGAACAACAAATCTTGTTCAAAGATATGCTAAGGCGCTGCACGACCTTTGATAGGAATGTTGTCATAACTAATCTGCTAAATGAAGAGAAAGTATATTGTGGAAATCGGTTTATTGTATTTGCCAGTCACCCGGATCAAAATATTGAAATTCGACTGGGATGGGACAAAGAGAAAAAAAACGTATATATACAGTGCGGTCACAGCATCTTAAACCGAACCAGTAAGACTAATGTCGGAAAGCTAATGTTCAAATACGGCGGTGGGGGTCACGGGAAGGTTGGTTCCTGTAAAGTTCCCGTGGACCAATGGGAAGAGGTTAAAAACGAAATCCTTGAAAAGATGAAAGCGGATGGTTAATAGTCGTTATGTTCAATTCTTGATAATCCGTTAAAAAGGGCTCGGAATGTTATAAATTCGGAGCCCTTTTTTTAAGTTCGCTCAATGGATGAAAGTCGCCAAGCGTTTAATAAAGATATCCATTTGATTGGCTGTCCCTACCGATATTCTAATGTAATCCTTCAAGAGACTAGTTCCGAAATACCTCAGCAGAACTCCTGTTTTTTCCAGTTCATGGCATAGGTTCGCCGCACTAAATCCCTTTACACGGCAAAGTATGAAATTGGAATTGGAATCAAAGACTTGCAATTGTTTAAAGGACTTCAATTGTTCAGTTGTCCTCTCCCTGGTTTCAATGATTTGTCGAACTTGATCCCGGTAAAAGCCGAGGTTTTCGAGGCACACTTTTAATGCAGCTTCAGCAGCAACATTGACACTAAATGGTGGTTTAATTTTCATCATAGCCGAGATCAACTCAGATGACCCCATACCATATCCTACCCTCAAACCTGCCATTCCAAAGCATTTGGAGAAAGTTCTGAGGATAAGCAGATTGTTATGTTTTTTTAGCTTGGAGACATGACTGGTGGCCGAGAACTCAAAATAGGCCTCGTCGAGCATGACAACAAGATCTTGATCAAGAAAATAATTCAACACCTCTTCTGAAACAAGATTTCCTGAAGGATTGTTTGGCGAGCACAGCATAACAATCTTACAGCGGGCCAAATTTACTTTCCTGGCCTTTTCCAAAGAGATAGAAAAATCTGCTTCTCTTGGAATTTCCGTGTAAATTCCCTTATTTAAAGCAATTACATGAGAGTAATATGAAAAGGTAGGAGTGAAACTCAATACTCTGTCACCGGGTTCCAGAAGCAATCGGCAGGCTATATCAATTATTTCGTCAGCCCCGGTTCCTGCTACGATCTTATCAGGGCCAACAGCGGCATAGTCGGAAATTGCCTGACGCAGCTGAACCTGGGCCGGATCAGGGTAAATGTGATAGTAACGCTGTTCAGCCAAGGCAGCTATTACTTTAGGTGATGTTCCGTAAGGGTTTTCGTTGGCGTCCAGCTTAATTATGTCTTCCTCTTTTAATCCCAATCGACTGGCAATTTGATCCGGGGGTTCGATAGGAGAGTAGGGAACCATTTCAGTGGCTGATTTGCAAAAAAGATGTGTGATTGGTTTCATCGTAAAAAGGCTCAAGTTTATGTCTTTATTTATTCGGTGTTTCTTGTTGACCATCTCCTTGCTATCAGCCTTCTGCCAATGCATACAAGTTGTTTTGGGGAGCTGAAAAACTATATCAAGTGACTCAAGTCCGAATAAAAAAAATAAAAGAATTCTTGCAATTATGCGTGAGTTAGCTTATGAATGAAGTGGATCAATATCAAGGGACATTTTTGAGGTTTCTTGATTTTCCAATATGATTTTCGTCATTTTCTCGAAGCAGAACGATTGCAGATCGGGAATTCACTTAAGATATTGAAACTAGGAGAGTCGTGAATGACGTAAGAGTGTACGTTGGTAATTTACCTTTTAAAACCACCAATGAGGAATTAAAGAAACTCTTTGATGCGTACGGGAAGGTGAAATCAGCCGATGTAATTCGATATCGAGAATCAGGGCGATCAAAAGGCTATGCTTTCGTAATAATGGATGAACAGGGGGCGAACAGTTCAATCGAACACTTAAATGATAACGAATACGAAAGCAGGGTTTTAAAAGTACGTATTGCCAAACCGAGAGAAAACTTCCCAAGGGAGGAAAAACCGAAATCTCAAGGAGTTAAATCGATTCGTTTAGGAATTGATTAGTTTGCAATAAACAGACAGGAATCAGCGAATACAATGTTATGAAACGTTCGATTTCCGTGTTTGTGGTCTTAGAGGTTATGCGGTAGCCGCGTTATACTCCCAGCCATCGAATTAGAGGGGGTTTCAAGGCATGATAAAGTAATGCCAGCCGAATTACTATGTCCTCTAATTCTAGATGGCCCCCATAAATAGATTCATGTCGAATTTACTTGTGGATAGTTTGTATTTTGTTGAAATAAAATACAAATATCTGAAGTTGATGGCTTGAAATCTTTCCTCTATCAATTTGTATATTCTCTATGTTTTTCTAAAAGTAATAATGAATGGAGAAAGCAGGAAAAGAGCTTATAGACAGATCTGTGGATTCATAATCATCCACTTTTTTGGTACTGTATCCAAGCTCTCCTGAGAATCCAAAATTGGGAAGTGACGGGAAGAAAATTTCTGCTCCTATAAATGCACCGTATCCTGTTCCGGTTCCTTCAATATTTTGCGTATCATCTTTAATCTGCATATACCCTATGGAACCTCCATAATAGAGGAGGATGTTTTGCACTTTTTTAAAGATAAGTCCCATTCTGTAATCAATAGAAAGCAGCTGGAGTTTGTTGCTGCCAGATGAGGTGTTTCCATAGGCCAACAAGACATTTCCAAACATCTCCTTGTTAAGGAAAAACTTGTAACTTAATTGATTGCTGGCATAGGAAGTAAGCCCGGAAGAGGAATCAAGGGTGGATCTTTTCTGTGAATATCCTATGGCATCGCGTTGATTTAACTCAATGTGGGATCGCCCGGTTGTCAAAAAATTGACACTGGAAATAGGTACCTGCAAGACCCCGTAGCCTTCCGGAGACTCTATCGTTAAAAACTCATTGGTAAACTGGGTGATTATTCCTTCAATAATCTCTCCGTTTTTTAGGTAAAGCAGAAACTTATTGCCTGACGGTTCCCTTGCCTGATACTCCTGCGGTGAGCCCTGGTAATCAATTAAACGGATACTGGACGTTGGTAATTCCAGTGTTTCTTTTTCCGTTTCTATAGTTATTGTGTCGCTGGTATAGCTGATTATCTTGCCCTGAAGGATATCATTATTTTCCAGAATAATGATTGCTGCTTGTAGATTGCAGGTAATGAGGAAAGTGAGAAATAGCAATGAAAGGATTATTTTATTTAGTTTTTTCATCAGTTTAGCCTTGAATGCATCTTTGGTACAATGGTTTTTTCGAATAGAAAATGCAAATTAAACACCAAGGAAAAGATGAACAATGAATATCCAATCAAGGCACAGCTATCGGTTGACCTAACCGCTTATTTCACCGGCATACCATTGATAGCATGAAACTGAAAATGCCTGATTTTAAAAAACCGGACATTGCGGAATTGGTATCAAACCATTAGGCTTATTTATAATGGTTGGTATAAACTCACTATAGAAACGCGGTTAACAAGTGCTTGAATGATCTGAAATCAATTTGTTTTTTGAAAGATTGTTTAATCCGGCTAGTTTTCTAGAGTGCTTAGGTAAAGTGAAATTCTTAGTAAAACATGGTTTTATATGATTATAGCAATAGATGGTCCGGCAGGTTCAGGGAAAAGTACGGTAGCTAAATTATTGGCCCAGGAGTTAAACATTGAATATATTGATTCAGGTGCAATTTATAGAACATTTACTCTCTATGGAATGCAGTCTTTTGAGGGAAACTGTGCGGGCCACGAAGATCAAATTGCTGAAGCGGTTGCCAACAATCCGGATTTGATTTCAATTACCTATGAAAACCATTCGCAGATCATGTGGTTAAATCGCAAACAGGTTTCCAAGGAACTGCGCGTGCTAAAATTAACCAAACAAGTAAAATTTATAGCGGATAGTCCTCGTTGCAGAGAGTTGGTAAACGCAAAAATCAGAAAGATTTCCCAAAGTTATTCTGTGGTTATCGACGGCAGAGATATTGGAACTATCGTATTCCCCAACACACCCTACAAGTTTTATCTGGATGCAAAACCGCTGGTAAGAGCGAAAAGAAGAGCAATTGATTTGAATATTCCCCAAGAAGGAGAGGAGTTTGAAGAGCTTCTCAAGAGCATTAATCAGCGTGATAGATATGACATGGACCGGGAGATTGCACCGTTAAAAATTGCCGATGACGCAGTTCATGTCGATACCTCCGATTTGTCAATTGAGCAAGTGATGGCGGTCATTTTAGGCCATTTTGAAAGAATCAAGCAATCAGACAAGGTTTTTTAGCTCCTTGTCTGATACCTTTCTACTTGTCTGGCCATTCGATCTTATACTCATCGACCAATCCTTCCAGATTGATGACCATAATATTCTTTCGTTTGTAACGTTTCACAAAATGGAAGGCATTTTTGGGCAGGTTGGCAGGAAAGTTCTTGACTAAATCTGTCGAAAGCAACCTGGGACCGACGTTGCCGTTAACGATTTGAGTATAAAAATCATTCATAATCAATCCTACTGATGTTTTATGGTTAAGTTTTTTCAAAAACACGATGCTTGATTGACTGAAATTAACATCCTTGAATCCAAACAACATGGCGGGATGCACAAAATACCCTTTTGGTTTTCCTTGTATGCTTTCAAACCTCCATAAGAGTTGCATATCATCCAATGGTGATATCCACATTTGGTTTAGTGGAAAATAATTGTCAAAATCTGACTTTCTGATTCCAAAAAAGTGCATTTGTTCTTTAAATACAAACAAATCATCGGATTTAATCTGTTTCATAACTGATGTTGAGCCTCAAATCGTATTCCGTTTTTGGAAAGCTGAAACCTCTTGATCAGCAGGCTTTCGGGAGCAAGTCTCTACTTGATCTATTGGATCTCAAACTGTATTATCAGGTCTTTGTCGGATCATCATATATCTCGCATAGTTGATCATGCAAGAGCAGAAATCATCTGCAGCAGCAGGCTTCTGAACAAAGATGTCATAACAAACATGCATCGAGCATAGCAACGGGGAAAGGGATGTTACAGAGTGAACAGATAGAACTGTTGGATCAGCTAAGGTTTAGTGAACGTGCGTCTGATCGAAACAACGCATTAAGAGAGCTGAAACTGCAAGAAGTGGAAGGAGTAATAGAAGAGGACGATCTGTTGAAATTATTGGACGAAAAGGACTTTGTGTTTCAGACTTATGCAATAGGTGCTATTGGAAGATTAAAGCTGAAAGGAGGAATTTCAAAGCTCTGTAAGATGTATAAAGAGTCCAATGATCCTTTGATTCTCCCTGCATTGCTGGAAACGTTCACCAGTTTTGAATCGGACGCATTTGTAGACTGCGTGGTAAAAAAATTGAAAACGCTCTCCGATAGCAAAAATCAGAAAACAACCGGAAACCTTACCTTTCTGCTAGAACAAATTGTTGTACCTTCGCTAAAATATTTACAAAGCTCCGGAACAACCAAAGCAGAAAAAACCGTGAGTCGATTTTTGGATGATCCTGATCCCACTATTCGCTGGCATGCATTAATGACATTCGACAAACTGAAGCTTTCGATATCCGAAGAAAAATTAAAACTCTATATAGATAATGATTCATATGCACTCGTCAGAGAGCAGGCATCCGTAATGTTAGAAAAGAGAAAGATAAAGAAATGAAATTGGAAAGAAGTGGACTTTCCATCCCTAAAGAAACTAAGAAAAAGAATAGCGGTCAGGAAATTGCTCGCATGAAACTAAAACCTGGAAAAGGCGCCAATAAAAACATCCTGGATAAAATCTCCAATAGCAACGATGTTCACGCTCTATCCATAGCCGAGTTACGGCAGCTTGCCGCAGATTGTCGAGAGGTAATCCTGAGTTCAATAAGTCAGACGGGAGGGCATTTAGCCTCTTCTTTGGGAGCAGTGGACCTGACTGTCGCATTAGCAAAGGTGTTTGACTTTGAAAAAGACAAGATCGTTTGGGATGTAGGACATCAGACATACACTTATAAAATCCTTACGGGACGTAAAGACCAGATGGAAGGTCTTGGAAAAAAAGGTGGCATTTCAAAGTTCCTTTCAAGATTTGAATCCAAATATGATCACTTTGGTGCCGGTCATGCTTCAACATCTATTTCCGCGAGTCTTGGAATTGGAAAAGCCAGAACCTTAAACAGGGATGATTACAAAACAATCGCGGTAATCGGTGATGGTGCGATGACCGGTGGTTTGGCTTTTGAAGCTCTCAATCATGCCGGCCATCTCGATGAGGATTTGATCGTTATCCTCAACGACAATGAAATGAGTATTGATGCAAACGTCGGAGCCCTTTCACGCACCATTCTCAACATATCATCTTCAAAATCCTTTAATGTTTTACGTGCAGAGATTATTCGCCAGATAAGAGAGCATAAACTGCCGTTGGCTATCTCAAATACCCTGGATAAGGTGAATGATTCCATGATGGCTTTTTTCACTAAAGGCATCTGGTTTGAAAAATTCAATTTCCGGTATTTTGGACAGGTTGACGGGCACAATATCAAAAACCTGGTGTCTTTTCTAAAGCTTACAAAGGAACTCAGGGGACCTATCTTACTCCACATTAATACCCGGAAAGGAAAAGGTTATTCTCCTGCCGAGTCTGATCCATCATCTTTTCATGGGGTGGGTAAGTTTGATGTAGCAACGGGAAATTCTTTAAAAAGTGCATCGCAAGGGAAGAGTTACACCTCGATCTGGAGTGACAGTTTTCTTAGAGTGATGGAAAAGGACGAGAAGGTTGTTGGAATCAGTGCAGCCATGCTTAATAACACGGGATTGGCGTCTATTCAAAAAAAGCTCCCTGAACGAATATTTGATGTTGGTATAGCAGAAGGTCATGCCGTTACTTTTGCAGGTGGACTGGCAACCCAACAAATCAAACCGTTTGTGGTGATCTATTCAACCTTTTTGCAGAGAGCGTTTGATCATATTGTCCACGATATCGCAAGGCAGAATCTACCGGTGCGCTTCATTTTGGACAGGGGAGGATTCGTCGGACCGGATGGCGCAACTCACAATGGTGTGCTGGATTTAACCTACATGCGAATGATCCCGCAAATGGCTTTAATGGTGCCGAAAAACGGAAAGGAACTTCAGGGTATGATCAATCTTGCCCATAAATACGATGATGGTCCGATCGCTATTCGATTCCCAAGGGGATCGACAACTGATTACGTTGATCTGTCGAGTTCGGAAGCAGACCCAATTGAATTCGGAAAGGGTGAATTGCTTCAATCAGGCTCCGATATCCTGCTTATTGCGGTCGGCACCATGGTTGATACTTCTATTGAAGTTGCCCGGGCATTAGAAGGGAAAAAATTATCTGTCGGTGTCATAAATGCGAGGTTTGTCAAACCGCTTGATAAGAATCTTATCATTGAAGAAGCTGGGAAAGTGAATTGTGTCGCAACCCTGGAAGAAAACTCTAAAATAGGAGGTTTTGGAAGTGGGATTCTGGAACTCTTTGCCGAATTTGGAGTTATGAAACCTACATTGCAGTTCGGAGTACCGGACTGGTTTATTCGGTTCGCATCCAGGGAAGAGCAATTACAAATGGCGGGTCTGGATGTAGAATCGATTCTGGATAAGCTTTTGGAGTTTTGCGACAGAAAATCTCAATAGTTGTTGAGCAAAACTCAAACAATGAGTTATCAATCATTTGTCACTTCAGGTGGTTGACCAATCCTTTATAATCCTTCAAAAATCAGACCTTTTAGTCTAATTCAGGAGGAGTAAATCCTCCAATCACTTCCTTCAACGATTTGGCAAATTGAATACAGCTCATGTCTTCCAGGTAGTCGCCAACTATCTGCATACCGATGGGTAATCCATCGTCCGAGGTCCCAATCGGAACCACAGTTGAGGGAAGGTACACCGAATTTGTCAATCCTGGCCAACCCATTAAATTCGAATAAGGATAGGTCTTGTTGTTAACTTGGATTGTTCTGTCGAACCATGGGCCATGGTCATGTACTATTGCGTTTGTGCAGACTGCAGGGCATAGCAATAAATCAAAATCCTGGAAGAATTCACTCCATTTTTGCCTGTAAATTTGTCTTTCGGCATCTCTCATCAACCAGTCACGATGGCGTTGAACGGCACCTGTCATCTGTTTACTTTTATAATCTAAACTTGAATGATCCAATTCCGGTTCCTTTTTTACCCATTTCTTAAAAAGGAGATGGGGTGTCGCTTGCCCCAAAACAGCATTTAGCAATGAAGAAAACAAATTAAAGCAACTACTGAAGTTCAAATTCGGTTTACTTTCTTCGACTATCACACCTTCATTTGATAGTTTATCGGCGACACCAAGAATGGCATTTACAATTGATTTATCTACAGGACAGGCATCGTCATCTGCCCAGATTCCAATTTTAAATTCTTTTAATGTATTCCTTTTCGAGATAGGTAAACGCAACTGCCAGGCTTTTCTATCGTTTGCTTTTGGCTGGGTTATGATTTTCATTATTAGCTCAAGGTCTTCCGGAGACCTGGCCATAGGTCCGTTCATGACCATGTCCATGTTGAATGAAAAATCACCGGTAAAAATACCAGGAGCCGGAGGAACCATGCCCCTGTCCGGGACAACTCCGTAGGTGGGCTTATGTCCGTAAATTCCGCAAAAATGAGCCGGAATTCTGATGGAACCTCCAATATCGTTTCCGATATCCAACGTACTCAAGCCTGCAGCAACTGCAGCCGCCGAACCACCTGAAGACCCTCCTGATGTCTTTGATTGATCCCAGGGATTGTTGGTCCGACCGAATAAATCATTATAGCTCTGAAAATCATCTGCCAGTTTTGGTAAATTGGTTTTACCAATGACGATTGCTCCTTCGTGCAGTAAGGAGTCGACTACGTCCGCATTGCGCTGAGGCATATGCTTTTGAAAGTCTTTTGAACCTGCCGTGCAAGGCATACCCTCAACTTCCAGATTATCTTTAATTGTCACAGGCAGACCGTGTAAAAGACCCGGGTTCTCCTTGTTTTCAAGCTGCCGATCCGCTTCTTTTGCTCTTTCAAGTGCTTGATCAAAAACATTTGAAATAACGGCATTCAAACCCGGATTAATCTTTTGTATTCGTTCCAATGTGGATTCCATAAATGAAACTGAAGTGAGTTCCCCACTCTTGAAGGCCTTCACAAGCTCTGTAGCAGATTTGTAATGCCAATTTTTCATTGTATTTTACCTGGATACCGATGTTTTATTTATAGAAGCTGTATTTAAAGGGGTAGAGGCGTTGTACCGTCAATTTAAGTCGCCTCTCCGGCAACTGTCAAGCAACTTTCTTCGAACAATAAATAGTGCCTGAGCGAACACCCCTTATATTCTTATTCCGCTTTGATGTTATCATACAGATTGATCTTGAGGTTTGACATGCTTTCAGCTATCAGCCGGCTTTTGTTTGAATTTTCAATCCTTTGTGCTGAACGCTGACGGCTGATAGCACGTTAATCTTCAAGTTGAATTCCGGTATCTGGCACAAGGCTGGATATGGATATAGCAATTGTTCCGGTCAGACACTAATTAGCAGACCGGATCAATTTCACAGTCAGTTTGGAATTGATAATGAATATGTGTTCCTTATAGTATCACAGACTTTCACAACAATTTTTTGCTTATCGCCGAGTTCGAGGCGTTTAATAAAACTGTATCATAAGGCGGTTTCTGCAAACGAAGCGGATATTCTCCACAACCTGACTTGCTCGACTTCAAACAGGTGTTGCAATGGAGTAAATGATAGATCGAACACAATCTTAATTTAAACCATTAACAATCAGATTCACGATTTATTGACCATCTGTAATAATCCAAAAATCCTGCTACTAAAGGAAATCAAAATGAGTATCATCGAAGTTATCGGAAACACACCCACTGTTGAAATCCGTAAAATATGGGATTCGAAGAAAACCGGGGTAAGAATACTGGGTAAACTGGAAGGTGCCAATCCTGGTGGCTCCGTTAAGGATCGACCTGCTTACCATATGCTGAAAGAGGCAATGGAATCCGGAAAGCTAAGCGAGGGAAAAGTAATACTTGAGCCAACCTCCGGAAACACGGGAATTGGCATGGCTATGATAGCCTCCGCTCTCGGTTTTCGAATTAAGTTGATAATGCCGGCCTGCGTCAGTGTGGAAAGGCGATCCATTTTAATTGCTTTGGGAGCGGAACTGGAGTTAACTCCGGGTTGCGATAAGACTGATGGCGCTATCAAAAGAGCTCATAGCATTATTGATAAGCAAGGTGATATTTATTACATGCCTGACCAGTTCTCGAATCCTGCCAACTGGAAAGCCCATTATCAGAGCACCGGACCTGAGATCATAAATGATACCGACGGTCAGGTTAACGCCATTGTCGCCGGTATGGGGACAACCGGGACCTTAATGGGGATTTCCAGGTATTGTCGAGATAATAAATTCGGAGTCAGTGTGGTTGGTATTGAGCCTTCCATGAACCATCGTGTGCAGGGACTTAAAAATATGGATGAAGCCATAGTTCCCAAAATCTACGAACCCGCCCTATTGGACCGAAAGGTTGATTGTTCGGATGAAGCAGCTTTTGATACAGTTCGGGATTTAGCCTTACGAGAAGGATTGTTTTGCGGGATAAGCAGTGGAGCTGCCATGTGGGGTGCCATGGAAATTGCAAAGGATCTTCCCAGGGGATCAACAGTGGTTGCTATCTTCCCTGATCGTGGGGATCGATATCTCTCTACTGAAGTCTATCGATCCGTTTGTGCTGAATGCCCTCCATAGTCAAATCATCTACAAAGCCCGGAACATTTCCGGTTTTAGGGGGACTTTGCCGTCTATGGCCTGCTCAATCAGTCGGATTGTTTCTTCCTTTTCCTTGGGAAGACGGGCCTTGATAGGGAGATAGTTAGAAGCGTGATTTGCAAAAAACAACCCGCGGGATAAATTAGTATGGGCTATCATCGTGCCTAACTCCACAAGCATCCCTTTAGCGTCGATCAGTTCAAAATCACCGGCCCTCCAATCTTCATACAAAGGAGTATTCGGCGTAAGCATAAGGCTTAAAGCTCCGACGTACTCAGGATCAATAGCTGAAAGGACCTTTCCGGTTTCCCTGGCATGGATAAAGGAGCGTTCTGGCCCGGCTAAGCCAAGTAAAACGGTAATAGATAGCTTTATCCCAGCCTCTTTGACCTTTCTGCCCTGTTCAATCATATCGTTTGCGGTTCCCTTTTTTTGGACATTGGCCAGGGTTTCATCATCTCCCGATTCCAAGCCCATGTAGATAATGCCAAGTCCCAGTTTTTTCATTTCTTTCAGTTCATCCAATGTCTTGCGCTTCAGACTTTTCGCGTTTGCGTAGGTTCCCACCCGGTTAACCCAGGGTACCTGTGATTTTATTTCTTTTAGCAGGCCGGGTAGTTTTTTCTGGGAGATTATCATGGCATCACCGTCGCATAAAAACAGCCGCTTTTGCTGTTGGCAGTATTGTGAGGCAAATTTGATGTCTTCCATGATAATGTCCATGGGTTTGATTTTGAATCGTTCGCCCTTGTAAGCTCCACAAAATGTGCATTTATTATGAGAACAGCCAACTGTAACTTGCAAAAGGATACTATTCGCCTCGCTGGGAGGTCGGATCATATTTCCTTCATAGTGCATCACCTACTCCTTCTCTTGATTAATAAACTTAAATACCTGGTCAATTTTATCGTCAACTGACAGCTTTAGCAACGGCTGGGATCAAACGGTATGGTGGATTTGGTCTCCAAACATATAATCATCATGATGTTGATTTGTTTACTGTCCAAGGTCTCCATAAAGGAATTGCAAAAGTGTTACGGCAGATATTGCTGCGGTTTCTGCTCTCAATGTTCTCAAACCCAGGTTGACGGCAAGCATTTTCTTTTTGTCAATCTCACCTCTTTGCCACCCTCCTTCGGGGCCAATCAGAAGGTTTACCTCTTTGCCAGGTATGTCTATTTTACTGAGTTTGGTAATGTTTGTTTCAGTGTCGAAAACCAGGGTTGGAATGGATTTGTTAGCAAAATACTCGGAGGCCGGTTCGTTTAATGATTCCCGGTAGCTTAGCACGGGAGGTTTTGTTCTGCCTGATTGTTTGCATGCTTCAACACAAATCTTATTCCAACGATTCAGTTGTTTTTGTGGATCTTTTTTTAAACGCTGTGAAAAAGCACCGGGGAAAACGTTAATTGTGGATACTCCCAGCTCAGTTGTCTTTTGAAGTACCAACTCAAGGTTTTTTTCCTTAATCAATGCTTGGAAAAGGTTAATTTTTAATGGAGACTCCGGAACCGTTTCTATTTCTTTTATTGGTAACAAATCCAGATCTCTTTTGGTGACCGACTCTACAGAGGCATGGAACCGACGGAGGTTTATATCCTGAATCTCGATTAGTTCCCCTATTTGAATTCTACGAGAACTCAGCAGGTGTCGAGCTTCTTCTCCTTTTAGTGTAAACTTTTGATTTATATTGATTACATCTTCGAAAATGAAATAGGACACAGATAGCCTTGCCAAAAATTGATCTCAAGGAATAATCTTAACTCTAGGAAAATAAAAACCTCGCACATTTGAATCGACCTTACAAGCGTTTCCAATAGCAGAACGATTCTTATAAACCTTACTTGTTTAAGATCAGGCAGCATTTGAGCAACAACATCCAACAAACCTATTTTCTTCACATCGTTAAGACCAACAGGAGGTTACATGGCTGACAAGCTTTCCCAATTAAAAGATATGACAATCGTAGTTGCGGATACCGGGGACATCAATTCAATCAGGCAATACAAACCCGAGGATGCGACTACGAATCCCTCCCTTCTCTTTAAAGCTGCTCAAATGGAACAATATCGTGATCTTGTAGCTGAAGCAGTCACATATGGAAAGAATCAGGGTGGCGGCTTGGCACGGGAACTGGAAAACATATTAGATAAATTGGCAGTAAATTTTGGCAAGGAAATCTTAAACTCTGTTCCCGGCAGAGTTTCCACTGAAGTGGATGCTCGACTTTCATTCCACACTGAAGAAACAATCAACAGATCCAGAAAACTGGTTGAATTATACGAAAAGGAAGGTATATCCAGAAATAGAGTTCTGATAAAAATTGCTGCAACATGGGAAGGCATTAAAGCTGCTGAAGTTTTGGAAAAAGAGGGAATTAACTGCAATTTGACGTTGTTATTCGGCTTTGGCCAGGCTATCGCGTGTGCTGAAGCAGGAGCTTTTCTGATTTCGCCTTTTGTAGGAAGGATTTTGGATTGGTTTAAGAAAAATGAGGGTGGCGACTACACTGCTGAAAATGATCCGGGTGTTTTATCAGTCAAAAGAATTTACCAGTATTACAAAAAATTCGGCTATGATACCATCGTTATGGGAGCCAGCTTCAGAAATGTAGGCGAAATCGAAGCTCTGGCCGGTTGCGACAGATTAACAATTGGTCCTAATTTTCTGGATGAACTAATGGAAAGCCAGGAAAATCTAACAAGAAAGCTGAGCCCGGATATGGACTTTCCGGCTGATTTGGATCGAATTGAAATGAATGAAAAGGTATTTCGCTGGATGTTAAATGAAGATGCCATGGCTACTGAGAAATTGGCAGAAGGAATTAGAAACTTCAGTAAGGATCTGGTGAAACTGGAAGAGTATGTGAGGGATTTTTAGATTGATTAAGGTTTATCTTCAAAGCGGTGATCACTATGTTTAAATCAAGAATGTCAAACTCTATCACCGCTAAAATGGCTTCTATTTTTAGAAAAGGCTCCTCAAACAGGGATAGTCGCTACCAATCCCAATTTATCACACTTAAAAACGGACTTGGCTTAAGCCTGGTATCTTTTCCGGGTGTTAAAACCGTTAGTTTAAGGTGTTTTGTTTTTGTTGGTTCGGTTTATGAAACCAGGGAAAACAGCGGCATCTCCCATTTTCTGGAGCATATGCTTTTCCGCGGTAACGAAAAGCTTGGCGATGCAGCCACCATGAGTGTAAAAATGGAAGAGCTTGGCGGTGAATTCAATGCGGCCACCTCGTTTGATCAAACAGAGTTCTGGCTGGATATACACCTTGATTATTTGGAGCAAGGAATTGAAAGATTTTGCCAGTTCATCCAGTTTCCACTTTTTGAACAATTGGAAACAGAGAGATCCGTTATTCTGGAAGAGATTCTGGGGGATTATAATGAAGAAAACAGATTAATTGATTTGGATAGCTTGACATCAAACCTCCTCTGGCCTAATCACCCAATGGGAATGCCGATTATTGGAACGCTCGAAACGGTCAAGAAAATCTCAAAGCAGGATCTGATTGACTGGCACGAAAGTTTTTATGTTCCATCCAATTTGATTATCGGGATTACCGGAGACATTAATTTGGATCAAATCATAGATGCCGTTAGCAATCAGTTTTCATCCGGAAAAGCTAAAAAGAAAAATCAGTATTCACAAATCCTCGCCAAGCCGAAACCGGGAAATCAACTATCCTTGGTCAGTGACAAAGACAATCAATTCAGCATTCAATGGTCATTTCCGGTATATGAGCTAACTCAAGATCTCCGGATTCAATATGAACTCCTTCACAGGATATTGGACGGGGGTAATAGCAGTCGACTACAGCGAATGATTCGAGAGGAAAAGGGACTGGTATATGACATTTCTTTAGATTCTACCTATTTCAACAAGGGGATGATTATGTCAATCCAGTCTGTTGTCGGTACAAGCCGGTTGTCCGAGTTGATGGATGCCTTGGTTGAATTAATTAAAGACCTTTTAGCCAAAGGAATCACGGAACAGGAGTTGAGGGTTGCTAAAGCTCGATACAAAGCAGCTTTGGAGTGTAATAACGATACTGCCCAGGGTATTTTGTATGATTCTTTAATGCCAAGACTAAATCCATCCGGAGCTGAATATAAAGACATCCTGCCCGGGTTGTCGAATATTACTATCGATACCGTTTTTTCTACACTCAGACGAGTATTGGATCAAAATCTGACAACCTTTGTCCTGGTCGGTCCCTGGGGAGAGCAAGAGGAAAACATGCTTAAAGCAAAGCTTCACCCTTGGATCAGCGGTAAGAACACATCGTAAAAGCTCGGGAAGGTTTTTGACACGCAACCGGGATCTAAAATAGTCACCCCGGGGACTTTTAGTCCGGCCAATGAAAACGCCATTGCCATACGATGATCATCATAAGTTGCCAATGCTTCACCCCTGAGTTGGCAATTACCTTTAATGCTCAAACCGTCTTCCCATTCTTCAACCGAAGCACCCAGTTTTCTCAATTCAGTTACTACAGCACTGATTCTGTCACATTCTTTAATACGCATATTGCCGACATTACGGATGATTGTAGTGCCTTTCGCAAAAAGGCCGACAACAGCCAGAGTCGGAGCAACATCACTCATAGTATTCATATCAACGTCCACAGCTGACAGGTCTTTTCCCTGGACACTTACTTCGTCACCATTCCAGGATATCTGACAGCCCATCTTTTCTAAAATATCCAGCAATCCTAAATCGCCTTGCGAGCTGTTTTTTGTTAAGCCCTTTACTTTAATTCTACCACCGGTGATAGCCGCCATACCGAAGAAATAAGAGGCTGATGAAGCATCGCCTTCAATTTCATAGCTACGCCCTTCGTACTTTTGAGGAGTGATGCGAAGAGTTTGCTTATCTTGCCAAGCACAGTCAGCCCCAAATTCGATCATAATTCTTTGGGTCATTTCTACGTAGGTACGTGAAACCAGTTCGCCGGTAATATGAATAACAGTGTCTCTTTTGGCATAGGGTGCTGCCATCATGATAGCGCTTACGTATTGTGAGCTTTTATCGCCTGGAATTGAGAGTTCTCCGCCCTTCAAGCCGCCCCCGGTTATTTGCACGGGGGGGCAACCCGTGTTGTTGATATCTTTAACTCCAACTCCCAGCTTGTTGAGGGCGACAATCAGATCAATGATCGGGCGCTGTTGCATGCGTTCGTTGCCATTGAGAATATAATCGCCTTTTCCCAAAGGTAACATGGCCGTTAAAAACCGTGCTGCAGTCCCCGCATTTCCTACATATAACTCCTCACTCCAAGGGCCCGGGTCTCCGTCACAACCCTTGATAAAAACAGTTTCACCATCAATCTCACAGCGAATCCCCAATGATTTGCAGATTTGAATCATGTAATGCGTATCATCGGAGTGCAATAGGCCGGATAGTTTACTTTTTCCCTTTGCCAAAGATGCAATAAGTAACGCTCGATTGGTTAGGCTTTTTGAACCGGGAATGCGAATCTTGCTGTCTATGGGGCCCGAAACGGGTATAACTAGTGATTTTTTAAACTCCATGGGATTTGTGCTTTTCGTGTAATCCGGATGTTTGAATTGCTTTGATCCGTGTAAGCAGGATCTTGGATTGTTCAATAAGATGGCTGGAGTAACAATAGACTTGTTGTAGACTTCTATCGGGAAGGCTTTGAGTCGATCAAGACGTCGATCTCCCCAAATGTCACCTCATCTCCAATTTCCAACTGTCTGGATGTAAAAGGGGTGTGGGTATGTCCCATAACCAGTCGATCGGAATCATCATCTAAGAAATCTTCAGCATCTCCATGAACGACCGGTCCACCAACGTCGATTTTTTTGACATTCACTTTGATTTTGAAGGATTCTTTGATTTTTTCATAATACTCATCAGTGATGCCGGGCTTGTTTGCCGTTGCTTTCATTTTTTCCAGCCAATTCAAAGCGACAATATCACTGTAATGTCCGTAAGATTTGTATCCATTGTTTGCCTTCACCCTGAAAATGAAAATAGTTGTATCAATAGGGTGTGCGGACGGTATCGGTTGTATCTCCAATCCGCCGTAGTCATTCCATACCTCCCGGTCCAAATCATGAAAAAGCATGCAATCGTTGTAATCCAAGTCACTGCCTTTGAATAGTGAATTAAGTTTTGTGACAATGGTTGATTTGACGGTATTAGTTGCAAATATTTTGATTTTCCGCTTAGGGTGTATCAGCGAATGAAGCCCTGCAAAATGGTCATCATGAACATGGGTAAAGAAAACCCCCTCAATTTGTTGAGGTTTGATCCCGAAAGATTTAAGAGTCCACAAAATATTTGGACCTGCATCCATTAGGAACAATTTGCGGTTGTACATGATGATGCTGCTTAAACAAGGTCGCGTGTGATCCCACCCGTCTCCTTCACCGGAATGGATAATGGCAAAATAATAATTGGGTAATCGAACTTTGGGGAGGGTATATGACGGTTTGTATTTGTGATGACGTTTTAGATTAAGATCAACCTTAACAGATTGATCTTTATAACTAATGGTAAAATGGTTTAATTTGTTTCGTTTTATAAAGACACCTTTTTTAATCTCTAATGGTTCATCATTCAGATAAAGTCCGGTCATCAGTTCGTCTGAAGGAATAAATCTTCCTTGGGCAAACTTCAGTTTCATCGTCAAGTATTCAGAGGCGAACTCCTCAGTTTCGCCAACTTCCCTAAATTCCTGTTCCGTTACCAGGCCGTAGTTTCCTACGAAAATGTAATCCATTTGCGCATCAACAAAGGATTTTTTTCCGATTAAAATAGGTGTGGAGGAGCTATTCGGATGACCGGGAAGGATCATCCCCTGGTTGTAAAACATGTGAAGAACCGGAAACTCGGAGAGATTGCAGAGTTCGCCGTTTTGAATCATGACGTCGGAAAGCAGGATGGCATTGGGGCCCGATTCGTATTTAACCCCGTCTTTCTCCGCCATGGGAAGCAAACCTTTGGCTGCAAGATGCTTAATGGCGTCGGATGGGCATCCGCAAAGCAGTCGTAGCTCGGCTTCCGGTATTTCCAAGAGAAAAACACCGTCAAGAATTTTCCTTTTTGTGATCAATGCCATGAACGATAAAAATGTAGATACAACAAGTAAGGGTTGTTTTTTATGTCAATCTTTATTTGATGCCTGATGTCTTTATGTAAAGAAAGAATTGATCTTGAGAGCTATAAGTCCTTTTTCAGCAACCAATCCACTTTATCGTTGATAGCGAATGTCGTCTGCTTGTATAGAGTAACATCTCTTTGCCTGGCCCATTCAAAAAACATTTCAATAACATATTGGAACATAGGATCGTTATGATTATCATCATTTAAATTTGATGTCGCTTGTACAAAGTTAATAAGGTTATGAAATTCCTCGTGTTTGAGCCCTATTAACCGTGCCACTTGTGACAGCATCATTCGTTCCGGCTCCAGGATAATTCCATCGGCCATGGCCATTGAAATCAAGTCAAGTATGAAGCTGTAATGAAGCCTGTTTTTCTTCAGTTCCTGGAACGTTTCGTTAATCTGTTTTTCATCAAATTCCTTCTGAGAAAAGATCAGCTTCTTATTCTTTTCTGATAATTGGAACCTGTCTGCCATTTTCTTGAGAAGGTTCTTCTCCTTTTCATCGAACTTCCCGTCTATCCGGGCCATATACCCTATTAATGTAAGGTATTGGACTCTCAGATTGGCTCTTTTTTTATTTATATCCGGAAGCTTCATTTTTTGGACATGGTGATCAGTGTTCTCAGAAGAGCGTGTCAATTGACGGCTGAATCTATTCAAGTTGCCTGCCATTTGTTTTTCTTGTATATCGAATTTAAAAAAGATGCTATCAAAATATGACTGGTTAATCAAACCACTTAGACGATAACAAGATGATGTGATTGAAGATTACAATCTCCGCTTCGAAATTCGTTATAAAATACAAAAGAACAGGCTTTTTTCATGATTTTTCTGCATGTCCGGTAAAACTCAATGATCAACAATATAGTTTTGTATAGTAACATAATTAAAAAACAAAGTATCGGTTTGAAATGGGAATAACACTAGAGAAACTGAGTGAACGACTTGAATTAAAGTTTTCGGGATATGGCGAAACGATACTTACACATGTTTGCGGACTTGAAAACATCAACCAGGGGGGATTATCCTATATTACCAATCCCAACGAACTTGCTAATCTGCCCACACCCGCAGGAATTTTTGATTCCAGGAAAAGGCAGCTTTCCGATATTGAAATCTCTCCCCAAGCTGCGATTATAGTACCTTCTGATCTAAAAAGTAAAAGTCATAATCTGTTGTTCTCCGATGACCCCATGCTCCATCATTGTTTGGCCGCCGAAATACTGCATCCTGGAACGACACGCTCCCAAAAAATCAGCGTTCAGGCTAACCTAGGTGACAATGTCAAGTTGGGCAAAAACGTAACAATTGACGGCTGTGCTGTTGTCTATGACAACGTTTCCATAGGAGATAATACGGTGATTCATGCAGGGACAGTGATAATGAACGGATCAACAATCGGAAATGACTGCCTGATTTATCCCAACGTTACCATTAGAGAGGAATCAAGCATTGGAAACAGAGTAATTTTGCATCCCGGGGTCGTTATTGGGGCAGACGGATTTGGTTTTTTTCAAAGAGATGGCAAAAACCTGAAAATACCGCAGGTTGGAGGGGTAGTGATTGAAGATGATGTGGAAATAGGTGCAAACACCACGATTGATAGGGCACGGTTCACGCAGACAGTTATCGGCAGGGGATCAAAGCTGGATAACCTTATCCACATAGCTCACAACGTGGAATTGGGAGAAGATTCTCTAATCGCAGCACAATCGGGTATTGCAGGTAGTACAAAAACAGGAAGTCACTTGATGATGGGGGGACAGTCCGGTGTGCGAGATAACCTGGTTTTGGGAAGCAAGGTTACCTTGTTGGCACGAACATTGGTCACTTCAAAAACAAACGATAACGAGATTGTGGCAGGTATGCCTTCACGTCCACTTCACGTCTGGCGGAAGGTGCAGGCACTGATTAACAGCCTGGATAGTCTGTTTAAAAGGATCAAACGCTTGGAGGACTCTCAAAAAGAGGAGAACAAAGGATGATGGGCCTGTTTTAGGGATGGGATTCGTCCAACGCCAATGCTGCCTAAATTGAAGGACAAGCGAACCAGACAATATCAAAGCTTTGATTCCCAGGTAAGCATTATAGAGGATTGCAGGGTATGCTACGGATGATTAATCCTCATAACATTGCTCAACTAAAAAAGAAGAGATTTTTTTGTGACAAGTCGTGCATAAGCCCTTGGTGTCTGATTATAAAGATTGCTCCTGATGTCAGGGAAGATTCTGACTGCAGAATCTTTGTCCAAAAGTTTTTTGTATAGCTCAAGCTGATTGAGTTCTCCCCAAGACTTGGCCTGACACAGCTCACGAATCAGTTTGTTTGCATCCACCGGTTCGTCAAAATAGTACCGATGGTTGCTGATAAACTCCTTCAACTTTAAATAGGTTTTTGATTCCCTATTCCAGTCAATTCTCGTTGAATAGGGCAGGTAATATGTCAGGTCTCCATCTGTCTTCAGGGAAGAGCGCATTTTCTCGTTCAGCTCTTTTTGAACAGCAGCCCGGAAGGTAGACATTTCACCTGCCATGTTCTCCGCAATAAAAAACATCAAGTCATTACGGTCACCCAACATATGATTTTCATAGTGGGGCTTAAGATGGGTGTGAATGATTAGTTCAAGAGTTCTTCCCCTAGACAGCCTTGCCTGGCGTCTACCACTCAAGGCATCAATCAGCCAGCTTCTGTTGACAATCCATTTGCCGTTGGTCTTCTGATATATCTCCGGGAAAGCTCTTCTGAGCTGTTTGAAAGATTTTATTTTTTCCTGCAAATGGTTGACATTGATCTGCCATAAGCCAAATGTTTGAGGTTCTTTTTCCAGTCTTGAATTGAGTGATTCGAGATCAAAAAACCATTGTCCGACTTTTGCCATTTGTCGATATTCACTTTTGAGTTCGATAATAAAAGCAAAGGTTCTTCTGCTCCAGAGATAAAAATCGTATTCCCTGGTCTTGTCATGCTCGATATCTGTCAGATGATGTAATTCTTCTGTCAGTTTATCCAACTCTTTCTGGTGAGCTTCAGCCAAAAAAAAGCTGGATACGGAACCGGGAATTGATTGGTTGATCTTGGCGAGAATATTGTTGAAGCGTCTCCTTAGTAAACTCTTTTTTTGCTCGTTCAGCTTCGGATTCCACTGCATGGTCGATTCCTGTGCACTCAACGCCAGGATGACCTTTAAGCCTTTAGGTGAGGGATAGAAATCCGCAGCGCGAAGTGCATCCGGAAGATCCCTGGAAATGTTTTTCGGGATTAAAGGATTTGAAAAAATATCCCGGTACAAAGATTTAATCCCTAAAAATTGTGCCACAAACTGAAACTTTTCCTGATCCGGGTATGCCTTCTTAATTCCAAATTCCGCACAGGTTTCATAAAACATTTGCCAGGTTTTCCGAGTAACTGCTTTACCGGGTTTGCTCAATGCTATCAGCATATCCGGGATTGCTTTTTGATGACCGCCAAAACCGGGAGGCGGTATTTTTTCAAAAGATTTTTCGAGCGATGCATGCTGTCTGACAAAAGATGTGAATTGATACGCAGGACTCATAAATCCTGCAATCAGGTTTGCCTTCCAGCCATGATTTTTATAGTTAAATCGTGTTTGGCAATGCTGCCACATTGAAGCTTGTCCAGGGGTCAGCAAGACATCCTCATGTCTGATAAAAGTAAAAGAAAGGTGATCAGATATAACGGATGGAAGAAATAGAACATCAAAGAGTTGGGAAAAGCTTTTTGTTTGATACCTTAGAAAGTTAATCCAAACTAAACTGATTTGTTTTGATGGGTATAAGCTTTCGGGCCCTTTGTTAATCATCATTATCAGCTCTTTCCACGACAAGCGCTGATTCTTGATAACAATCTTCTGCGTGGAGAAATAGCAGTGGCTGGTAAAATGGAGAAAACTTAATAACGCCCTGTCTTTTTCTAAGTGGCCGGGTTCTGGTTGATCTCGTTTTACAATTTTATCCAGATCCGCCTCTATTTCCTTCAACAAAAGAACAGATGGCGGAAGAAAACCGGAAAGATAAGCGTGCAGTGACTCGCAGTTTTTTGCTTTATCACTGTAAAAGAGAGCACGACTGAGCGAAGATACAGAATTACTTTTTAAAGGTTCGGTTTCGGTTTCCCGGGCATAGGAAATTTTTGATCCTGACATAAAAATAGAAACAGCCAGGATGATTTTTAAAATGCCATGAATCCTTCGATTAAAAACAAGATTCGCTTCGATTTTTTTTGATAATCCGGCCATTTGATTCAGGAAAATCATTATTTTGGGTAACAGCAAAATAAAAAGTAACTGGAAGATTTTGGGATTCCTATAATGGATTTGTCAAATCATACAGGAAAATGGTGTCCATAATCAGGTGAACAAAAATTTAACAGGAGCAATGATTATCATTATCTCACCAATTGGAACTTGAAAGAAATAGCTTGACATAGTTGATAAAAGGATACATATGTTCATTAATCAGGGAGTAATTTTGTTTCGTTTGTATATCTGAAGTTTAATTTATTTTACAAAAATTTAACCACCAACTTAAACGCCAAAAATGAAACTGACAAAACGACAACAGGAAATCCTGGAATATATAGATAATTATATTAAAGAAAATCATTATCCTCCGAGCATAAGAGATATTGCTTCGCATTTTGATTTGGCATCAGCCGGAGGCGTGCACAAGCATTTGAATAATCTGAAAAGTAAAGGCTATATTACTTTTGAGAACAATATTTCACGTTCTATTCACATTCTCAAAAACGACTTTTCAGAGCCAAAGCAAGCATCTGCTGCGAATCGGGATAGCCGATTAGTTGAATTACCACTGATGGGAAAAGTTGCTGCCGGTCAGCCGATACAACATTTTTTGGAAAATGAGACTATGGAGTTTCCGGAATCGATGATTAAAAAGCCGGAAAAGTCTTATATATTAAAAGTCCAGGGAAACTCCATGGTGGAAGAATGTATCTGTGACGGTGATTTCGTTATTGTTGAGCACCGTAATTACGCAGATAATGGTGATATGGTGGTAGCCATGGTAAATCACAAAGAAGCTACCGTGAAAAAATACTATCACGAAGGTGAGAGAATTCGCCTTCAGCCAGCGAATTTTTCAATGGAGCCCATCTATGTTGATCCCAGGGAACTCTCTATTCACGGAGTTGTGGTAGGAGTTTTGAGGCAGTATTAGTGGTATTCCCAGATCAGATGATTCTGCCTGGGAATTGAAATACAGTCAGGCAGGAGTTAGTCTACATTTTCATAAATGTGATCCCTGATTTCCTTCCAGGTTTCATAAAGCGGCTTTTTCGGGAACTCCTTCCAGTCCATCAAGGTCAGGATATAACCTTTCACTTTGCCCCTGGTAAGGTTTCTGTTTTCCCATTCTTGGTAGATCGACTCTTCAACATTGGTTAGAGCCTTACCATCCAGCTGTTTTCGGAAGAGGAATTTCAGGGCGCTATCCGGGAACTTATGGACAAAGTGCATTATCGCTGCATCTGAGATAGCACCGGTTCCATAAACAACATCATCCTCTCCTTCGGTAATATCTTCGAAATCAGCACTAATTTCCTCGGCTGTCTCAATAATTTCTGCCGGAGGTTCTGCGGGTGCTTCGGTTTTTTCTGCCGGCTGAATTGTCGGGGGCTCCTCAGCAGGAACTGAAGGAATCTCTCGTTCTTTTGGTGGTTCAATCACAGCTGAAATTGCACTATCTTCCCTTTCGACTCGCACAGGTTGCGGAACATCAGCAGGTTTAGCCTTTGTTTTTATTTCCACTGATGGCAATGCAATCATTATTAATATACTTGCCGCTGAAACCAAAAAGGTAACCGAAAAGATAAACCCTTTTTTATTTTGGGTATATTTAAAATGGTTTAAAACATACTTCACTGGCTGGTTGCCTCTTTGAATCAATACGTAGTTCGAATTCATCTGATTCAAAAAGGTAAAACTACCTAGCGACAGTGCACCGATCAGCACTAATAATGCTATCATAAACACAGTCGCGGAGTTCGTGCGTCTCATGATTTACCTCCTGACTCTTGGTTCGGATTATCTTTGATACTTTATCGGTAAATCCGGTCAAAAACTTTAGTTTTTTTATTGGTTCCCAGCCTGATCGATTGATTCAGATTTCTTGCAAGCTAGCATATTTGATTAAGTTCGGCCATATACCTGACAAGGATTAAAACTTACCAAGCGATGTTAGTAATATTTCGCCTGCCTGCTTTAGTTTTCCAAATGTATTTTTCGTCTTGAACTGCAGGCTGGCAGCCCAGTATCAGCGAATGCTTAATTCATCTGCATGAACATTGGGTTTAGGCAGGTTTTCAATGCCCGGCTTTCAGTTTAATTTAAACAAATCAGATGGTTATTTTATTGCCTTAATTTCCGAGAAAAGATAGTGATATAGTGTCTTGTCTTATTAAAGCTGTTTCTTGAAGATTTTTCTATTTACTGATAGGTATGGTATAATGAAGAAAATTCAATTAAATAGGAAATGGTATTCAATATACACAGATGTTTTTTTAATCAAGGTGAAGTTCAGCAAATTTACTTAAACGGCTGTAATATATACCCTATCTTTACGTGTGTTTCATCATGATAAAGCAAGCTGACTATTGAGTTGAAAGAGCGCAATCATGGCAGAAAAAAAGGCTGGTAAGAAAAAGAAAAAAGGAAAAAGATTTGGAAAACTAAAATGGGTCTTGCTCATTCTTATTGTTATAATAGCAGCAGTGTTCGGCGCATACTACTTTGGTTTGGACCAAAAAGTCGCGGGATATTTACCGAATCCGGAGATTGTATCCAAACCTAAAGAGTATTTTTCTAAATCTATCGGATACATATCAGATTTAACAACCAGCATATTTAGCGACGATGACGAAGATACCAAGGCTGGAGAATTGTCGCCTTCAATAATTGAACTGGAAGGAGATAATCTTGGTACTGAAAACCTTAGCGTTGAACTGGATTACAGTTCAAGTGGAGGTTATTACGTAAAAGTCGAGGATTGCATCAATATTACCTGTCAACAGGAGGTTTCCAGGTTTTTGAAACAGGAAGATCTGCCGTTCACCAAAAAAGAAAGTAAAAGAAGAACCCGATATTATGAAGTAATATCTTCCACGGTATTCACTAGGGTTGCTGCAAAAGCCAAGATTGAAGCATTAAAACAAGAGTCGGTAGTTCTTGGTGATCCTTTTATGGTTAAAGTAAAAAATCGTTATAAAATTTCTCTCGGACAGTTTCCAAAAGAAGATACCGGTTTGAGAGTCAAAACCGACTTAATGGACTTATATCCAAAGTTAAAAATTGAATTCGAAATTAGACCGAAGACAAGCTATTACCGCGTAAACTCCTTCTATACAGGACCTTTCAATAAATCAAAAGCCACTAAGATTCATAAAAAGCTTCAAGAAAACCCCGAATATGAGTCATCAACAATAACCCGCAATATTTAATTTCCCGGCGTAATTTCCCCATTGCCATGTCAAAAAATGATCGAAAATTGTTTGTGGAATATGTGACAATTTCGATCATGTCATCCTGATATCTCCCCAAAATCATTGGATACTGCTGTAGGTTCTTGACCTAAAGCTACCTACAGAGCTGTTTGACGAGATTCTTCATTTATCAATCACCAAAATATCGACTATTTTGGGTGATTTTGACGTTTTTCTTTTCACTGTTCGCAACATTTTTTTCCCGTTGTCACTTTCAGTCGACTTGTTCAAACATCTGAAATAAAAAGAAATTTTGTATGTTTTTTCATTTTGCTTTTTAACCGTTCACTATGTTTTCGTAGTGAAAGGAAAAAAAAATCTCGAAAAAGGGTCATTGAAGATGTAAAATAGTACAAAAATATCTGGTTAAAATAAAAATGACTTATACGATTTTCTGAAATTATTTTCCAAATGATTAACTTTGACATGATTTATTGAGTTATCCATTTAATCGATTATTAAAAAACCGATCAAATCTCGCCATTTTTGAGAAATCAAATCCGAATCGTTAATAATGATCGATAAATGATGGCTGATTCAATAAAAAAGTTAATTCAGGATCTGTTTATTTCGGAAATCGAATGGTCAGTGGAAAGCAACGGCCGTTCGCAAGATAAATTTTTTCCGGTGTTTCTAAGATAGATGCAGAATTTTCAAAATTGAATGTTTGAATGAATCAGGAGGCAACGCCATGTTCGAACAACTACATTCGCTGACTTCAAGCGTAGATTTTTCCATAGATGAGGGTTCATGCACAGGTTCCTTGAAAATATCGGGAGCCTTAACCGAAAAGAAAGCCAGAGAATTCAGGGCTACCGTCGAAAATTCAGCATATGCTGTTGATTACTTCAAGTTAAATCTTGAAAATGTTACCGCTGTGGATGTTTCATGCATCGAAGCATTATATGCAACTTGCGAATCACTAAACAAATCCAATAAACCCGTCCATCTTGAAGGAATCTGTCCGATTGCATTTACCAGTGCAGTTGAAGATGTTGGATACTCCTACCATAATTGGTTGTGCTTTGGTCAATAAAAGTTTGGCCGACGACATCTCATTACCCGATATATAGGCTGCTTGTTGCTGACAACAGGAAAATGCCGCTCTGATATAACAACCCACAACGAGCCCTGCTTGAAAAGGGCTTTGGTCTGCCGGTTGAATTGTAGCCTATTTAACAAAATCATCTCTTAGTATTTTTGTTCCACATAACAAACAGCAGAGCAACAAGCCACTGTTAGTTGAGACGGCGGGCATTCTGATGGGTGGAGTTAGGAGCTCATTGCGGCAAGTGCAGGTCTTGTGATAACCAAAGCGGAAATCGTGGTGACAACGGCTGAAGTAACGCACCAAATACATGTCGCACCAATAACAAATGGTTCCAAAAAAGTTAGATACGCAAAGAAGCCAACCGCAATAACAGAAAAGGCCCAAGCTGATACAACAAAAAGTCTTTTTTGATTCCAAACATCATATCTTGCCGCTAACCAAAACATTATACAGGCAACATATCCCAAAATTCCCAAAAGACTGACAGGAATTATTCCAAACAATTTCGAATATTTGCTTTGTTGAACGGTATTGCATTCTCCGACCGGTCCGCAGCTGAGCTCGCTTTCTACCATGCCTGATATAAACAGATAGACGGCGATTCCCATGGCAACCAGGCAAAGCAAAGGATACAAACTTGATAATGTTAATTGGCCTGCTGTTGGTTTAGCAATGAGCTGTTTGAAGATATACATTAAACTGAAGATCATGCCGAATAAAACAATTACTGCAATTCCATTTCCTATCGGGTCTTTCAGAAAATTGCCGTAAAAGAAATCAAACAAGCTTTGTTTTTTGAGTCTTGTATCTTTGGATATTAAAAACGAAGTCGGCTGACTTTGACTTGAATTTGGATTTAACAAATCAGCAACCTGACTTCCCTGAAACTGATCCGAAGAAAGGTATTCCTGAGGGGATTTGAGTAGCTTGGTTAGATGGCTTGAAATAGCCTCTTTCCCGCTCCAGATTTCTTTTTGGGTGACAAATATGGGTAGCCTGGCATTTGGTGGTATTTCCCTTGAAATTAGTAGTTCTAAGAACAGTTGGCCACCGTCCGGAGCCGAATTGTCTACTACAAGGATTGAATTGTCGCTTGAACTTTCATCAAAGGCAGTGGGAACAGCTTCATTTATTAATTCCAAGCATTCAATGCAATCGGGCGTAAAGAATAGTATGCCAGCCAGCCGGGGATGGGTTGGCATAGAATCACCCAATACTGAAATTGGGTGTACGGATAATAAAATTAATAAAACTATCCAGCGTGTTTGGAAAAACATCCGTGTTTTTAATTGGTGGGAACGATTAAGATTAAAGGGTGGTTTCTTCAAAAGGCATTTTTAATTTGTAGACACCGTATTCAAGCTTGGCTTTTACGATACCGCCTTTTTCAAAAACAGCCATCATACCAGCATTGGACGAT
>JANQLH010000015.1 GCA_028280735.1 SAR324 cluster bacterium | reverse complement strand
CGGCCCGGGTCTTGACAATCTCCAAAAAATTCATGGGTAGAGCGTTGGATTCCAACTTGCGTTGGAAAAGACAGGCGGTCTCTTCAAAAGGATTTCCCTGGTAGCCATGGAGCACCAGGTGGAGCACATAAGCCAGCAAAAACTTCTGGACACCCAATCTCTGCCACTGCACTACATGTATCATCTCGTGAAAGCAATTGATTTCATTGCAATGTTCTTCCAGTAGAAAAATTCTGTTGTTGTAGGTTATCCCGATTGCGTGTTTTTGATCCTGCTTCATCAGTTTTTTTAAAGCGATTTTTTCCAAAGGCGGCACGGGAACCCGTTTTGAAACGACGATTATTTTGGTTTGATGTCTCAAGGGTGTGGGAAACACAATCTTGATTTTTTTAAACTTGAAATCATCCAGGGCAACAGCTCGATCTTCATAAGAATCCAGCATCTTGTTCATCCAACTAACGAACGACGGCAGGAAAGAATATAAATGATTGAATGTATCGTAGTATGTCGGATTCTCTGAAGTCATTTTGCCGGGGAAGCCAATTACCTGAAATCTTGTTCTCTGATATTAAAGGAATTATCATGGTATTATTATAACATGGAGTAAAGTTGGTGACAATCTTGGCTGATGAGCATTTTGAATTGCACAAGACAGATCTGTTCCGTAAAATGTTCAAGCTCACAGACCATCTTTTCAGAATCACTCCTCATCGTAATGTAGCACCATGACCGCAAAAGAACTTCGAGAAATACCCTTCAATTATACGTCCGCTGATGATGAACAAGTTATCCGTTTTCTATTGGGAAACGAATGTTGGGAACGTTCCGAGCGACTCCGGTCCCAAAGAATTACCGGAAGATCCGCCAAGCTGATGATGCGTTTTTTGGGTGATATTTTTATCCTCAAACGCAACCCTTTTCTTTACCAGGATCTGCTGGATTCGGGACGCAAACGAAAGGATTTTCTTGCGGGTCTTAAAACGGATCTAAAAGTGGTGGAAATCAGTGCCGACGGAAATAAGGATGTGGAGTTTATCACTTCCCGCTGTCGGGATTTATATGCAGAATTCAAAACCCGCCTGGACAAGGTGGTTTCCCTGCGGGAAAAACTCCTGGTAAAAGCGGGTGCCATTGTCGGGAAAAAGAATGTCTTTTTTGATCCTTTAACCCTGGTTTCGCATGCAACAGATGCAACGGATTGGCGTCTATTCCTACCCCTGGCAGTAATCAGACCCACCGGCGAAAACCAGATATCACAGCTCGTATCCGCCATTACTGAATTAAACCTGGGTATTATTCCAAGAGGAGCCGGAACAGGTTTGACCGGAGGTGCCGTCCCCGTGGCGCAGGACATTGTAATCATCAATGTGGAGAAATTGAACACTATCCATGGGATCACGGAAGTCAAAGAAAACAATCACGGCACCCCTGTTAAGCTGCTGGAGTTGGAAGCCGGTGTCATCACAGGTGATGCCATGGATTATGCAAGTGAAAAAAAACTTGTATTTGCAACCGATCCGACCAGTTCCTGGGCTTGCACCATCGGCGGAAACATCGCCGAAAATGCCGGGGGTAAGACAGCAGTGCTGTGGGGCACAGCCATCGATAATATCTATTCTTACAAAATGGTGATGCCTGACGGCAGCTTTGTTGAAGTGAAAAGGCTGAATCACCCCTGCAGAAAAATTATGCCGTCGGATGAAGTATCATTCCGGGTTGAAAACCTGCAAACCGGAAAAACAAGCGTTATCGATATGAAAGGAGATGAGGTCCGTAAAAGAGGGCTGTGGAAGGATATCACCAACAAATGTCTCAATAATCTGCCCGGACTTCAAAAAGAAGGGACCGATGGTATTATTACTTCAGCCAGTTTTGTCCTGCATCAGGCGTATGAACAGAAAAGAACCTGTTGTATCGAGTTTTTTGGCCAGAGTTTTGATGAAGCAGGTGAAGTGATTCTTGAAATCTCCAATTCTTTTGAAAACAAGGGAGAAGAAGCGTTATATGCCCTGGAGCATTTTGATGAAGAGTATGTAAAAGCCATCCAATACAAGGTTAAATCCGCTAAACGTGAAATCCCGAAGGCGGTGCTGTTAATCGACATCGTGGGACACACCGAAACACAGGTCAACAGGGGTGTGACAAAACTAAACGGTTTACTGGAAGGATACAATAATACCTTTATTTACACAGCGTCCGGCGAAGAGGAGGCCAAGCGCTTCTGGCAGGACCGAAAACGCCTGGGAGCTATCGCTTCACGCACTAATGCGTTTAAATTGAACGAAGATATCGTTCTGCCTTTGGACCGGATAACGGAATTTACCGGTTTTATAGAAGAGACCAACATCGATGAGGAAAGGCATAACCAGGCATCCCTGGCTAAACGATTGCAAGAATATTTACGAAGGGCGGAACCCTTGGAAACCCCGGAATGGCTTTCCGTTAAAAATGAGCGATTTGAATCGCTCTGTGAAAAGGCCTTAGCCGATATCTCGGTTGCCACCGGGGAAGAATTACGAACACGCGGGATTGTCGACACTTTGAAAAAAGACCTGATGGATCTGCTCAGGGGATACCAGCAGGTTAGTGCAAATGTGGATAAGATTTACTCTGAGGTCAGTGGCCGTCTGATTGTGATAGCGACTCACATGCATGCGGGGGATGGTAACGTTCACGTCAACATTCCCGTTTTTTCCAATGACAGGGAGATGATGGACAGGGCTATGCGGGCGGCTGATATTGTTATGGATAAATCCGTTGAACTTGATGGTGTGGTCAGCGGTGAGCACGGCATTGGCATTACCAAAATGAAATACCTGGATCAGGACAAACTGGATGACCTTGCTACATATCGCCGGTCAATAGACCCGGAAGGATTGATGAACCCCGGAAAACTGGCTGATCCGGAGATACCGGATCAGGTGTTTACCCCCTCCTTCAACCTGCTGGAGCTGGAAGCCCGGATTCTCCAAAAAGGCTCGCTGGAAAAACTGTCTGAAAGCATTGCCAAATGTATTCGCTGTGGCAAGTGCAAAGCAGACTGCTGCGTGTTCTACCCGGCCGCCAACATGTTTTTTCATCCGCGCAACAAAAACCTGGCCATTGGGGCACTAATTGAAGCTTTGTTATACACAGCCCAGAGATCCCATTCAACAAGGTTTGAATCCCTGAAACACCTGGAAAATATAGCGGATCATTGCACGATCTGCCACAAATGTGAAAAACCCTGCCCTGTCGACATTGATACAGGTGATGTCTCCATACTGGAAAGAGATATTCTGAGTCACCAAAACTTTAAACACACGCCCCTTGCGACCAGATTGTCGTTAAAATACCTGGAAACGCGGTCTCCGTTGAAAAACGCCATCTTCAAGCAAGTCATCCTAAGAGGTGGAAGCAATATACAAAGAATCAGTTCCAGGTTAATGCGACCCTTTATGAGAAGTGATCGCGTGTCACTCCAATCGCCCCTGCGCTATCTGAAATCACCCATGACACCCGCCAATCCGGCAAGTATTTGGGATTATCTTCCGGATTGCGAAGAAGATCAGGCCATGATGATCATGCCGGCTGAAGATTCCGGCAAATCGGCGTTCTACTTCCCGGGTTGCGGATCGGAAAGATTGTTTTCAGAAATCGCCATGGCCTCGGTTTATGTGCTGCTAAGAATTGGAGTGAGAATCGTTTTGCCTCCGCCGAATTTATGTTGCGGTTTTCCGGCCAGGGTAAACGCAAAAGCGGATAGCGCCACGCGTATAGCACTGCGAAACAGCATTCTATTCAGCCAGATCTCAAAGATGTTCAACTATTTAAATCTCGAGGCCTGCCTGGTCAGCTGTGGAACCTGCATGGAAGCCTTAACCGATATCGAAGGAGACAGCATTTTTAAAGCACCAATCGTTGATATTAATCGTTATGCCCTCGAAAATGGCCTGAACATCAATGGAAATCAAAACGTCCTTTACCATACACCTTGTCATGATTCACTAAAAGGGGAAGCTCCTGCCTTGTTGAAAAAGCATAGGGTTTCACAGCTACATCACGTACCACATTGCTGCTCCGAAGCCGGAACCATGGCTTTGAGCAGACCGGACATCGCTGATGCCCTGAGAAAAAGAAAAGCGGAGGCTGTTGAGAATAAGCTTTCCAATATCAATGGGCATTCAATGATATTAACCAACTGCCCTTCCTGCTTGCAGGGATTGGGTAGAAATGACAATTCAAAGGCCAGACCCAGGCATATTGTTGTGGATTTGGCGATAAGAAAAGGCGGAGAGAAATGGAAAAAACAGTTGAAGGAGATGGTTTCAAATGTTGAGGCGGTAAGGTTTTAGGGCATTTTAGATTTATGATTTTAGAGTTTAGATTTTCGGGTTGTGAAAGCTTCGCTTTCAGTTATGAAATTTAAGAATGTTTACACGAAATAAGCTAACTGCTAGCTGCTTTCACACAAGTGAAAAATAATGATCGATAAAGACAAAATCATTGAAACGGTGATCGGACGATTAAAAAAGCTGCCGGTGGGGCACTACCTGGATGTTCGTACCTACAAGCGAAATCGTTATGTGATGATTGTTCGCCAGGATCAGGAGAACCTGTTGGTGATTCAAAACGGTTATGAATCCAATCGCTTTCACATTAAGAATAAAGAGCTTAAAAAGCTGATGAAAACCTTACTGAAAAAAGAGTTTCCTCGGAGCAACAAGGTACGATTGTATACCATGGGAAATTTTATCGAAGACGAAGCTATGGGGACAAAAAGAAAAGTTTTATAGAGGGACATAAATAAAAAACCCAAAGGAAAAATATGTCGACAGTCATAAATATCTTAAAAATCCTGGCGATTGTCTATGTCGTGATCCTAGTTCTGATGTTTTTTTTCCAGGAACGCTTGATTTTCTTTGCCCAGCCAATATCCAATCCGTATGTAAACAGGTTTACGGAACACGAGATTACATTTGAACGGGATGGCGTCACCTTGCATGGTTGGTTTGTTCGAAAAGAGGTCTCTGCTGAAGTCCCTTTAATCATATATTATGGCGGCAATGCAGAAGAGGTTTCCGGGAACCTGTTGGATCTTAAAAGCTACCCGGATTCAGCCCTGTTGTTTATGAACTACCGTGGTTATGGCAGAAGCGAGGGAAGACCCTCGGAGAAAAACCTGGTCTCCGATGCCTTGTTTATTCTGGATGAAATTACCGAAAGAGAAAACATAGATCTCCGGCATGTTGTCCTGTTCGGGAGAAGTCTGGGTTCCGGTGTAGCCACTCAAGTTGCTCATCACCGAATAGTAGGTGGGGTAATTCTTATCACACCATTTGATAGTCTTGCGAACGTGGCCAAGTCCCACTACCCCGTTTTTCCGGTGAAACTTCTGGTCAGGCACCCATTTGAATCGGAGAAGTTTGCCAAAGATATCACAATACCTGCCTTAAACATCATGGGATCGTCAGATGGTATTATTCCCAACAGGCACTCAAAAGCACTGGCTGAGGCTTGGAAAGGTGAAATGGAGTCGGTGATAATCCAGCAGGCAGATCATAACAATATTCAACTTTTTCCTCAATATTGGCAGGCAATTAACAGGTTTTTGGATTCATTGGCCCGGGAGAAGTAAAAAAGGCTGCTTTTCGCGATAATTCTGGTTGATAGGTAACAAGTTACCCATCCTACAAAATCATGACATTTGGTCATTCCGATCGATGCTGCAAGCTTCGCATCTCATGACCCGGAATCTATTTGCAACTAATTGAAATAATTAATGGACCCCGGATCAACAGACTGTGTTGTATTAGAAAAACCTACGATTATTCCAAGAACCGTGGGATGGGTAACTCCGTTACCCATCGGGCGGAAGGTGATCAAAAGCCATTTCTATCCGCTTGATGGGTAACAAGTTACCCATCCTACATTCTAAGTTGGTTTCCGATATAACAACAATGAATTGCGCTTAACGCTGAAAGCGTTCATTAGATTAGCCTATGGTCAGCGAGCTTGCGAGTGCCACCATAGGTCAGATAACACCTCAGTTTCAGAACGCTGAAGGCGTTCATTAAAGAAGTTTTCGGAAAACTCATAATGAACTCCTTCAGAGTTCTGAAACTGAGGTGTTATCTGACCTATGGTGGCACTCGCAAGCTCGCTGACCATAGGCTAATTTAATGAACGCCTTCAGCGGTAAGCGCAATGCAAAGTC
>JANQLH010000495.1 GCA_028280735.1 SAR324 cluster bacterium | reverse complement strand
AATTCCTCCCAATACACCAACCCTGATTTTGGACCAGGATACAGCGCGAATACCTTCCACCATACCGATAAACATACCGAGAAATGTCCAGCTGACTATGCGCGAAACAGGAATACCGATAGCCCTGAGTGATTTATTGGAATGAAAAAGCATCTCACTGATCACAGCTAATACCCCCTGCCCGATCAAAAAACCAACAATGCCTCCCAGAATGCCGACCAAAGAGCCTGTAATCATACCTGGTATGATTTTGGGTTTGATAGACAAGGTAATACCTTCGCTACTTCCCAGAAATGCTCCCATGACTGCGCCAAAAACGGCACCAAGACTGATAGTAAATACCAAAAAAGATGAAAACCCCGATTGTATCATCAGCAAAGACTCTGCAAGAGGCCATGCGGCAAGCCCCCCCAACAGTCCAATACATCCAAAAATAAGCTTTCTGATAAGCGTTGACATGCTCTCTCCTAACTATTGGAATTTAAATTGTAGCGTTTTATTCTCAGGTGTTTCGTTGACTGACAGATGAATCTCTTCTCCGGATTTAACATGAAGAGTTTCTTTGGAAGGTTCCGCTCCAAATAGAAACTTTCCTGATTTCGCAGTCAAAAAATAGTCACCCGGTGATAATAGAATCTTTTGTTTTGATCCGGACAACACAGGCAGCTTTTTGATGATTCGGTTTCGTCCACCATCAACAAAGTATTCAGAATCATTGATGAGCAGCTTTGTACCCTTTAGATTTGAAGTCAAAAAGACAGTCGCCGGATTTGGTGTCATTTTTATTTTGACAGCTACCTTTGTTTGTTCGGAACGAATCGTCAGATTATAATACTTGGTATAATAATCCGGATGTTTGAAACGGATGCGATAGCGTTTACCCGACATGAATCCCTGATTTGTCTTGCTTTTTGCAGTAAAATCCGACCAGTTTTTCCATTCATTACGAGTCAAAACCGAAACCTCCGCCTGCGATGTAATCGATTCATTGGTGTGAATGGCATAAACCGAATAATCTGCATGAACAGGCAATGAAGGTAGTGATTTGTCAACTGTGAAAGATATTTTAAGCGATTCGCCGGTACTTAAAACATTTTTTTGAACGGAACGAGGAGAGAGAAAAAAATTCTCCCGATATTGTTCATTTTCAGCATAAAGAACCAGTTTATAGACATTCTGGGGTAAATACACCTTTTGTGATATCAACGTATAATACGCATTGCTTTCCAGCTCTTTAACAGCCTTAAATTCGAATTTGACATCTCTAACCAGGCTTAAGGTATTGTTCTCTTCCTTAAAAAGTGAAGCGTCGACATAGTTATCTTCTTCCGATTTATAGCTTTTTCGAATCTTCACCAGTAACTGGACAGCTCCATATTCATCCGGATAAAACCATTCATATTGCAGCCCCTCCTTGGTTCCCCAAAATACCCCCAAACTCGTTGCACAGACTATAATTGAAAAGATCAGCCCAGCCATGGCCAACTTCCCACCCATTCCTCCAAACAGACTCTTTTTCTTTTGGAACGGGTCTTCCTTTCCTTCCAGATATGTCTTAATGGTCTGTTGAATCTGCTCATCCGACTTGTAGCGTTTTAGATAACGGGAAACTTTTTTAACCACCAATCCAAGATCCTGATAGCGCCTGTTGACCTTGTGGTGCATAGCTTTTTTAATGATTCTCTGAATAAATGGTTTTATTTTCGGATTGATCTTTCGAGGTGCCAGGTATTTCCCTTTTTCGATCATGGCAATCACTTCGGGATTAAAACCTCCGCGGAAGGGCTTTTTGCCGATAACCATTTCATAAAGCATGACACCCAGGGAATAGATATCCGAACGTTTATCCCTGTTTTTAGCATTGGATATTTGCTCAGGAGCCAAATAGGAAGGGGTTCCTATGGTCATACCCGCTTTTGTCAACCCGTCTTCGTCGCTGGCATCAAGGCTTGTAGACACTCCAAAGTCCACCAGCTTGACAACCCCGGATTTGGAAATCAGGATGTTGGCCGGTTTGATATCCCGATGTATAACGTTTCTATCATGAGCATATTTCAAGGCCTGGCAAATCTCAGAAAAGATAAGCAGGGCTGCTTCTTCCGCCAAAAAACGTCTGGATTCTATTAAATCCTCAAGGGTAATACCGTCCACATACTCCATCACAATGTGATACGCATCTCCGGCTTTAAAGTGGTCATAAACGCGTACAATCTTCTCGTTGGTAAACTCCATCATCAACTGAGCTTCCCGTCTAAACCGTTCAATGAAGTCCTGACTCCCGGTCAGCGTCAGTTTTTTGATAATAACGGTTCGTTTAAGCGTAGGATGAACAGCCTTGTAGACAGCTCCCATGCCACCTTTCCCGATTTGGGAAATTACTTTGTACTTTCCGATTTGCGTAGGTTGTGTAGGCATAACTACAGATTATGGTTGCACGTAGTTTGGTGTTGGTTGAGTTGAATAAGTGATATTGACCAAATTTGATTGCGACTATACCGGGATAAGATCCTTGTTTACATTGACAAATTCATTGGTCATGACAACAGTAACCTCCGATATCTTTTCTTCTTGCTCAATAGCATCCAAATCGTCTTGACAGACAGCAATTTTAAATATCGAAGAGGTGCTTTTCACAGGTCCTACTTCAAACTCTATCGGGCCGTTGACAGTCACCTCCGATGATAATTTCGAGTTTTCCTGCACCATGGAGTCCGGTACGTTTTTTCTGATCCCGATACTGTTGTAAGCGGCTTTCCTGTAACCATCAACCAGTGGTCCTATTAACACCAGGGAGCCCGAGTAAGTCAAAGCAACGGCTCCTTTGGAATCTTCGATTCCCAGGGTTTCGATTTCAATCATATCCTGATCCGCAATCTGCTCTTCAAAAATCTTTTTTTTATCCAACCACCCTTTTGCCATTTTCTCGTATGATTCCTCATCATCTGCCAATCCTGCAGACTTCGTAATACCCTTGATATGCACCTGAATTTCAGGGGGTAGTTGATTCATTAATTCACCCATCTGTCTCTCCTATAATATTCTATTGCCCGTTATTAAAAATAAATCAAACTCACAATCAAGAACTCATCATTTGAGCTAATGTACCATAGCAAAATCAAAAAGAAACATAACATATTCAAAATCTAACAGGAACTCATATCAGGCCGAAATACTATAGCTAAATGCAAAAAACAAAGAGTCTCACACGGGATGAAATAATATGAGTAGTATCTGTTTAATATTTATCATTTAATATCAATATTTTAAGTATTTTCAGACGAATCAGACATACCTGTCGCGTCGATAAACTACTCTGTTATTTTTATGTGAAACGATGCCCTTATTCTTTGCCGACCTCATGTATCGGTTGCACCATTTTAATAGATTCCTGTATCTATACTAGACATGCTTGAGTCAACTCAGTTTAAATAAACAGAAGATACTCGGTTAAACCTATGTCTGATGAAGTTTTAGAATCTATCCCCAATCAATTTAATGGTTCTTGTTTTGGTTGCAGCAAAGAAAATCCTGTAGGCCTGCAGATGACATTCAAGGCGGGAAAAGAGATTGTCGTGTCTGACGTGAAGGTGCCTAAACACCTATGTGGCTGGAATAATCTTGTCCATGGCGGCGTATTAACAACAATACTGGATGAGGTCATGAGCTGGACGGCTATTCACTTTCTGCGAAAGTTGGTGATGACTAAGAATCTGAAGGTAACCTTCCTAAAATCTGTGTTGGTTGAAGATTGTGTAAAAGCCATTGGCCGCATCAAGAAGAAAAACAACGAAAAGGAAGTTGTAATGGAAGGTCTCATTTTAGATCAAAAAGGCCGTGAATGTGTTAAAGCCGAAGCCAATTTTGCCCTTTTATCCCCAAAAATAGCCAAACGACTGGGAATTTCTGAAGACGAATACCCGGAAGGATTCAAGTAATCTGCCTTTTTTGAGTTAATTTTATAAACAAAAACAGTAAGAAAGAGATGAAACTACAACTACGCAAATCACTACTCCTTTTGACGGGATTAATCTTGATCTGCCAGAGCCCGGCGTTTTCAGAAGAAAAGTTTCAATCGGTTACCAGCATTTCCTATGGGGCTTACCAAACAACAGACGGAGACAATACTCTCAATGGCACACAATTAGCCGTTTCATACATGAGTCATTTCACCAAACAATGGTCATATTTCATCAGGCTTAGTAATGGTAGCGCCAGCGGAACACATTCGGAAAACGGTGAAAGTTATGATCTAAAATCGACTAACTCGACTTTAACAGGCGGAATACGCTGGAGTTATGATTTTGACATTAATTCTGACAATGATGCTGACTTATCTCCCTTTATTGGAACGGGACTATCCGTGCAACGTTATGAATATGATTTTGAATACCCGAATAGCGAAGTAGGAAAAACTTCCGGAACAGGTTACGGACCGTTTGCGAGTTTGGGAATAAAGATAGCTATCTCTTCCAATATTGTAATTATACCCGGATATCACTATGAACAAATCACGATCAAAACTGAAGATGAAGAGGATCGTGCATTCACATCTTCCGGAACATCATTAGCTTTTGTTGCAAGATTTTAAAACAGGGGAAACTGATAGAGGGGAATGGTCGAATCCAGTTAATATACCCAAATCCAGGTACGATTGGGTATGGTTAACTGGTTAAATGCAATAGATAAAACTTAGTTTACTGCATCCTTAAGGTTTTTACCTGGCTTGAATTTAACAACGTTTTTAGCAGGGATTTTGATTGTTTTACCTGTTTGAGGATTCCTTCCTTTTCTAGCAGCTCTTTTAACCACGGAAAAAGTTCCGAAACCTACCAAAGTCAAGTTACCATCACTAGTTAACCCTTCATTAATACTTGAAAGTGTAGCATTCAATAGTTTTTCAGCTTGTGCCTTGCTAACGTCAGCCTTGTCCGCAACCTTTGCAATCAGTTCTGCCTTGTTCATATATTACTCCTGTCGAATTCAGTTTCCGGAAATTAGTTGAATAACATTGATGGAAAAAATAAAACTGTTTTCCCTGACAACGTTAAATCCAGTTAGGCCCTAAAACGAAACAATGTCAAGACTTTCGTCCCAAATTTACTCTTTTTTTTCACTTTTTTCGCTTCATGGTCAAAACTGTCCCAATACCTATTGTTAGTGGAGTAACAAGGCTTCAAGGCATAAAACTCATAATATCAGACTGTTAAACCAAAATAACTGCCTTAGGCTTTTTAAACAGGGGATTTCGAGAAACCGACTGCTTATTTCAGCAGAATAATCCAACGCAAGAAGAGAAATCCGAATAAAATCAAATTTTTTCATCTTGTTCGCAATGGTGCATTAGGTATATCGCTTGGGAAATGAATTTTTCCGAATAATAACAGTGCTGCACTCCGTGATAAGTGACATTAAACTTAAAGCAAAAATCATTCTGTCCAGGATTCATTGGGCTTTTTTAATGCTCAGGTCAACTTCCTTGAAACAAGAAACCGGTTACAGGAGATGAATTAACCGAATACTACCTGGTGTCTGAACGGAAAATCGTTAAATCCTTATCCAACTATTTACCAGATACCGAAATCCTAGGTGAAAATTAACGTGCTGTCAGCCGTCAGCTTAGGGTATTACAATGACATACAAAAACTGGCTGAGAGCCGATCGCTGAAGGCTAAAGCGCTGAACCTCGGAATACCAAGCTGCTTTTAAAGCCTTTATTGGCATGGGCTAAACTGGTTTTTGCTCAGACACTAGCTAAATCAACCCGACACCATTATAACATTATAGCGCCGGCAAACCGGGTAATTCATTTGTTGGTTGGAAAACCTGGTTGACCGGATAATCGGCTTGAACGCATAATGACTCAATCACGCATGATTGAAAAAAAGTTTAACGTCAACAAAAGATACGATGGGCAAGAAGGCTATTTCTATCACCATAGTGTTAAATCTATTGGTATTAAGTGTCGCAATCTGGTTTGGAGGGCGAAATAATTGGAAGCTGACCGGTTTTGAGGTTGAACCGGATTCCCCAAAAGAAAACCTGGTTGCTTTGGAAAGCATACTCAACGATCACCCGGACAAAGGCATTTCAAAATACAATCTTGCCGTAGTACACTACAGGCAGAAGAATTATCAGAAGGCCGTTGACTTGTTAAAAGAGTTGATTAACTCAGGAGATTTGGGCGCTGAGCATCGAAAAACGGTCCATTATAACCTGGGGAACAGTTATTTTCGCTTGTCAGAAAACACCGAGGATCTAACAGAGTCCATAAACCTACTTGAACAAAGCCTGCTGCATTATCGAACTATAATTGACCAGGAGCGCCGGCAATCCAGGTATTCAAGCACATCGCTCAAAGCAGATGAAGACGTTCAATACAATTACGTACTGGTCAGATCCAAGCTAAAACTACTCAATGATAAACTGCGACAGCAACAAGCCAATCAGACCAATGAAAAGCAATTGTATGAGTTGTTAAAGGAATTGAGGGAAAAAGAGAAGAAGATTGCGGAACAGCTAAGTTTCATGAAGAACGACCCTCTCTCATCACAATCAATTGCTTTAAGAGAGGAATTGTTAGAGATGCGTAAAGAAAACTACGAACAACTTCAGATAATTAAAAATAAACTGCTTGAATCGGTTTCCCAACAACAGCAAAATCCTTAGGGATATTAAGGTTTGGCAAAAATCAGTCGGTTTCCGGCAAGTTCTTTTGTTTTGAGACGGATGCCTTTTTCTCTGCATGCCAGATAAAGTTTTCGTCTCATGCGAGATTTTTCCATGGACGAAAAGTACTCCACCCTCAATCGAAGAGGTATATTTTCCAATTCCGTCATCGATTGGTAGCCCTCAAGATTCTCTAAAACTTCCAGAATCGTAAATTCCTCGTCTTCCGTAAAATCGGTGAACACCAAAAGAAATGCGTTCCCAATTTCTCCTACTGATTCGTAATAGCTGACAATATCCCGAGCAATTTCATCCGCGGCAACGTTTCCGGCACGATTACCCGCTTGTGACAAAGCATTGTTCCAATCGAAACTTCCT
>JANQLH010000473.1 GCA_028280735.1 SAR324 cluster bacterium | reverse complement strand
TTTAGGGATCTTTCCACCCAAGGTTTGAAACTTTCCCGGGTCCTTTAGAAAATCAACAATCTCCGTTAACTCCTCTTTCGCTTCTTCGACACCGGCGACATCTTGAAAGGTTACCTTAAGGCTATGATCAACATATTTCCTGGCTTTGGATTTTCCGATAGACATGATTTTGCCGGAACCGGGCATTTTTCTCATCATAAATATCCAAACCCCGATCAATAAAAGCAAAGGACCCCATTGAAGCAGTAAAACAAGATACCATGGGGTTTCGTCTTCATCTTCAAATTTTATTCTTACCCGCTGGGCTCTAAGATTATCTACCAACGTACCGTCTCGATAAGCCCAAACCGTCCGAAATCTTTCTCCGGATGCCGTCTCTCCCTTAATCACTTCACCACTGATGACCACACTGGTTAACTGGCCCCTGTCCAGTCGTTGCAGGAATTCGCTGTAATCGATTTCAAAGGTGCCGGTTTCACTGAAATCCATGCGATTGACGATGGTGAAAAACAGGACCAACAGGACCAGGCCTGTTAAAAGGGATCTACTATTCACTAGGTATCTCCGGTTTTAATTACTTGGTTGCATCTTGCTGTTATCAGCGATGCTGTTCTAAAAACTGCTTTATGTTTTGGTATTCGGATTCATTAATCCGATTTGTTGCCTTCATTCTGTCCAGTATCTCAAATATCGAGATGATTGAAAACAGGTGATAACCTTCCTTTTGCAGTCGTTCTTTACCTCCCTGTTCCCGGTCTATCAGCACAACAACACCGGAGATCTTCAATCCCTGGTTTTCAAAGGTGGCAAAGGTTTCCAGTTTCGAGCCGCCATCCGTGATTAAATCATCGATTACCAGGACAGTTTCGCCTTCTTTCCAGATCCCTTCAACTTGCTTAGCCGTTCCATAATCTTTTAGCTCCTTTCGAGCATAGATCATTGGTATCCCGGATTGCAGACTAAATGCGGTAGCTATGGGCAGTGCTGTATAAGGAATTCCTGCGATTCTTTGAAATGAAAGGTCACGGGAGATCTCAACCAGCGCTGCAGCTATCTTGTTAAGCAGTTCCGGATAGCTGATAATCAGTCGCAAGTCGAGATAAATCGGTGATTTGATGCCCGATTTAAGCACAAATTCACCGAATTTAACAGCCCCGATAGCAATCAAGTCATCTATTATGGATGTTTTATTGATTGTCATCTGATTAGGAAATTAGTTTTTGATAAACCTCTTCATATTTGTCGAGGGTTTTGGTGATGATCTCTTCCGGTAACTCAGGTCCGGGGGGTGTTTTATCCCAATCCAAGGTGGAGAGGTAGTCTCGGATTATTTGCTTGTCGTAGCTCTTTTGAGATTGTCCCGGGACATAGTTATCGGCGGGCCAGAAGCGGGAGGAATCAGGTGTGAGTACTTCATCTATCAATATAACTTCACCGTTCAGCAATCCGAATTCGAATTTGGTGTCGGCAATGATGATTCCTTTTGATAAGGCGAATTCCGATGCTTTTTTATATAATTCCAGGGATTTCTCTTTTACCAGGTCAACAATGGCCGGGTCGATGACTTTTTTCAGTTCGTTTTCGTCAATGTTTTCATCATGGCCTTCCTGAGCCTTGGTGGAAGGAGTGAAGATAGGTTCTTCCAGTTTGGCGGATTCCTTTAATCCTTCGGGCAAGCCAATTCCGCAGATTTTCCCGGTTTTGGTGTAGTCTTTAAAACCGGAACCCGAGAGGTAACCTCGAACAATTGCTTCCAGTTCGATCATTTCTGTTTTCCAAACAAGAACGGAGCGATCTTTTAAAATATCGGCGTATTGCTGGCATTCCTTTGGAAAATCTTCAACCTGGCTGGAGATGATGTGGTTTTTAATCATATCCTTTGAATAGTCAAACCAGAAATTGGAAATCTTGTTTAGCAAGGCCCCCTTACCAACAATCAGGCTCGGCAAAACCACATCAAACGCAGAAATATTATCGGTTGCAACAATCAACAATTTATCGTCAAAATCATATACTTCTCTGACTTTACCTTTTTTATAAAGATTCAGATTGGGACAAAGCAAGGAATTTGGCTGCATATTTCTTTTTTTTTAAAATTGAATGAAAAAGGGTTCTGTGAAGATCAGGACGTCAAACCTTCGGTGACATGTTCCTTATCTTATAAAACTACACTTCACAGATGATGCCTACAAGAGCAAATTTACATGTTACACCGTCTTCGCCATATATAAAGGAATAATACTCGTTACAACACCTGACAAGAATCAATACCTCTGAATGGACTAACAATCAATATCATGAATCTTGGTCTAGTATAAACGTTTAGGTGACAATGTTGGGATCATGTTTTTTTGTAATTGTCGCCTTGGTATTTTTCGTCGAATTGCAGCCTCCAATTGCAATGACCTGGTTGTCAGCTGTTTGATTCGTTTTGACAATCAATATTGAAATTTGAAAGACGACCCGAAACATGGATTATTTACCTGTATTTCTCAATATTAAAAACCGGAACTGTCTGGTGATAGGTGGTGGTGAAAGTGCGGAAAGCAAAATCTCCCTGCTGCTAAGAGCCGGGGCCAACGTTACGGTGATAGCTCCCTCCCTGAAAGAATCGTTGGCAGCGCTTGCCGCGAAAGGTGAAATTAAGCACTATTCCAGGCCATTTGAATCCGATGATTTTAACGGCAAAAAAATCGCGATTGTTGCTGACGAAGATGAAACAATACGTAAAAAAGCCACAGCAATCACCACAGAGAAGAATATACCGGTAAATGTCGTGGATTGTCCCGAATTGTGCACATTCACGATGCCTTCCATCATCGATAGATCCCCTGTGCTGATTGCTGTCTCCACAGGTGGAGCTTCACCCACGCTTGCCAGGTTGATCCGGGCGAGATTGG
>JANQLH010000361.1 GCA_028280735.1 SAR324 cluster bacterium | reverse complement strand
TTGTAGGATGGGTAACTTGTTACCCATCATGAGGATCTCTATAAAATTAGATTTTCGCAATTTAAGAGTTGTTTGTTTCTTATATAGTTCCGCCCGATGGGCAACGCAGTTGCCCATTCTACGTTCCAAGCCACCTTGGTCAATATGCTAAAATCTAAAATACCTAAAAGCATTGTTGTAGCAGATATCCCGGATGATCCCGCCGATCAGTTTCAAGTCGTTGGGTAACTCTCCGTTTTCAATATCATGGCCAAACAGGTTGCAAAGTATTCTTCTGAAATATTCATGCCTGGAGTAAGACAAAAAGCTTCTGGAGTCTGTCAGCATTCCCACAAACTGACTGATCAATCCCATATTGGATAAAGCATTCATCTGTCTTTCCATGCCATCTTTCTGATCGTTAAACCACCAACCCGAACCAAATTGAATCTTGCCCGGGATTTTACCGTCCTGGTAATTGCCGATCATGGTGGCCAGCATCTCATTATCTTTGGGATTAATGGTGTAAAGGATGGTTTTAGCAAGTTTGTCTTCTTTTTCCAGGGTATCGAGAAACCTAAACAATGGTTCCGCGTAATTGTGATCCCCCATGGTGTCGTATCCGGTGTCCGCTCCCAATTTAGAGTACATTCTAGAATTGGTGTTTCTCATGGCACCAATATGAAATTGTTGCGTCCAGCCCATGTCAGCATACATTTTGGCCAGTTCGACCAGCATAAACGATTTGAATTGAGAGATTTCCAGTTCATTCAAATCCTGATTTGATCGTGCCTTGAGAAGTATCTTATCGGCACCTGATTGGGAAACGGGGTAAAATACCATTTTGTCTACACCATGATCTGAGAGCCGACAACCATTTTGATGGAAATATTTTATACGCTGTTCCAGGGCAGAGAGCAAAGAACAGAGGTCGTTTATATCACTACCGGTTATCTCTTCCAGGTTTGAAATCCAGCGGTTAAATAGAGACAAGTCTTCCAGCTTCATCGATTTATCGGGTCTAAAAGCGGGCAGAACCTTAGTTTCGAAGGTTTCATCATCCAGCAACTGCTGATGAAATCCCAGGTCGTCCAAAGGATCATCGGTGGTGCAGACGACATCCACGTTCATCCTGGTGAGGATACCCCGTGCTGAAAACCCGGGTTGAAGCAAAAGTGTGTTACAGGTTTGGTAGACCTGTTCCCAGGTATTTTCATTAAGAAGGGTACCTGTAATTCCAAAAGGACTTCTTAATTCCAGGTGAGTCCAAAGGTAGAGTGGATTTCTCACAGTCTTGGGAACCGTTTCAGCCCAAGCTTTAAATTTTTGTTCATCACTTGCTGATCCGGTTATCAAATCTTCCTCAACGCCACAGGCTCTCATGGCTCGCCATTTATAATGATCGCCATTTAACCAGATTTGGGTCATGTTATCAAAATTTCTATCCTTGGCGATGTCTGAAGGTGGGAGGTGGCAATGATAGTCGAATATCGGCATTCCGGCTGCGTAGTCGTGGTATAGTATTTCTGCTGTTTTTGTTTGAAGCAGGAAGTTTTCTGTAAGAAATGCCTTCATGGTTTACCTTAAAGAGATCGTACAATTATCCAAAAAATCGATTAAGAACAGATCAAAGCCATTATCGGTGTATTAAAAAGTACAACGCATTTATAAAAAGAGGAACCTAAAAGCGGTTTAAGTTGAAAAAACCGGAATACACCCTGCAAAATTTGCATATTCTTTACATTGCTTTGATTCTCCAATCGGATTTGGATCAGGTGATCTGGAAAGAGCTCACACTACCGATGAGAGGATCGGTGTGGAGGATTATATCCGGATGGTTCAATTTTCCGGCCAGGTGATGATTAATATGGGCTAGTGCCATTTCAATGATGCAAAGGTTTATTGAGCTGAAATTGCGGGCCGGTACTTCGTTAGCCGTTCGCATATTCAGCGGATTCGAGGAGACAACCTTTACTTGATACAACAGTAGTCACACGGTGCCATTTTCGGGAGTGCTGTGGTTTAATTTGTGACCGCTGCGAAACAGAGCGGCTATCATACGCTACCCTAACAGGGCTGCAAAGATGAGAAAAACAATTTAATTTGACAACTTCTAACAGACCTTCTAATAGATCCTTTCATCATCTGTGTAACTCGATTAAAAAAACTCCCATTAAACTAATCACTGGAAGAGATATGAAGAAAATACTAGCGATCATCGGACTGATCTTTGTGGGATTACTTCTTGTCATAACCGTTAATACCTTATTGTTCACATCGGATAAGGCGGTGGTTGAAGCTGCCGTACCTGCCAAGATTGATCAGGATTCCGCCATAAAACGACTATCCCGGGCAATACAATTCAAGACCATCAGTCATAATGATCCCGAAGATTTCGACTATAATGAATTTCTTAAGTTTCATGATTATTTAGAGAAAGCATTTCCGATAACACATCAAAATTTGAAGCGGTACGTGATCAACAAACATTCCTTGCTTTATGAATGGAAAGGCAGTGATGAGTCTCTGCAACCTGCCGTCTATTTGGCTCATATTGATGTGGTGCCTGTCGAACCAGGCACTGAAAAGGAATGGTCCTACGAAGCTTTTTCGGGGGAAGTGGCGGAAGGTTATATTTGGGGCCGTGGAACCATGGATGTAAAGAGCGTCTTGACTGCTCTTCTGGAAACTTCAGAGTTTCTGGTAAAGGAAGGATTCAAGCCAAAAAGGACCATCTGTTTTGCTTTTGGACACGACGAAGAGGTCAGCGGTAAACATGGTGCAGGTAAAATTGCGGAATATCTGAAAACCAATGGAATTCGGCCTGCGTTTACGCTGGACGAAGGGATGATGATTCTTGATGAAAGGTTGTCCCCTACTAAAAAGCCCCTCGCTGTTATCGGACTGACCGAAAAAGGATTCGTCACCTTGAAATTTTCGGTGGAATCCGAAGGCGGACATTCTTCCATGCCACCCTTGGAAACAACCCTGGGTATTCTCACCGATGCTGTTAGCCGGCTGGAAAAAAACCAGATGCCGGCCTCGCTGAAGGGAGTTGCAGGTCAGTTATTTGACACGATCGGTCCTGACATGCCTTTCATCCAAAAAGTCATCTTTGCCAACCGCTGGCTGACCGAGGGTCTGGTTTTAAGTCAATTGGAAAAAAGCAATGGCACCAATGCCATGATTCGTACCACAACCGCACCTACTGTCATCAGAGGCGGAGTTCAAGACAATGTGCTTCCGACGAAAGCCTATGCCCTTGTCAATTTTCGAATTCTTCCCGGGGATACAGTGAAGGATGTATTGGCCCATGCTATAAAGGTTGTGGAAGATCCGAGGGTCACCATTGAAATCCACGGAGAAACGGCATCTAATCCTGCCCCGGTTTCCAGCATGGATTCGAAAGGTTATGCGGCAATTACGAAAACAATTAATGAGATGTTTCCCGGCGTATCAATCACCCCGGGACTAGTGGTAGGAGGAACAGACTCCAAAAACTACATTGGGGTGGTGGATAATTCTTATCGATATTTACCGGTAGTTTATGGTCCTGAAGATACCAAACGGCTACATGGAACGAATGAAAGGATAGCTGTTGATGCCTACATCAAAATGATACAGTTTTACATCCGGCTTATGAAAAATGCCTCTGGTGTTTGAACGGAATCTTGTATAAACCGAGCGCAGGTAAGCTGCTCACCTAGACGTAGAAATGATGTCGGCATTCAAAAAGCCTGGTTGCCGGAGATCGTTAAAGATGAAAACTAAACACGGAAAAGAACACTTCTCTTTAACGATCGGCTTGGGGTTTTAGATCAGAAAAGTATCGATTTTGGTTTTTAATTGTGCTTTTTCGAACACGAGCACGATAAGCGGAGTCAGTGATTGTCAACATTCTGCAACAGTTTTGTCAGGCTTTCTTTTAAGTTTTGCATTTGATCATTACCGATGATTGTACAAAACTCACCCTCGATTTCAGCTTTGACTTCTACAATGTCGTTGATTAGCTGCCACCCTTTCGGAGTTAGGGTAACGACCATGGCTCTCCTGTCAGCGGGATCAGGAGAGGTGTGCAGATAGTTTTTACTTTCCAACTGATGAACCAGGTTCGTCACTGCTTGTCTGGAAATACCGATTTTTTCGCTCAAACGTGTGAGTTGAGAACCCTTTGCATCGATATTCATCAATAAGGTCGTGCTGGTTAAGGAAATCCCGGTATATCCCCTTTGCTCCAATTTTTCAACAGCTCCTGAACTGAACGCCCTGTAAGTTCTTAATAGCAACCTTCCCAAATGGCTTTGTCTCAGTTGATCCAGCTTTTGTAAATCTACTTCCGAATGACGATCAGGCATTTAACTTGTTTGCTGAATATTAAAAAACGCAACCAAGTTGACAAAAAAGGCAGCTTGGTTGACAATTTTTTTGTTGATGATTAATTCCCTCTAATGATTTTTCTAACTAACATAGGAGCTATGTTATGTATACCCATAAACAGCAATGGTTAGAGACAATACAGGCTGCAAACCGTGAATTTAAGGACAGAATAGAAAAGACTAAACTACCCGTTAGCCGGACTCCCGGTTCCAAAGCGGTTATTACCTGCATGGACCCGAGAGTAAATTTGGAAGCTATTGGCATTCCGGGTTTTTTACATAATGGTGAGACCGGTTCTTCAGTTAGAATTATACGAACTGTGGGTGGTATGGCAGAAGAAAGATCCTTGATTATTGGCTGCTTTCTGGCTGGGATCACCGAAATTGCCGTATTAATGCATACGGATTGTGGCTGTTGTCTTGCGTACGATAAAACTGATGTGATCGTGGAAAATATGGGAAAAAAGATCGATTCTTCGAACTTGCTTCACTATCAAACCCTGTTGGGCGAGCCCTTTTACGAGAGATTACAAAAAAGGCTGATGGTATTTCAGGATCCGTATCAAGCGGTTATTGATGAGGTGAATCGAATCAGAAATCTGAAATACCTGCCTCGGGATCTCGTTGTTCACGGGTTGGTTTACGATCTTACCTGTGGTTCTGTAAGAGTTGTTGTGAACGGATATGAAAGATAGTGGGAACAGGGACACGAAAGGTGTCCCCTGGAGAGGATTTACTCTTTATGACCGCGGTTTTTGACGAGTTCTTCGTAGGCGTCTCTGTAGACAGCTCCGAATTTTGCTTTCATGTCGGCTTCGATCGATTCAACCAGGTCAACACCGTTTTTAAAGGCGTCCGGACCTTGTTTTTGCTCAATCTTTTCAAATTCTGCGTCAAACTCTCCCATTTCAGCAGCTGAAAAAGCTTCGGCAGCCATCGGATAGAAGACGTGATTTTCACGGTTTACGTGCTGCCTTTCCAGCGATACGTAGTAACCAACATTCTCGGCAAGTCGACTGGTTGCCACCTCATCGCCGCTTTTGTAACCTTTCAAAGCTTCTTTTATCTGTGAGACCAAGTCCCTGCTTCGCTCATGTTGATCTCTCAGCGAAACGATTTGTGGATCGATCGTGCCGCCTTTTTTCTCAGCCAGCTTCAGGAACAGAACATATTCTTCTCTATAGTGATGATATTTGTTCATGAACTTCTTTGAAAATTCCAGGGTTTTGTCGAAAACCGAAGCAGGAACTTCCTCTCGCTCAACCAGAAAATTATGAGCCAGGAACAGGTTATCCAAATATCTGCGGATTAGTTTATGATCATCTTTTAATTTATCCAGTGCTGTCATTTTTTTCTCCAATATCAAGTTAGATTGTTGTTGCGGATGATTCCGATTGTCACGTTGATACTGACTCCGAAGCGATCCGGCAGTATTCCATAACATTGGATCTCGGTCACTGACGGAGCCATCCTATCATGGACGCTTCAAAACATCTATTTTAATTTCAACCCGGATCGATAAACGAAAACATATTCCTGGTGTTGTTTTCGATCCTTATCATAAAAAAAGCTGTTTCCTACCTCCCAGGTTAGAAACCACGATGTCTTTCGAAATCCGTTAATTACATTTTGCGTGCCATAATGAATTTGTTTGATAACTACCTGAAAACAAAGGTATATAAACTGCATGACCAATAGCAGCTAACTGCCCTGTCTCAGGAGTGGTTGAGACAGTAATGTACTAGGTTGAAAATATGGACAACATTTATGTCCTTAACAATTTCTTAAAACTTTACTTATAGATTCCTTATAAATTAAATCTAGCATGGTAACCTGCTGCATTTGCCCTGTATTAATGAACTTCTGTTGGTTATGATTTATGCGATATGCAATAAAGTTTTCCTTTATTTTCCTTGCCACCCTTCTTCCCTTCCAAGTAAGCGCGCAAATTTCCGGCCCTTCGGAGCAAAAGGTGGAACCCGGCTGGCTGGTTAAAGCCGGTATTAGTTTGATTTCCATGAAAAGCACCGGCCAGCTGGATGACAAGATTGATTCCTATGATGAGGATCCCCAGGTTGAAGAAAGGATATTGCCTTTGCCGACATTGCAATTGATTTACAACGATCGAGGCGAAACCGGTAACTGGTTGTTTGGTTCCAAGAGATCAGGATTAGTAATAGAACGCAGACAAAAAACCGGTATAGGAGTTTTTGCGGTGGAAGCCGGAGTCAATCTATTCAGTCTGGTAAAGGTTGATTTACCGACAAATGACTATAAAAACCCTTATCTTTTGGGCGAAACCAGGGACACTACCGGTAAGAGCCAGATAACACAAACAGCCAGCTATTCAGTAGGGAAAGCCTTGGGATTGACGCTCCGGGGACGCAGGGAGGATGTAAAATTCGAAGAAGATGAGACACCCGAAGTTGATTCCGCTTTGGGCCGAAATGGTTATAAAGAAACAGCCACTGCGGAACTCCGGTTATGGCTGCTGGGACTGAGCTACAGTTCCATATCAAATAATACCGAAGGAGAAGCCGATAGCTATACAGGATACAATCAATCAGGAACGCTCAGAATTCCACTTTTTATCAAAGGGCTTATGGCTGTGGTGAGCGGAAGTTACGGTGAAGCTGAATATGAAGCCATTCATCCCGTTTTCAATGTCATTCGTGAAGATATAACTGAAAACAGCACCTTCATGCTGATGTACAAAAGCGAAAAGCGCACGATACAGTTCATGACCTCACAATCGAAAACAGACAGTAATATTGATTTTTTTGATCAGTCAGCATCGGTAATAAGCCTGGGCGCAAGCTGGGAGTTTTAGACTTCTGCCGCCTTCCCACTTCGATCAGAATTCCTCGTTTTATCCCAATCTGAAAACAAGCGATTCCATAGTTGGACTTTTTGTTGCATCCGGTAAATATCACCGACTTGACGAGTGGATTAGACAACGCGGTTGTTTCCAACGCAAGGGTATATGAATAATCCCATGTAGCAGGGATCTGTTTGTTTAAACAAAAAACCGATAATGAATGATGATCGTTGTGTTTTCGCCTGCAAGAACTTTCAATGAGAAACACCAGTATATCATGATGGGTAACGAGTTATCCATCCTACGGTTACAAACAGTAGTTTAGATTTTCTGTTGAAAATTGAGATTTCGGTAATCAGCTTAGGAAAGATTGTAGGATGGGCAACCTTGTTGCCCATCGGGCGGGGCGTTATTGAAGCAGTTACAGCTTATTGATTAATAAACATTAAAATAGTGAAGCTTGTCTGATGGGTAACAAGTTACCCATCCTACAAAATCATGACTTCTGGTTATTCCGGGCTTTCAGACAGTGTCACAATAGTAAAATTTATGGTTTTTCTATTTTAATAGACGAAACGTCACACTTGTCACCCCGGACTTGATCCGGGGTCCATTAATTATTTCAATTAGTTGCAAATGGATTCCGGGCCATGAGATGCGAAGCTTGCAGCATCTCATGACCTGGAATCCATACGGACTTGAATTTTGCGTAAAACAAACCAAATTAAAATTATCAAAAGACGGGTAACGAGTTACCCGTCCTACGGTTTCATTCAATAATCTAGAATTTTCAATGAATTCACTATGGACCAGCACAAAGTTTTGGAACTGGTAAAGTCGGGGACTACCATAATAAATCTTTCTGAAAAACTTGGGGAAGACTTTCACAGATCAATCGTTCCCAAACTGTATCAATGGTGGAGGAATAACAGTCTTGAGGTGAAAAGATCCTGGGGAGGAAAGCTGGGAAAAACTGAAACAATAGTCTATTCAAACAGCAGTTGTTTTCTGCCGGATGATGAGATCCGCATTGTGGAGCTGGAATCGGCTGAAATTCTCAGGATTGCTACCTGGAATGTCAACTCCATCCGGATTCGCTTACCATTGATTCTGTCCTGGTTGGCTGAAGAGCAACCGGACATTGTCTGTCTTCAGGAAACGAAAGTCGAGGATCACCAATTTCCCGAGCAGGAACTGCGAGAAGCAGGATACAACAGCGTGTTTGCAGGGCAAAAAAGCTACAATGGGGTGGCGATCCTCAGCAAATATCCGATAGATGATGTCCGGATCGGGTTTAAATCCGGGTATGACGGTGATAATAAACGCTTGCTGAGAGCTGTTATCGAAGGAATCACTATTGTGAATGTTTACGTGCCCCAGGGTCAAACCGAGGATTCACCCAAGTTTCTATATAAGTTGGAATTCCTGGGTAAATTATTGGAGGAGTTGTCTGCCGGCTATACCCAAAAGGATCGACTCGTGTTGCTGGGTGATATCAATATAGCGCCGGATGAGCGTGATGTGGTCTCTGCTGATGCCATGCAAAATGTAGTGAGCTTTCACCCCAAAGAACATGAATTTATCGAGCAATTTAAACAATGGGGTTTGCAGGATATATACAGGCAATTTCATAAAGATGGCGGATTATTCAGCTGGTGGGACTTTAGAACTCGGGGATTCGAGAAAAACGAGGGCATGAGAATTGATCATATCTGGGTTACGGATAGCATTGCCGACCAGTGTCAGAGTTGCGAGATTGATGTAAATAACCGCTCACAACCCAAACCTTCCGATCATGCGCCAGTCGTATGTGTGGTAAAGAACCGGTAGCAACCGGAATTAACGGATAAACACCCAGCGAAGAGGATTTATGGCCAAACTGTTTGCTTTGGACTCGATGGCAATACTCTACAGAAATTACTTTGCGATGATCAGAAACCCCATGATCAATTCCAAAGGACTTAATACCAGTGGTGTTTATGGGTTTTTTTCCCAGATTGCCAGGATTATTGATGTCGAAAAGCCGGATTATCTGGCTGTTGTTTCCGATACCAGCGAGCCGACCTTCCGACACAAACAATTCCCTGAATATAAAGCAACCAGGGAAAAAATGCCCGATGATCTGGTGGAGCAACTTCCCTATCTTCCAAAACTGGTGGAAGCCCTGAAGCTGCCGTTTATTACCTTTCCCGGTTACGAAGCCGATGATATCATTGGCACCTTGATGCGGATCTGCTCTGAAAAAAGCATCCGGGGAAATATGGTAACCAGTGATAAAGACTACATGCAGCTGATTACCGAAACAAACTGCATGTATAACCATAAAAATCAAAAACTGGGTATCAAACAGGTTGAAGAGAAATTTGGCTGTCGACCGGATCAGGTGATCGATATTTTGGGACTGATGGGTGATTCATCGGATAATGTGCCGGGGGTTAAGGGTGTTGGTGAAAAAACAGCCATCAAACTGATATCACAATATGGTTCGATACCTAATCTTTACGATCACATTGATGAGTTGCCAAAAAACAAAATGAAAGAGAAATTGATTGCCGATAAGGAAAACGCGTTTCTTTCCCGGGAATTGGTTACCATCGATGTCAATGTCCCGTTGAAATTCACCCTGGACGATCTGAAAATGGATCAGCAAAACCTGGTCGATAACCAGGAATTGATCGCCGTTCTTGAGGATTTGGAATTTAAATCGTTCCTTAAAAAGTTTAAATCATCAACCGGGCCTATTTCAGCTGCTGTAGAAAAGCAGAAGGTGGAAAAAGATGATCCTGTAGCTGGTATCGACGTTCAACCTGTCGAAGCATGCCTGATGAAATCGATAAAAGATATGCAGTCCGTTCTAGAGCAGGCTCGGGAATCAAAACTAGTTGCTTTCGATATTATTAATAAGGGGGATCAGTTTATAAACGGAGAGATGGAAGGGCTGGTATTTGTTGCGGAACCGACGACATCCTGGTTTTTGCCATTAAATGATCCTGCTTTTGTCGATCAACGGAATGAAGTCTTCAGCCGGCTCAAAATGCTGCTTGATTCAAACTCAATCCAAAAGGTTGTTTATAACTGGAAGCATATCCTTCAACTACTTAAAGCTACCGGCATTCATACCGGTCATCAGGTAAACGATGTAATGCTGGCGGCTCATTTGGTGGAGTCAGACGAACGGGATTATAGTCTTAAAGCAATCATTTCGAGGCAATTGCATCACCAGGTTCGGTATTTGTTACCTGCAAAGAAGCTGCAAGCGGGAGAAGGACAGGAAATCATTGAATCTGAAACGGATTTTTACCTGGCTTATTGTGAACAAGCGGGGCTTCTCAGGCAGCTTTGGGATCATTTGGAAAAGCAGTTGAAGCAAACCGGCATGCAGAGAACTTTTCAGTACGTGGAGATGCCATTGGCTGAAGTACTGGCGACGGTGGAATGGAACGGTGTGAGAATCGATTCCAAAGCGTTGGGCGCCATATCAGCAGAGTTTGAAGAACGATTGGAGGGGCTTAGCCGGGAGGTTTACTCAATTGCAGGTGAGTCGTTCAATATTAACTCCGTGGTGGAATTACAGTCCGTTCTTTACGATAAACTGGATATTCATACCCAATGCAAGGTCAAACCAAAAAAAATCAAACTGGGCAACAAATTGTCCACGGATGAGGAAACTCTGGAAAAGATGAGCTCTCACCCTCTGCCAAAGCTGATTTTGCAGTATCGGGAGTTAAATAAACTAAAGAACACGTACGTGGATCAGCTTCCTACTTTCGTAAACGCCGGTAGCAATCGAATCCATTCATCTTTCCGACAAACAGTGGCTGCAACCGGCAGGCTGGCTTCCGATAAGCCGAACTTGCAGAACATCCCTATTCGTACCGAAGAGGGACGTCGGATTCGCAGTGTGTTTATTCCTTCCGATGATAATCATGTCCTGGTTTCTGCTGATTACAGTCAAATTGAACTGAGAGTCATCGCCCACTTTTCCAAAGATCCGACTTTTATGTCTGCCTATCGGCAGAATCTCGATATTCATGCCTTGACCGCATCAACTATCTTTGAGGTAGCCGAAGATCAAATTACGCGTGAAATGCGCTCCAAAGCCAAGGAGGTGAACTTTGGATTAATTTACAGGATGGGGCCTGAACGTTTGTCATTGATTACCCACACCTCAAAAACTGAAGCCAAGGGATTCATTGAACGTTATTTTCGCAAGTATTCCACGATTCATACCTTGCAGGAGCATTTTCTGGAGCAGGCCAGAAAAGAGGGATATGCGCAGACCCTGATGGGCAGAAGGCGTTATCTTCCGGCGATCAACGCCCGGGGGTTACACCGCAGAATGGCTGAAGGGGCCGCCGTTAATACACCAATCCAGGGCAGTGCAGCGGAAATTATCAAACTGGCCATGAATGCCATTCAACATAGGCTGCAAAAGGAGAAACTGCACACAAAAATGATCCTGACAGTTCATGACGAATTGGTTTTTGATACTCCAAAATCGGAAAAAGATCAGCTTATTGAACTGGTTAAACATGAAATGGAAAACGTTATTACCTTAGAGGTGCCATTGATCGCAGAAGTAGGGATTGGATCAAACTGGCTGGAAGCCCATTAGCAGGCTTTGCGAATGGATTTGCAGGGTAGATAGGTATCATTGAGATGTTATTATTTTCGGGCGTGATCACAAGGAAGCTCAGGTTCACGGGGTTACAACCATGTGTAGAAATATAAAAAACTTGTTTAATTTTGATCCGCCGGCGACTGACGAAGAGATCACAGCCTCTTCAATCCAGTTCGTCAGAAAGCTGAGTGGTTTTCAAAAACCCTCCAAAGCAAATGAACAGGTTTTTAACGAGGCGGTTAAACAGGTAAGTGAAGCAGCAAGGCACCTGATCGACTCTCTGGTTACCGATGCACCGGTGAAAAATCGGAAAGAGGAATTGGAGAAAGCGCGCTTACGCAATGCCAAACGGTTTGGGTAAACTTGTATAACAACCTGTGGCGAAGGGATATTGGCAACCTCTAATAAAGGGGATTAAACATGTTTCAAAAATTCATTTCATTGGGTCTGATTGTTACCATAAGTTTGTTATTCTTATCTGTCGATGTCCTGGCCGCCGGTGGCGGAGGCGGTGATCGGGATTATAATCCCGGCTCCAAGGATTCCGAAAACTTTAAAAAAGGTAAAGTCGCTGTACAATCCGAGCAATACGAGGAAGCGATTGGGCATCTTTTGAAAGCATCGTATGAATCTCCAAAAAACGCTGACGTATTTAATTTATTGGGATTCAGCCATCGAAAACTGGGAAATTTTGATCGTTCGCTGAATTACTATAATAAAGCGTTAGCGATAGATCCCAAACATCGCGGTGCAAATGAATATATCGGTGAGCTCTATTTGCAAACCAACAAATTGGAAAACGCAGAAAAACATTTAAAAATCCTGGATAGAGTCTGTTGGTTTGGGTGCGAAGAGTATGATAAACTGAAAGAGGCCATTGCTAAATACAAAGCTGATAACCAGCTTGAATAAATCGTATCGAGTCTCTTTGCTTCTCATAGCTGTCAAAAGAGAGGCAAAGAGCTGAAATCCGGTGTTGTTTAGCCGAGATAGTCAACGGTATGGTCCGCTTTTTTATTCTTGCCGATATACCCTTGATAATCCTCAACATTGTATTCAATGACTTCCCCTTTTGGAAGTATGGCAGATCGTTCGCTGTAGTAGACCGTCATAATCGGCCTTTTGGAGAGCTGCAAATCCCTGATGCTATCGGAGACCGGATGGTCTCCCAGTTTCAAGGCTGAGCCGGAAGGATACAAGGCAACCCGTTTTCTGGATTTCATAGGCACGACGGTTTTAATCAAGCAGTTGTCTTTTACTGAATAGGAGATAAGCGGTCGGTTTTCCCGGTGATAAATCCCCTTTTTCATCATTTTGATTTTCAGGATCGACTGATCCCCCTCACTTAATTTGCAGGAGAACAATTCAGGAGTGATTCTGAATTGCATTGAGGCGATAAATTTCGGATACCCCCATTCACCTCGCCCTGCATCCCTGGCTTCAATTTTGGTGACCGGCAAATGCTGAACAAACACGCCAAATCCGGGTAAGCTGGATTCCATTAACATTGCTTTGGTGATGGTAATTCTTTTCGGTTTCTCACCGAAGATAACCGGAACAATTGTACCTAATTCTCCGTAGGAACCAATGCTCGTATCGATATAGTTAAACACGGCAATGGCGTATAAAGACCTGCCGTTGGGTAGGGTCAGCGGATGCAGATTAGGGGAAGGGAGCAAATCAATTAGTTTTTGTGTGTCAGCCGTATAATAAAGGGCAAAGCAATCGTCCCGATAATAGTTGATAGGGAGCTCGAAGGTTGCTTTACCGTGGGTCACTTCCTCATACAAGTCAAACTGAGAAAAGAATTTTTTCATGGTTTTCCTGCAAGAATTTAAAATCGTTAAGGATCAGACACTTTGAGTTGGTTGCGTCCATCCTAACCAAACTAATAGAGATTCTCAACCATTAACTCGATTTCCTGATTGAAGGTGAGTTTTAAGCTGGCAAGTGGCTACTGTTATGTCTAAGTCGTTCCACCCTGGGATTCATAACTTTTTTCCACAAGGGCGGAATTGCTGCCAACCAGATCATTCCTGCATAACCAGTTGGTAACTGGGGGCTTTCATCAAAGTGTCTAAGAATTTGATATCGTCTGCCTGGTTTGTAATGATGATCCGAATGACGTTGCAGATTGAACAGAAACAAATTGGTTAACAGATTGCTTGAATTCCATGAATGCCACGGTTTGGTAGGTTCGTATCTGCCGTCGATCCGGTTGCGCAACAGCCCATAATGCTCAATGTAATTGACAATTTCAAGCAGGCTTATGGCAATCAGGCTTTGCACCACAAACAGGATAAAAACGTTTCGAGGAAAGAAAAAGAAGATCCCGACCAGCATGGCAATCTCGATTAGTAAATATTTTAATAACCTGTTTTTTATACTGAAAAACCGGTTATGATTGCGTTTCAAACGAGATTGCTCAAATTGAAACACTTTGAATAGTCCGCCCAGGACGGTTCTTGGTAAAAATAGATAAAAACCTTCCCCTAGTCGAGCCGTTGCCGGGTCCTCCGGAGTTGCCACATAACGATGATGACCGACCACGTGTTCCAGTCCCCAGTGCATGTAAAGACAAGTAGAGAGCATCAACTGCCCCAGGAAAGGTTCCAGCTTTCGATTTACCCGGTGCACAAGCTCGTGTGCTACATTAATACCTAAAATTCCCGATGATACCCCCAGAGAGACCGTCAAGCCGACGAACTCAATGTGGTTCAACGGCATTTTCCAGGTTATGACACACGCCCAGATAACCAGACCAACCTGAATTGGCGCACAAAACCAGGTCAGGATTTTGTAGCGAATATCGGACAAAAGAACCTGCTCCTGTTCAGTAGTGGGATTGACGGTAAATTCTTTCAACAAAAGATCCAGAACGGGAACCACTCCAAAAACCATGGCCGGTGTGAAAAAAGTGAACCAGCCACCAAGGTAATATCCTGTTAACACGCTCAAAGGTACGAGATACACAACACTGAAGAGAAAAGGATTCATGCTCGCCTCCATGCACAGTTGTCATTGATTGTTGCACCTAATTAGTGTCTGAACGAAAACCGGTTTAACCCATACCAATAAAAGCTTTAAAAGCAGCTTAGGGCTTGGAGGTTCTGTGCTTTCAGCGGTCAGCTCTCAGCCATTTTTTGCTTGTTTTTGTAATGCTTTAAGCTGAGTGCTGAAAGCTGACGGCTGACAGCACGTTTATCTTCAAGCTGATTTCCGGAATCTGACACAAGGCTGGATGATGGTTTAACTATTTTCCGTTCAGACACGAAAATTATATCAATCAACATTTTTGCAAACAAGGTTTAAGAAGACATAAACCCAAAGTGCTCTTGACCATTTGCTATTTCAAGACATAGGTTAAAGGCGTATGTTTCCCGACCTTAAAACGGTTCTTGTCGCGGGTTGAACGCCGAGTGGTATTTTGCTTGCAGCTGTTTAGCTTAATTAAAAAAAAACCGACGAAAACGGCAAGCATCAAAAGACCTTGTCCGTGAGTTAAAGAGCAGCAGAACCGGTTAGGTGTTATGATTGTTATGAAAATGTTTATATCTGCCCATTTAGCTAGTTGCAAAGAAGGCTTTTTCCTTACACCTTCCTTCAGTCTACCAAGTTTATTCACCTTAAAAGGCTTTAGTTACAATTCCACCAAGACAGGTCCCACTGATTCATCCGGATAAGCCCTTTTTTGGAAGAGAAGATCATGAGAATCACAGCCAAAATAGTTGATATCACGGAGTTGAATCAAAAAAAAATCCGTAATATGTTTGCGTTGATGAATAAGTACTATGAAAACGTCAGTTGGGAGAGGTTTCAAGCTGATCTTAGGGACAAGCAGAATATGGTTCTGATTCAGGATTCGCAATGTGATGAGGACGAGATTGGAGGATTCAGCACGCTGAAAACGCTTGAAACCCGGGTGGGAAACCAACAGGTCCGGGGTGTTTTTTCGGGTGATACTATCATTGACAAAAGCTGTCGGGGAGGAGTCGTGTCACAGGTTGAGTTCTTGAAGCACTTGATGTCGGTTAAACGACGGGAGGTTCCTAATAAGCCTGTTTATTGGGTTTTGATTTCGAAGGGATACAGGACCTATCGACTTATCAGGAGTTATTTTAACAAATCATACCCAAATGCTTTCGAACAAACCCCACACTTTGAACAGGCACTCATCACAGCTTCCGGAAGGCATAATTGCTGTTATCAATGAAAATTCTATTAATACAGATTATCGCTAAAACCACCCCTGTTTTGTGGCCAAACGGGGATTCAGATTTTTAGGAACGTCCCTTGATGTTGATTATGTTGCCCGGTTAAATTGATCTCCTACTTCGCCGGTATTGCAGCCGTTAACACAGTTTCTCAAAAGACCCGAATTTCTTGTTTTTTAAATCCAAAAAGCTTAGATTCAGCTAGAATCTGCTTAACCTTTGTATTTATGGTGGAGATGTTCCCGGGCTAAACACTGTTGTCAACTATAGATGGGATATAATCATGCAAAAGATAAACGTCATCCTTTGTTTGTTCTGTTTTTGGGTTTTTGGAACGTTGGAAGGGATTCATGCTGATCCGTTCCGTTCAGAGCGGACTCGAATGGTCGAAAGGGATTTGAAGGGAAGAGATATTGTTGATGAAGCTGTGTTAAAGGCAATGGCTACGGTGCAGCGTCATCGTTTTGTGCCCCTTTCACTACGTGAATTTGCTTATCGGGACAGACCTTTGCCGATTGGACATAGCCAAACGATCAGCCAGCCTTATATTGTGGCGTTGATGTCTCAAATGTTGGATGCCGAGCCTGGCCTGAAGGTATTGGAAATTGGTACCGGTTCCGGCTATCAGGCGGCTGTTCTTGAAGAGATGGGATTAGAGGTGTTTTCAATTGAAATCATACCCGGGTTGGCTGAACTGACGACAAAGCTTTTTTCTGAAATGAAGCTTCCCATCAAAGTAAAAAATGCGGATGGTTACTTCGGCTGGGAAGAATATGCGCCATTTGACAGGATAATTATCACAGCGGCTGCCAATCATGTTCCCGGACCACTGATCAAGCAATTAAAACCGGGAGGCAAGTTAATTCTTCCGTTGGGAAATACAAGGCTACATCAGACACTAACCGTGATTGAGAAAAAACCCGACGGAAAAACAGAGTTTTACTATCATATTGGTGTTAGATTTGTCCCTATGACAGGGAAAATGCTTGAATAGACGATTTTTAATCAAGGCTTTAAGGAGTAAATGTAAGCCAGCAGATAAAACAGGGCAGCAAGAAAAAACAGGTAATTGATTCCCCAGAATAGACAGATGAAAATTGAGCCGGTTGAACTGATAACGGACGCAACTCCATTGTAACACCAGGCAAGTGCAATTCGGCTTTCGCGCTCTTTCTGATTTGATGATTGTTGTGAAACCATGGAAATGCCATAAGGAAAAAAATGGCCCAGTGCAATGCCGATAATCATTATTAAAATCACGCTTGTCACCAATCTGGCCTCAAATGGCAGTCCTTTCATGCTTGCAAGCATTTTTGAGATGAATAGTCCGAATAGCAGGAGTACCGCCACTACCCAGGTTGTAATTCCCTTAATCGGTTTTATTTTATCTTTTTTTACCCTTCCTGCACCCAGGGCAGAAGCCATTAACAGGCAACTCAGGGTTAAGCTAAAGGAATAAACCGGATCACCCAGAAACAAGGTTAATTTTTCCAAGAGCGCTATTTCCACGCACATAAATCCTAATCCTATCCAGATAAAATAAACAGACTGTCTTGATGCAAACTGCCATTTTGTTATTGCCGGCATCAACGGTAAAACGATAATGCCAAAGGAAAGCAGGCATATAAACATCAGCAGGAGAACAATCAACAAGCCACCTTCAATAATCGACTCCCATTTGTAGTCAAATTCGGCCAAGTATTCGCCAAGTTTATTCAGTTTTAAAAAAACATTGAAGTAGGGTCGGTTGTCGTTTGTTGGAGTCAGGTTAAACACCGACCGGTTTTGAAACGACTGCGGATCTGCCAACAATTGATAAATTGGTTGCGTATACAGCGGATTTACCTGAAGTGCTTTTTCCTTGGCAGCCTCCGGAGCACCGGGGTAACTGATAGGAATGAATGAGTTTCTGCTGCAGAAGTTTTCAAATGTTTCAATATCCGTATTGTTCCACTCAGTCGGTGAGTAGAGGACCAGAAGGGTAGAAACGGATTGAAAGATGCCGAGATGTTTGTTCGGTTCCTTTCCTTCTTTTTTGATACCCTCCAGAAGGGTTGCCAGCAACCTGAGCTCGGAACGCGGGGGTGGCAGCAGGTACTGGTGAAAGACCAACCAACCTTCGGGACTCAAACGTTTGAATAGGGATTCCAGTCCTTCCCGTGTATAAAGATCGTTGGAGTGCAGGCTATCCAATCCGCTAAAACCGGAAGGCAAGGTTCCCTCCAGGGAAACGATTATTTTGTCATACACCCTTTTTTCACTTGCCAACACACTGCGCGCAGTACCTGTGAGAAATCTAATGTTTGACGGGTACTGCTGGTTTTCATGCCACTCTTTCAAAAGGGTGTTTTCGATATGGATATCGACCTTGGAGCTTGTTTTTATTGCCGGTAAAACGGAATCTGCTCCTACTGCATTGATAATCAGAACAGTACGGCTCTCTTTTTTCGGTTCAAAAACAAGTGAGATTGGCAAAGAGGATACAAACTCCTCCTGCGTTGTTAAACGATCAGAAGCAGCGGTTAACAAATCATTATCAAGGGCTATGCCTGTTTGAAGCGGAAACTCTCCCCGGTAGTTTAGACTTAATCCGGGAGCATGTTTGGTAATCGGACTTTTGAACCAGGTTACTTTGGAAACGGCATTCCATTCTTCCCCGATTTTACTGCTATTTTTGTTTTTCAATGCTAGAGGCAATGCCTTGTATTCATTGACCTTAATTTCTGAAAGCACCTCTAATCCAGCGGTTACCAGGAAGATGATCCCAAAGAAAAAGGAGACCACATGTTTTTGTCTTGAATTTGCCAAAACGCCTGATGCCAGGAAACCAAAAAAACTTATCAGAACGATCCATTCGAATTCCTTGAACTTTGGAGCAACAATTAAAAAAATAATGATTCCGGAAGCAGCCCCGGCCAAATCAAAACAATACAACCTGAAGGCGTATCCAGGGTATTTTCGGAACAGTGTATTTAAAACAAGGCCTGAGAGAAAAAACGGGATCGTAAGTATGGCAAATATCACCAGAAGGTTTATCCAATGCTGAAAGCTGAGAGATAACAATGCAGGTTGAATTTGAATAGAGTTGGCAAGGTATACCAGCGGAAGAAGCGTCAGGGAGAATAAAAAAGCCGGCCAAAAAGGATGGTTCGGGCGTTTAACTAACACCAGCCAGGAACCTGATGCCCCGTACCCAAGGAGAGCACAACTAATGATCAGAAAAGCAAAATGATACCATAAAGTAACGGAGAGTATTCTCATCAAGCACACCTGAAACATCAAAATGGCTAATGATTTAAAGAATATTCCCAGGTAGATTCGAATAGTCATGTTTATCCGCAAACGATTTTGCATCATCAGGATTTGAAAATCGATTTCAACTTAGTTGAATTCACAAAAAAAGACAATTCAAGGCAAAGGAATCGATTGCAAAGGCTGACCTATGGTGGCGCTCGCAAACTCGCTGACCATAGGCTAATTTAGTGAACGCTTTCAGCGTTAAGCGTAATTCATTGTTGTTATATCGGAAAACAACTTAGAAGGTAGGATGGGTAACTTGTTACCCATCATCTCTTTATATATGGCTTTTGATCACATTCCACCGGATGGGTAACGGAGTTACCCATCCTACGGTTCTTCCCTGTAAGGGAAGATTATAACAGCCTAGGGTAAGTGAGCTTGCGAACATCACCCTAGGTATGGTTGAAAAATAGATAAGAACTCTGAAGGAGTTCATGTTGAGTTTTCCGAAAACTTCTTTAATGAACGCTTTCAGCGTTAAGCGTAATTCATTGTTGTTATATCGGAAAACAACTTAGAAGGTAGGATGGGTAACTTG
>JANQLH010000320.1 GCA_028280735.1 SAR324 cluster bacterium | reverse complement strand
AGGGAAATCCTTTTGAAGAGACCGCCTGTCTTTTCCAACGCAAGTTGGAATCCAACGCTCTACCCATGAATTTTTTGGAGATTGTCAAGACCCGGGCCGATTCCGCTTGGGCCTTGATAAATCCATTGAACTATATGGGGGAGCTTTCAGATCCATCTCTCATTTAGCACAACGAAATCCGCTAAAACGACTGGAATAGGTGGGAAGATCCGTAGTCAACTGTTTGTTTTCATTATGAAGAATCTCTGCACCATCGTAGTAACTACCTCCTCTTGATACGGCTTGTCTTCCTTGCATGGTAGAGGTCCATTCCCAGACATTACCTGCCATGTGCATAACTCCTTCCTGTGACGCACCCAATGGATGGGAATCTCCGGGAAGGGGAGCCCCCATCAGGCCCTTTCCAAAATTAGCGATTTCTTTTGTCGGTACTTTGTTTCCCCAAGGATAATTACGGCGACCTTCCTGCGCAGCCAAACCCCACTCCAGATCGGTGGGCAGTCTTTTACCTTTCCAATTGCAATAGGCGGTGGCAACAATTTGTGATACAAACACAACAGGTATGTTGCTGATTTTAGCAGAAAAGGTGTTGTTTTTTTTCCATCGTTTCAGATAATCCTTGTCATTCAGATCGAGACCAACCTCCCCCTTACCAAATTGAGGATTCGCTTTCACAAACTCTAAAAACTCATTGTTTGTCACCTCGTATTTGTCCAGGTTGAATGATTCTACCCAGCGGTTCCTAACGTTGCCCGCTGGAATGGTTACCATGTTTTCAGGTCGCTCAAACTCTTTTTGCAGTTTTATCAAAATAGAGGAATTCGGTTCTTCCACCTCCCATTCGACAATGGCCATCTCAGCTTCATCCATCAATCCTTTTCTCATCAGAGCCCTGATGCCTGCTGCTTTGAGCTTCGTTTCCAGTATTTTGGCCTGATTGTCGGAGATTCCGAGACTGATTGCATTGTCAAAATAGACTCTAGCTGAAGCTTCACCATTTTCCTTTGGTAATTCAAGCTCTCCCAAGGTAACCATCCACTTAATGGACTCATTTCTCAGCGATGTTGAAAGCTTTGTTTTCACATGATGACTTAAATAGCTCCGAACACCTTTGTAAAGATCCCCATCGAACCGGTTTTTTCTCTGTGCCTCCTGAACCAGTGCCAACAGCCAATTAATTACGTCTACCTTCAGCTCGCTGTGCATCGTCGTTGATTTGTATGCCGGATTAATAGACTGTATCGAGTCTAATAAATGAAGATCCAGTTGTTTGTTCTTCTGTTTTAGGCGGAGATCTTCAGTCATCATATGCATCTGTACAAAAGCAGCTTCCAGGGAATTAGGATATTTCTTCAGGATTTCATCGAAAAATTGCCTGGTTTTATCAATTTTCCCTCTTTTTTTAAAGATCAATGCCATTTTATAACGCTTGGAAGCCACAGGGTTTGAATTCAGTTTCTTTGTGATGATTGAATAATCCGCTCCTGTGCTCACGCCTGAACAATTGTCTTTCATTAAGGATGGGTAGGCATTACAGACTCGATGTAACTGTTCAGGTTTGGATTTGACAATTGCCCTGAGTACAGCTTGTTGAAATCCATCCAATCCCCTTAGTCGCGAATCTCCGGAGCTATTTACCTGTCTGCCTCGAATGGTAACAATGATTCCGCTGTCATTTTCACTGATATTAACATTATAAAAGCATTGTTCTGAAGCGCTAATCCCTCCCGGGGGTAAGGGTTTAACTATTTCTGCGAAATTGGATATATGAGCAACTGCGTTCTCGTTAATTAATTCCGGATCATAACTTCCTGGTTTTTCCACCCTTAAAAAACACTCGGCATGACTATTTGCAGCCAGGAACATAGTCATTAATGCCAGGTATATCAATTGTCGCATATGCCCCCCCCTTTATTCGAGATGTGGAACAAACCGGAAATCCCATATAAATGAATCTGATTTCGGATAATAAATCCGGAACATTCCAGTGTTAACTAATTATAATTCGACTCACTTATTGTAATTTTTTTGGTGAGACTGTTAAATTTTAAAAAAACGATTAATTTCCTTTAGTAATCGGGTATAGCCCGGATAATCCGTAAACCCTACGAAAACCGAATCGTCCGGTTTTTCATCGATGGTTTCTCTGGCCGTTTTTCCGGTTTTCGTTTTATAAGGTTCCATTTTTTCCGGATTTTGTAAATAATGCAGGCAGTTGCGATAGTCTCCCGAAAGCAAGTATCAACGTAAATAACGATCAAAGAATGAGATCACCACGGATTCCGCTTTCTTCGGGTTTGAGTTCCAGACCCGCTCATGTCGCTTGCAGCTTGCTGTCCACATCTCTTTCGGTTCCTTCGCAGCATTGTATAGCCTTACCGCGTGTTCGTAATCGACATAATCATCGCCATCACAGTGCATAATAAGAACCGGCCTGGGGGAAATTCGGACGATTGAGCGTTCCGGAACAATATCGTACAGGTTCATGTTTCCCCGCAAATTTGCCACAGCAATAGCCATGGTAAGCAAAGGAAAATCAGGTATCCCGAAATCTCTTCTTCCCACGTCCGACAATTCATCCACAACACTGGCATAACTGCTGCTGAATGAGCCGGCTTTGATCCGTTCATCATCAGCCATGGTAACAATTCCGGTGGCTGCTCCCATGGAGAATCCCAAGATTCCGACCTTCCCGGCTCTATCCCCAACCCGCTCCGAATGGTTAACTGAAACACCAATTCATGATGCAACACTACCATCAAGCCATTTTGAATCGTGGAGACGGTCCGCTGCAGGTTAATCCAAAAGAAAAGCAGAAAGTGAGTAAATGACTATTTACAAACGATGCTTAAATATTTGATGCTGAGCCCATAAAACAAACTCAAGAACACGAAAGCCACCCTACTCCCTCAATTTTTAAATGAATGAAACCATTCAGCTTCTAAACAACAGAAAGTCCTTGCGAGCGTATGCCGACCGAACCATCGATCGGGAAACGGTTGATCTCATCATCAACGGGGCTATGCGCGCTCCTACAGCAGGAAACATGATGCTCTATACCATCCTTGAGGTTACCGGAAAAGCTGATAAGGAAAAACTCGTTAAAACCTGCGACAACCAGCCTTTTATTGCCGAAGCACCGCTGGTACTGATTTTTCTTGCAGATATGCAACGCTGGCAGGATTACTATGTCTATTCCGGAGTTCCGGATTTATGCCGGCAGAACAATCAGGATTATGTTGATCTTCAGGAATCAGACCTGTTGCTGGCTTGCTGTGACGCTTTGATTGCAGCTCAAAATGCAGTTATCACAGCTGAATCCCTGGGAATCGGCTCGTGCTACATTGGTGATATCATGGAAAACATTGAAACCCACCGCGCCATGTTTAATCTTCCACGTCATGTGTTCCCGATCACAATGCTGTGTTTCGGTTATTACAAGGAGAGCTATCTGAGCCAAAAACCGCGCTCACGTTTTCAACAAAAGTTTATTCATTTTCAGGACACCTATAAACAACTAAATCATTCAGAATTTAAAGAGATGTATGCTGATCTGGAGAATACTTCCGAAGGATCTTATTTGGAGCCTGCAGAAAACTATGGACAGCATATGTACCTGAGAAAAACAGGCGCAAGTTTTTCCGGGGAGATGCGTCGGTCGGTAAAAACGATTTTCAATGAGTGGCTTGGTAAGTGACCATTGTTGCTGACATCAAGGGGGATGTAGCACGATCGGTCGATCCGGGATCATCAATTTGGGTACTTTTGAGTACCCGGTTTTTATAACTACTACAAAGGAGTATTGCATGTCACTTAATATGGATGAACGGCGAGGGGTTTATCTAAGTATCAACAACGAAATGGATTACACGGATGAGGAAGATTTCACAAGGGATCTCGAAGTCTTTGAACAACTGGATCTGGTATATCGGTCGGTTTGTGCAATGATGTATAACTATGTACCAACTTCCGGACATCCCGGCGGTTCGATCTCATCAGGTCGTATCGTTTCCAGTTTGTTATTCCGAACCATGGATTATGACATCTCTGATCCGGACAGACCGGATGCGGACATCATTTCATACGCTGCAGGACATAAAGCCCTTGGATTGTACAATATCTGGGCTTTGCGTAATGAAATCATAAGAATTGCCAAACCCGAGCTTTTGCCAAATAATCCGAATTACCAGCTCCGACTTGAGGATTTGCTGGGGTTCAGACGAAATCCAATTACCAAGACAGCATTGTTTAAAAAGTTTAAGGTTAAGGCACTGGATGGTCACCCAACCCCAGCCACACCATTTGTCAAACTATCCACCGGTGCCTCGGGTGTTGGCATAGCGACCAGCATTGGCCTTGCTTTCGGAATGGCAGACAAGTACGGCAAGAAGGCACCAAAGGTACATATCATTGAAGGTGAAGGCGGATTGACCCCGGGACGCGTCAGTGAAGCTATGGCGGCTGCCGGAACGGCTTCGCTTAAAAACGTGGTACTCCATGTGGATTGGAACCAGGCATCCATCGATTCCGACAAGGTATGCCGGGTGGGCTCTCAACCCGGTGATTACGTCCAGTGGAATCCAATGGAATTGGCAGCATTGAATGATTGGAACGTTATTGACGTAGCGGACGGAATGGATTTTAAACAGATCATGACCGCACAGCATCAAGTGGATATGATTCAGAATGATCAGCCAACTGCGGTTGTTTATAAAACCACCAAAGGCTGGAGGTACGGAATCGAAGGTAAAGCTTCCCACGGTGCGGGTCATAATCTTTGTACCGACGGGTTTTTTGAAGCGGTGAAACCATTTGTGAAAACAGGCAGTGAGCAGTTGCCCCATTGTGAAGGCATTGAACAACGATGTTCCGGAGGAAAACAAAAAGATGTGCTGGAGGCCTGTTTCTGGGAGGCACTATCGATTATCAGAAATTTTTTTCAATCAAACCGGGATCTTACCAATATTTTAGCTGAAAGACTGGAAATAGCTAAATCGCGTTTGAATAAAAAGAATCAAACATCACGAACAAACGCACCTAACCTCACTGCCATCAAAGAAATAGCAGACACACAGATGCTCAGCACACCGCCGGAACTGAAGTTGGAGGCCGGCACCACAACAACCCTGCGCGGTGAGTTGGGAAAAGTGTTACAGTATTACAATAATAAAAGTAACGGGGCCATATTAAGCGCTTCCGCCGACTTGCTGGGATCAACCAGTGTTTCTGCCGTAGGTGAAGATTTTGCCGGGGGATATTTTAATACCCAAACCAACCCCGATTCACGGATCTTATCGATCGGAGGAATCTGTGAGGACGCCATGGCTGGAATCATGGCAGGGCTTTCTACCTATGGCAGCCATATTGGAGTGTGTTCGTCATATGGTGCTTTCATTGCGGCTCTCGGTCATGTGCCGGCCAGACTCCATGCAATCGGATCACAAGCTCGCCAGTCAATTAACTCCGAGCCGTTTAAAACCTTTATCCTGATCTGCGCCCATGCGGGCCTCAAAACCGGCGAGGATGGTCCGACACACGCAGATCCACAAGCATTGCAACTCCTTCAGGACAATTTCCCATTAGGCACCAGTATTACCTTAACTCCGTGGGACCCCGCAGAATTCTGGCCTTTGGTTTCCAAAACGCTGAGTTGCCATCCTGCCGTGATGGTTCCTTTTGTTACCAGGCCTGCCGAAACAATTCCTGATAGACAGGCGTTGGGACTAGCTTCAATATATGATTCAATTAAAGGACTTTACCTGTTGAAAAAAGCGGAAGGTAAGCCCGATGGAACTATCGTCTTGCAGGGGAGCGAGGTAACCTTTGCCTTTATTAATGAGACCATGCCTCTGCTTAAATCAAAAGGGATCGATACGGATGTCTATTATGTATCCAGCACAGAGCTTTTCAACATGCTGCCAAAAGCAGAACAAGATGAGATCTATCCCGAAGAAAAAGCTCAAAAAGCCATGGGTATTACCGGCTTCACCATCTCAACCATGTACCAGTGGATACAATCCAGAAAAGGTCGGGAAGCCAGCCTGCACCCGTTTCAAAAAGGACACTACCTGGGAAGCGGTCAGGCGGAAATGGTCCTTGCCGAAGCAGGGCTTGACGGTGAAAGCCAATACAAAGCAATCTGTAAGTATTTAGGAATCTAGGTAAACGGTGCTTGAAAGGAAAAACGCTAAATCCTTAACCAGACTTGTGCCGGAAACCGGATTCAGCTTGTAGATAAACCTGCTGTCAGCCGTCAGCTTTCGGTATTCAGCTTAAAGCATTGCAAAGGCAAGCAAAAACTGGCTAAGAGCTGATCGCTGAATGCTGAAAGTACTGGCCTTCGAAGCGCCAAGCTGCCCTTAAAGCTTTTATTTGTATGGGTTAAACTAGTTTTCGTTCAGACACTAATTAGAACGGTAGGATGGGTAACTCCGTTACCCATCGGGCGGCACGTGATCAAGAGTCGTTTACAAACAGTTGATGGGTAACAAGTTACCCATCCTACATTCTAGGTTGGTTTCCGATATAACAACAATGAATTGCGCTTAACGCTGAAAGCGTTCATTAAATTAGCCTAGGGTGACGTTCGCAAGCTCACTTACCCTAGGCTGTTTTAATTTTCCCTTACAGGGAAGTTTGTAGTTTTGTATTATCAACTTAGCGTTTAT
>JANQLH010000318.1 GCA_028280735.1 SAR324 cluster bacterium | reverse complement strand
TGTGAATGATGAAGCCCGATCAATGTTAATCGCAAATCCCGAAAACCGAAAAGTCAGCTATCCTGCAGTGGCAGGCAGCGTTATCGTGCTTTATGACAGTCCGAGTAAACACATTAAAAAAAGGATGAATGATGATTTCACAGTGCTAAGAATCCACAAAGACTTAAATAAACTGATTCCAAAGGGAAAAGGATATTGTGTGAGTTCCTTTGAACGAACTGATCAAACTCCCGGCAATGAGGTGGAAAAAGCATTTGTCAGGCAAAAAAAAGGATCAAAACTGGATGGAAAAATATCAACTGTTGTGACAATCCCCGGGAAGAAAGCAGAAGGCTGGACTAAAGACAAATGGACCAAGACGTTGCCATATGATTTGGTGTTTTATGAGGACAATCACTGCGGAGGAGGAAAAAAGGGATTCTTCAGAAGTCGGGTCAAGCAGACTGCAGATTGCAAAAAAAGTAAGTCTTGTGTGAATGATGAAATTCGTTCCCTGAGAATTTTTAGATGGGCCAAGCCCGAAACGGAGATTATCTTATTTGACAATCATGAGGGCAATGAAAAAGATGATTGGGCAAAAATATCGATCTCAAAAATTAAGATGAAAACCGAGAAGGGTAAAAAGTGGAGTTTCAATGGTTCATCGGTGTGCATTCCGACCTTTGAACCAAAAAACACTAAAAAATACAAAAACTTCAAAAAAGACTATGTATACAACAAAATCAAAGGAATAAGGCTTGAAACTCACTATAAAAACGGTCTGAACGGTAAAATTTCCCGTATTGTCATTAAGCATAAAAAAACAAAAAAATAGCGACAACCTGCTTCAAACTTATATTGGAGGTATGGAATCTATTTTTGGGTGAATTTCCCGCGCTCTTAAAAAAGTCATTGAGCAGAACTAATCCTCCCCGGGAACTTTTATGATCACTATTGACGAACTTACAGATTGGATTATAGAACATATTGAAAATCCAATCCAAAATTGTTCAATAGTTCAATCATGGAAGCATCCCGATCAAATTCGCCTTTCAAGTTTATCAAGGGGTACTTGGGTACCCCTCTTTATTTTAATTATAACCGCAAAAAAAGATCACTGATCTACTTATCAGTCTCCTTGCTAATCGGCTTGGTAGCGTTTACAGTAGTCATCTTTCTTCCCGGATCATTAGTTTCCTATACACTTGTCGGGCTGTCCTATTTTCTTTCATTTGGGATTGCTATGGTAATTGTTTCCGAATCAAGGATTTTCTGGCTTGAAACACACGGAGCGGAACATCATCATCTGACAATCGGTCTGGTCTGGGTTCTTGGAATGATCATTTTTCTGGTAGGATTTCTGCTGTTGGGCTGTATCCAGGCTGCTTTTCAAACATTGAAACTTGCAGATCTGGACTATTACTTTGATCCCGCCAACGGATTTCTGCCGTTTACTCCGAAATTTTTGTTCAAGATGTTTCCGGCTACTGCAGTGGTTTTGTTTTTAGCTAATCATGTGGTTCTGAAAAAAGTCAGGAATAAAAAACCAACGATTCCTGCTTTTCAATTTGAAACCGTCGAACTGACTTCCGGGAAAAACACGGTAAATCTCAATCCGGAAAACATCAGCTATATTTCCATTGATCAACACTATGCAAGCATTTTTATTAGAACTGTTGAGGGGTTGGAGGAAGTTCAAATCAAAAGTTCGATGAAAACCATTCTGGACAGCCTGCCCACGGAGATGTTTTGTCGAATACACCGCTCACACACCGTGAATTTGAATCATATTGATAAGCTGGTAAATCAGGGGGGTAATACTCATTTAAGGATTAAAAATTCCGATGTGATCTTACCGGTTAGCCGTAGGCAGACAACCGAAGTGAAAAATCGAATAAAGAGTTTTACAGAGCTGAAACTGAATCAACCTGCCAAGTGAGTTTTTTTGAGTTAGCGTCAGCTTTTTTACCCTGATGGCTGTTGACATTTTAGAGAATCAGGGGTTTCTTATTGAACGATTTCTTCTATTGGCAGGATAAAACTGAAGGTAGCACCTCCGTTGCTGTTGTTTTCCACCCAAATCTTTCCGTTGTGCGCGTCGATGATTTCTTTGCAGATGGCAAGCCCCAGTCCGGTGCCACCGGCGCCTGTCTTTGTCATGCTGCTTTGGGTGAATTTGTCGAAGATGAGCTCGTATTCATCTGGCGGAACGCCGATACCTTTGTCGGACACGGATATGATCAATCCCCTGATCGTTTCATTTTCCTTAACAATTTTCCCCATTTTACACTTAACGGTAATCCGGTTTTCTTCCGGGGTATAGCGGGCAGCATTGTTGAGCAGGTTTCTGAAGACCTGCCCAATTTTAAAGGCATCACAATTGACAGTGCGATTCCTGCATTTCTCTTCCACTAACACAGTCAGTTCTTTTTCCCGGAGGATCGGATTCAGTTCTGAAATTATTTCCTGCATTATTTTATGAATATCGTGATTGTCAAAATCATATACTATTTTACCTGCTTCCATTTTTGAGAGATCGAGCAGATCGTTCAGTAAATTCATGAGTCTTTGGCCGGAAATGTGGATCTGGTTGAAGTAATGGCTCAGTTTTTCCTGGCTGACCGATTCAAACTTTTCAACACCATATTTGGAATAACTTAGAATATGGTGCATGGGATTGCGCAGCTCATGGGAGATGTTGGCGAGGAACTCGCTTTTGGCCCTGTTGGCCACTTCGGCCATTTCCATGGCTTTTTCCAGATCGCTGGTTCGTTCCCTAACTCTTTGTTCAAGCCTTTCGTGTGCCTTTTGTTTTAATTCCTCGATCTGTTTTCGTTCGGTTATATCCCTGCCAACGGAAATAACGTATTGGGGTCGGTTCTGATCGTCCGTGATCAAAGAGACAGAGTATTCCGTCGGAATTTTTCGACCGCTCTTGGTAATCAAAGCGGCTTCTAAAACGGAATGACCCTTTTCGTAAAGTTCGGGAACCATATTGTTGATACGTTGTAAATCTTCATCACTAAACCATTCAGCAGGTGCTTGTTTTAACGCGATTTCATCTTCGCTGTATCCGGAAACCGTTGAAAAAATCATGTTCCAGCGAATGGGGATACCGGTTTCCGGATCATAAACATAAAATGTGTCCTGCAATGAATCAATGGCAGCCTCTGTAAATTCTTTCTCTTTTCTTAAGTTGTCTTCGGCATTTTTCCTTTCCTGTATTTCCTTGTGCAATTCGAATAACGAGGTGTTTAGCCTGCTCTCCATTTCTTTAAACGCAGCTGTTAACTCATCAATTTCGTCAAGACTCTGTTCGGATTGCTCCTGTCGGGTGTCTGACAGGATTTGATCCATGTCTTTGACTTCAATTCTCTTGACTTCATCAACCAAGCGGAAGATTGGCAAACCTACACGCTGCAAAACAATAATGGAATTGATAGAGAGAATGATCAGCAAAGCGATCAGAAA
>JANQLH010000291.1 GCA_028280735.1 SAR324 cluster bacterium | reverse complement strand
GTCAACCGTCAGCTTAAGCCGTTACAAAGACAAGTAAAAACCGGTCGAGAGTTGATCGCTGAAGGCTGTAAGCACTGAACTTCGAGCGCCAAGCTGCCTTTATAAACGTTTATAGGTATGGGTTAAACTGGTTTTCGCTCAGACACAATTTGGTAGAGTTGCTTGTGTTTTGTCGATGGAACGATTCAATTTGTCGAAAAAGAAACCCGCTAGAAAAAGAGTTGATAGGCTGAGTGACAGGATGGCTTGAGAAAGTCCGCTGAATTGACAAATCATTCTGCTACAGCCAAAATGGCAGAATATAATACTCGCTCAAAGCGGCTGATGTATAACACCATTTTAATTGCATTTTAATCAAAACCGAATAGTTAATCACCCGGTTGTTACCATGAATGGCAAATATGTCGGACTTCTGTTTTTGAAACAAGTCACGCATAACCAGTAAACATCGTATACCGACCAAAATGATTAACCGGCACCATCCCAGCGAGAATCGATGAACCATTTGCTTAGGAGCTATTCTTTTTCTTTTCGAACTTGTTTTTTATTAGTTGTTTTGATTAGCTTTTTTATTTCCGGTTGTTCTCAATCACAGGTTAATAATGATAAAACCGATGGATTGCCTGCAGAAACGTCGACTGCTGAAGCAGAAAGCAATGAGGATGACTTTTCGGAGGAGGAAGACGACGATTTTGAAGAATTTGATGAGTTCGAAGAGGAATTTGGAGATGCCACGGAAAAGGAAGTGTTTGATCCTTTGGAAGGCTACAATCGGGCCATGACAACCTTCAACGATAAACTCTACTTTTGGGTGTTGAAACCCATAGCCCAGTGTTACGCGTGGATAGTACCCGAATGTGTCAGAAAGGGAATTGATCGGTTTTTTACCAACCTCATGTACCCGGTACGTTTCGTGAACAACGTTTTACAGCTGAAAGTAAAAAACGCCGGGGAAGAAACCTTGAGATTTGTCACCAACACAACAATCGGTGTCCTTGGTTTTTGGGACCCGGCTACAGAATGGTTTGGTCTGGAGGCTCATGATGAAGATTTCGGCCAAACCCTTGGTTATTACGGTGTCGGGGCGGGCCCGCACATCGTTTTACCGTTTTTCGGTCCTTCCAACCTGAGAGATGCCTTTTCCAGGTATCCGGATACAAGATATCTTGATCCCAAGACTCTATATCTGGAAACTCTTGAGCAGCAGGTGGGAGCGGTCTTCCTTGACAGTGTTAACAACACATCACTGCGCATCGGAGAATACGAGAGTGTAAAGAAAGATGCGTTTGACTTATATCTGTTCTTGAGAGACGGATACGAACAAATCAGAATCAAAGAGATTGAGGAGTGATTATGAAGAAGCTTGTTGCAGCAATGCTGATTTGCGGATTGGCATTTACCCAGACAGTCAGGGCTGATGATCTGGCAGACGTAAAACAAATTGTCTCTAAAAGTATTGCCGTTGTAATTGATCTGGTGAGAGACAAGCAGATCGATAAGAACACAAGAAACCGCAAAATTATCGAAACCATAGAGCCTTTTTTTGATTTTGAATTTATGGCGAAGGTTTGCCTGGGCAAAAAACACTGGGTAGCGATGACCCCGGACAAACGAAAACTCTTTGTTGAACGTTTTGTAACAAGGCTTCAGGAATCATATCTGGAAAAGCTGGATCTTTATACCGATGAAGAGGTTGTCGTTGAGGATGCCAAAAGGGTTAAAAAAAGAATACTGGTTGTTACCCAACTGGTGAGTAAAACCGATAAAATGGAGATGATCTATAAATTCAGAAAAACCAAAACCGGTTGGTTGGTATATGATATCGAAATTCTGGGTGTCAGTATTGTGCAGACTTATCGTTCACAGTTTGCCGGGTTTTTAAAACAAAACAGTATTGATGACTTGCTGGAACGACTATCCAAATCCGGTTCGTTTACCGTACCCACCGGATAATAATCCGACATTTAACAATAGGAAATGATGAGACGTTTTTTCAATTCGTATGTATTGGAGTATCCTCGTCTAATGCTGGTTCTGATTTTGGTGGCAGTGGCGGTGCTAGGATTTCAAGCCCGAAAACTGGAGATCGATGCCTCCGCAGAAACATTGCTGCTGGAAGATGATAAAGACCTGGCCATGTCGCGCTTATTCAACGAACGCTTTCGCAGCCAGGATTTTCTTGTCATCACCTTTACCCCGAAAGGAGATCTGCTGGCGGACAATAATCTGGATATAATCCGCCGTTTAAGAGCCGACCTTTTAAAACTGGAAAGGGTGGAGTCTGTTACCTCCATTCTTGATGTACCGCTCTTGGAAAGTCCTCCCAAACCGATTAAAGAGATGATCAAGGATGTTCTGACCCTCGAATCGGAGGGAATTGACAAAACTCTTGCCAGGAAAGAACTTCTGAACAGCCCAATCTACGAAAACAACCTGGTCAGTGAGGATTTTAAAACAACTGCCATCCTGGCAAATCTCCACGATGACAATGTCTGGCATGATTTCGTCAAACAAAGAAACCAACTGCGCGACAAAGAAAAAGCCGGAACGATTACGGAAGAAGAAAGAATCGAACTGGCACAGGTAATTGAAGATTTCAAGGCTCACAGGGACAAGGTGAGAGATGCCGAACACGAAAATATTGCAAAAGTAAGGGCCATATTGGAAAACTATCGGGGAGAACCCGATCTTTTTCTGGGTGGTGTGACTATGATCGCCGATGATCTGATCACTTTCGTAAAAAACGACCTTAAAGTGTTTGGCCTTGGCGTCCTGGTTTTCCTGATCGTAATGCTTTGGATCATTTTTCGCCAGGTACGCTGGATTATCCTGCCGATCCTCACCTGCGGATTTTCAGTGATGACCACCAGTGGCTTGTTAGGCTTGTTCGGATGGGAAGTTACAGTAATTTCATCCAATTTTATTTCCATACAGTTGATCATTACCATGGCGATAACGATCCATCTGATCGTGAGATATCGGGAACTGGTCATCAATAACCCGGGATCAGACCAGCGTGAATTGGTTCTGGAAGCCACCTATTCCATGTCCAAACCCTGTTTTTTCGCCATATTGACGACCATGGCCGGATTCAGCTCCCTGGTATTCAGCGGGATCAGACCAATTATCAACTTTGGCTGGATGATGACCACGGGAATCGGAATCTCGCTGGTTCTGACCTTTCTTATTTTTCCGTCACTGGTAGTCCTTCTCGATAAAGCCGAACCCAATACCTCATTTGAATCGTTTTTTTCATTTACCAAAAAACTGGCACAGTATACTGAGAAATACGGAACGGGGATTCTTATTTTTAGTGCACTAATACTGCTGTTAAGCATAGTTGGAGCAACCCGGCTAAAAGTGGAAAACAGTTTTATCGATTATTTTAAAAAGGATACCGAAATCTACCGGGGTATGGCTGTGATCGACCAGAAACTCGGGGGAACTACTCCGCTTGATGTGGTGATCGATTTTTCCGAAGACGAGGAAAATAGCGATGCCCTGTCTGCGGAAGATGACGAATTTGCAGAGTTCGATGAGTTTGAAGAAGAGTTTGAAGCTGAAAAAGACGCTGCCCAATACTGGTTCACCTCCCACAAAATGGACCAGGTGGAAAGAGTTCACGATTACCTGGAAAGTGTTCCTGAAATCGGTAAGACATCGTCCCTGGGAACCATGCTCAAAGTCGGTAAAACCCTGAATGATGGTCAAGCTCTGGATAATTTTCTCTTGGCCCTTGTTTACAAAGAACTGCCGGAACAATTCCGCAAGATTATTTTAAATCCGTATGTCTCGGTAGAGAATAACCAGGCACGGTTTTCCGTGCGAATTGTTGACTCGCTGCCGGACCTCCGGCGCGATGAACTGTTGAAACGCATCAGGCACGATCTCGTCAACAAGGTTGGGATTGAAGAAGACAAATTATACCTGGCAGGCATGATGGTCATGTACAACAACATGCTCCAGAGTCTGTTTGATTCTCAAATCCTGACTTTAGGGACTGTCCTCATGGCACTGATCTTCATGTTTATGGTTTTGTTTCGATCCCTGAAGATTGCCTTAATCGCTATCTTCCCCAACATTCTTTCCGTGGGATTCGTACTCGGTTTTATGGGATGGGCAGGAATCCCGCTGGATATGATGACGATTACCATAGCAGCCATCAGTGTTGGTATCGCTGTTGATGACACTATTCACTACATTCACCGCTTTATCAGGGAGTTCGAAAAGGACGGAAACTACATCGCGGCCATGCACCGCTGCCATCAGAGTATCGGTTATGCCATGTACTATACTTCCATAACCATCATCATGGGCTTTTCAATTCTGGTGCTCTCCAACTTTATTCCGACTATCTATTTTGGAATTCTGACGGGACTGGCCATGGTGATAGCCCTTCTGGCCGCCTTGACACTACTTCCACAATTAATCGTAATGTTCAAACCCCTGGGCCCCGGGAAGGCTTAAGATAAAGAAAAAATCCAATCTCAGAACTAAACTCCGCCGTTGCAGGCGGAGTTGCCTGTCAGTTCGGATAAATCTCCTTCCAATCACCGCTATCCCCCGTATTTTCAACTATAGGGATCAGCCGCATGTTGTCGAACGATGAAACCAACCCGGCAATAGTGTTTTTGACTACCTTGAGAGCATTGTCAACAAGATCTTTGCGAAAGCCGGCATTACCCATTTCCAGAACAAACTCTGAAGTAATCAACCGGGCTGTTACCTTACCCAACACGACTCTTTTTCTCTGAATCAAATCACTATCAATTTTAAAATCCAGATGCCCTTTGAAATAATCGGCTGCTTGTTCGGTGAGCTGAAATCCTTTCAGGAAATGAAGGAAATTGCTTTCTTTGCGTTTCTTCATCTCCTTTAGTACAGCATCGGCGATCTGACTGTACATCACATCGTTAGATCCTTCAAAGATCTGAAAAGGCCGACTGTCTACAACCGCTCTACCGGCAATATGATCCCTGCGATAGCCCTTGGCCCCGACTAATTGCAACAACGATTGTGCTGATTCCTGCATCATATCGGTAAGGATGGTTTTGCCGGCGTTGGCTTGGAGTCCATAGGAAGTCAAATCGTTGCTGATATCCGAAACCCTGGTGGCATAGAAGCAGAGAGCAGAATTCACCGTGTGCCAGGCTTGTAATTCAGAAAGACGATGGGCGACCTGATCATAGGCCAGCAAATTTTTACCACCGACAAATCGCGTTCTGCAATGTTCCAGGGCTTCATCCAACATGCGTTTAATGAATCCGATTCCGATACCTGACAGACGCAAGCGACTGCGATGCAGCAGATCCATCATCAGTTTCACCCCACTGGATTGAGGAATGAGTCTGGCGCTCTCGGGAAGTTGCAGGTCAATTTTGTTCAGGCCGTACGGTATCAAAAACAATCCCAGTTTGTGGTAGTATTCCTCAACCTCAATTCTCTGTTCCGGGTTGCTTTTTTCACAGATGAACAGATCAATATCCCTGGACAGTTTTCCTCCACCTTTATCTTTACGGGCTGTAACCAGCCAGAAATCAGCCAAACCGGTCAGCCCTCCCCAATGTTTGCTGCCTTTTAATGAAAAACCTGGATTTTGGCCCTGATAACGGGTCTGCATATTGAGTGCGTCGGTGCCAAACTCTGGCTCGGTAATCATTAAACCACCAAGTTTTTTGTGGTTTAAGAACTGATCAAACACATGCTTTTTAGCCTCTTCGTGTCCATATTTGGCCACCGGCTCCAGAAATAATGATCCGTTGATACCCATTGCCAGTCCCAGGGCAATGGATTCATACGAAATAGCTTCCAGCAGAGCCAGGCATTGTGAAGGGCGATCTCCCATACCGCCGTATTTAGTTGGGATAAATACAGACAGAGGAACAGGTTCCAGTACTTTATCTAGAATTTCCCGAGGCAGACCTTCCAGATGATTCACTGTTTCTGTCTCCGGATGATCATTAAGAATACTTTTCAACGTGTTCTGGTAATTTTGGACAAACGACTCGAACTGAGCTTGACTCATTGTTAATCTCTTTGAATAAGTTTTTGATTGGCAAACTCCCTGCTAAGCCCTTTAAATTTGCAAGAGTTGTACTACCCAATTTAATAGTTTTCTCATCGGGCATTGACAAAGCTGTCGGATTACCATGGGAAAGCGGATAAACTGAATAGAACGTTCGGTATAATCAATATATTTAAGCTAATGAAATGACAGTTTATGTGTCTCTTGGTAAGACAAATATGATTCAATACTCTATTTTTGAGACACTTAAAGGATTGTGCTTGTAAATTCATATCAAGGTAATACAAGTGGATACCTTGCCAAACTGTGTCATAATAGGAAAATCTGTGATTTTCCTAGATTTAACAGACGTTTACTCACACTTGTCACTTCGGACTTGCAGACTGTGTCACAATAGTAAAATTTATGGTTTTTCTATTTTAATAGACGCAACGTCACACTTGTCACCCCGGACTTGATCCGGGGTCCATTAATTATTTCAATTAGTTGCAAATGGATACCGGGTCATGAGATGCGAAGCTTGCAGCATCGATCGGAATGAC
>JANQLH010000487.1 GCA_028280735.1 SAR324 cluster bacterium | reverse complement strand
TTCTCCCGGATGGCTCACCACATCCGAACGTGCAACAGGGGATTCTTGAGGGAAACCCGATTCATGAAGACCTGCAGGAAGCAGCTGGGATGTTTCTGGCGGGAAAGAGCAGCACCTTTGTTGGAATCGCCGTTAATGGCAGGGGCGAGATATTTTACGCCAATGCCGGTGAACTGGAAGATATTTTTCAGGAAGGCTGCCGGCAGGTTAACAGAGCGTGTTGCGTCTCAATTCAACAACTCGCGGATTTTGCCTTGATTTCGGCAGGAGGTTACCGCACGGACGGACAATTGTACCAGGCTACCAAGGCATTATTCAACGCTGTGCATGCGGTAAAACCGGGAGGCAGGATACTGTTCGTGGCTGAAGCGGCCGAAGGTATCGGAAACACGGAGTTTGGAGAAGTCTTAAATCAATCTCAAGATCAACCGGAAACAATAGGCAAGATTTTAAACAAAAAATTCAGTATGCCGGCCTATGTTGCCTATCGAGTGGCAGACCTTTTAAACCGGTTTGAAGTAACCCTGGTTTCCAATTTCAGCAAAACCGAAACCGAAAGGTACGGATTTAATTACCTCGATAATCCTGCCGATTTTGTTGAGAAATTGACCGGCAAAGGGTACGTGATCCCATATGCAGAAAACATCCTTCCTGTTTTGGATAAACCCGGGTTTGAGCAATAGCATAAGCGGAAAAGCGAGCTAACGAACCCCAGAAACAATTACGCAGACCAGACATGAAACCGGAAACCCACTATCAACAACAAATTGACGAACTAATTGCCGAATTAAAAAAAACGATCGCCGGTGAGGTCCGTTTTGATTCCTTAACTCGAAATCTCTACAGTACCGATGCTTCCGACTTTCAGAAACTACCTGTCGGTGTGGTTCTTCCTAAGCATTTGGATGATATTTCCGCAGCAGTATCACTGGCTAGTCAATTTGAGGTACCGGTAATCCCCAGAGGAGGCGGTTCAAGCCTTTCCGGGCAGACCATTGGTACCGGTCTGATCATTGATCATTCCAAGTACCTGAATCGCATTCTGGAGGTGAATACCGAAGAAAGATGGGTTGAGGCGGAATCCGGGGTTGTGCTGGATGTTCTTAATAACAGGTTGCTGAAGGATCAACTGATGGTGGGGCCTGATCCTTCGTCCAGTGCTGTAGCCACCCTGGGCGGTATGGCCGGAAACAATTCGACAGGTTCTCATTCAATCAAATATGGTATGTTTGCCGATCACGTCCCGGAATTGGAAGCAGTACTCTCGGATGGCAGTCTTACTCGTTTCAAAGACGTGGAAGTATCCCGTCTGGAATCGTTTACCAGGCAAGAGGGTATCCAGGGGTCACTTTATCGTCAAATTCCGGATATTATAGACCGGTACGGAAAAGACATTGAGACCGGCTATCCGAACACTTGGCGCAATGTCGCCGGATATGGTTTGGATCGGTTGCAAAATGATATTACCCGGCAAGGTAAACTGAATCTGGCTTCACTGGTTATAGGCAGTGAAGGAACGTTGGCCGGGATTACCAAGTTGAAAATACGACTTGTTCCCAGGCCCAACTACGTTCGCTTGATGATCCTGCAATTTGATGACCAGTCTTCAGCCCTGGCACAGGTGCCCCAAATCCTGGCGTTCAACCCAGCAGCCGTGGAACTGATGTCTTATCCTGTCCTTAAAGCTGCTTATGACCATCCTGTTTTCAAACCCCATCTCCGGAAGTTTGTTGAAGGTCTGCCCAAGGCTGTTTTAATAGTGGAATTCAGCGGAACCGACCAGGCTGAAATGGATAACCAGGCAGAGAAGCTGGAGAAGAGTCTGCGTCAGGACAACTATAACAAAATTATTAGCCATTGTCGGACGTCAGAGGAGATAGCACGTGTCTGGCAGGTTCGGAAATCAGTCTTGGGATTGCTTATGAGTCAAACGGGTGATACCAAACTGATCTGGGTGATCGATGATGCAACGGTTCCAGTGGATAACCTAGTCGATTATACAACAGATATCATCGAGATGGGGAAGCGACATGGTATTGATATAAACTTTGATGCGCATGCCTCAGCCGGATGTCTGCATATGGGGATGAATCTGAATCTGCGCACGGAAGACGGATTGCGTAACATGGAAGTTCTTTCCAAGGAAATTATGTCGATCGCAATCGTCCACCAGGGAACGACGACTGGCGAGCATGGAGAAGGACTGGCCAGAAGCTTTTTTAATAAACAATTGTACGGTCCCAAACTGCACCAGGCATTTAAAGAAGTCAAAGCTGTCTTTGATCCCAAAGGATTGTTTAATCCTTTAAAAATTGTTGACTCAATCGAACCTTGGAATACGGACTGGCTTTTATACCATCCCAAGTATAAGACGCCATGTGTTCCCGAGAAAACCTATTTCGATTATTCTCATTGGGGCGGCATACAAAAACTGGTTGAGATGTGCAACGGACAGGGTATATGTAGATCACAGGTCTCCGGAAACATGTGCCCTTCTTACCGGGTTACCCTGGAGGAGAAGGACTCGACCCGTGGAAGGGCCAATGCCCTTCGAAACGCTATGACCGGTCAATTAGGTGAAGATGGCTTTTTAAGCAAAGCTGTCAAGGATGCATTGGATCTGTGTCTGGAATGCAAGGCCTGCCGGGAGGAGTGTTCAAGTCGCGTAGACATGGCTAAATTAAAATCTGAATTTTTGGCTTTATACCAGGAACGTCATGGAATCCCTTTGAGGAGCAAATTGTTTGGCATGATGCCTTTCTCCAGTAGAATGGGAAGCCGAGCGCCACGACTATTCAACACGATATACAGGAATTCACTGTTTCGAGGTTTGCTGGATAGTGCTGTTAAAATAGACAAACGCCGTGAACTGCCACTACTGGCCCATCAAACCTTTAAAAGCTGGTTCAGACAGCACGAAACACCAAGAATTAAGAATCAGAAACAGGTTCTGTTATGGGAAGATTGCCATCTGAGCTACCATGAGCCAAACCTTGGTGTAGCCGCTGTAGAAGTGCTCGAAGCGGCTGGGTATGAGGTTTTGTTACCCCGAAAAATAAAGTGTTGTGGGCGTCCTATGATTTCAAAAGGACTGTTAAAAGAGGCCAAGGCCAATGCAGTTCATAATGTAACCGCCCTTACCGACTACGCCACACGAGGGATTCCCATCATCGGTGTGGAACCAAGCTGTATTGCCACCATGCGTGATGAATATCCGGGTCTTCTGCAAACTGAAAAGGCAAACCTGGTGGCTGAGCATGCTTTCTTTTTTGAAGAGTTTATTGTCGGTGAGCTGAAAAAGGACCGGCTTGATTTGGAAATATCTGAAACAGGACAGCACAAGGAAATCAAGGTTCATACCCATTGTTATCAAAAGGCATTTGGAACGGCTAGTAACGTTATTGAAATGCTTGGGTTGATCAAGAATGCAACGATCAGCGAAATAGACAGTGGCTGCTGCGGAATGGCCGGTTCCTTCGGGTATGAAAAAGAACATTACGACATCTCCATGAAGATAGGGGAAGCATCTTTGTTCCCTGCCATAAGAAACTCAGATTCAAGCACCATCATTGCCGCTGCCGGCACTTCCTGTCGTCAACAAATTAAAGACGGCACCTCCAGAAAACCTCTGCACCCCATTGAGATTCTGGCTTCGGCATTAAAATAACAAAAAAGGGCTGTTAATAAACTATCCCGGTACAATTAAATCAATACCATGCCAATCACCACTTTTTTACTGTTAGTTGGTGTCTGAACGAAAAACCGCTAAACCCTTGTCCAGCCTTGTGCCAGATACCGGAGCTCAGCCTGAAGATTAACGTGCTGTCAGCCGTCAGCTTAAGGCATTGGAAAAAGAAGTGAGCTGCATGAGCAAAACGAGGAGTAGAAAAGGCCAGTCGGATAGCTTAGTTTGGAAAGTAAAGGTATTGCTGGTCTATCGGCGGCTCTTCAATGGTTTCGATTGAATGGGGAGAAATAAAACCTTTGTAATTATTGTTTATTTTTGACACATAATACATTCCCTTTATTTCAACCCAGGTGTCGTTTTCCAATGGTTTGTTACCCATGTCTTTTATAAACACACCTACAGTCCGGGCATCTGCAGCACAACAGGTAATGTAAAACCGGTAGACTACGGCACTGGCCCAGGTTATATCCTTTCGATTGTAGATTCTTCCTTTAATCTCCACAGGAGACCTGTTGTATTGGTATGACTGCCTTAACAGCATGCTAATACTTATAGGCAGGTAGTCATAACTGGCGTTTAATTGATCAAACTGTGGTTCCGGAAAAAGATCTTCAATTGAAATCGGATTATTTTGCAGCTCATCAGAGTCCGATGGCTGTTCAGCAATCGCATGCAGAACTCGCTTAGTATAGGCATTTGAACCGAGACTTTTGTCAACCGAGCCAAACATAAAAAATATTGGTAGCAATAATATTAGGCCCGGCAACAGAAGTCCGACCTGATGATGCGGGGAATGTTTTCTTCCGGCCAGCAAGCTGATTGTGAACAGTACAAACACAATGGCGGAAAAAAGTATCAGCACTTTAAATTTAGGTTGTAAATAGGTTAAATACTGATTACTAAAAAACAGCCAAAAGCTAATTACGGCCCAAATAAGAAATAAACTCGCCGGAATCGCTACTGATAGTCTCATTTTCGGTAACCGCGCTTTGTTTTCCATTAGTTGGCCATTTGAATGGTTATTTGTGTGAATGCCACAGTGAGAAATGTGAGTAAAGACAGCACGATGATTACTCTCTTTTTAAACAGTCCCAGGTACATCAGGATCAGTTTAATATCAAGCATCGGCCCCAGCAGCATAAATGCCATTTGTCCGGAAAAAGCGATTCCTGCTGATTGAAATGATGCCGCGATGAACGCATCCGCCTCACTGCATAAGTTCAGCAACATCGCCAATACCATCATGACCAGAATAGACAGCTCCGGGGTTTCAACCAACTGAGTGACGACTTGTCGCGGTATAAATGTCTGAAGCAAGCCCGCAACAAATGCACCGATGATAAGAAATCGGATAACATCAAAGAAATCCTCTGCAGCATGAAGAACCACGCTGTTCAATTTACGAGTTAGACGGTTTTCAGAATGTGAGTGGTGGTGGCAACAACCGGAACCATGGTCATGGTCAGTGGTTCCATCGACTAAAATCTGCTTTTCCGAAAATATCAGACCGATCCAAACAGCGACAGACACAGCGATGATATAGCCAAACACTAAACGTGTTAACATCACCTCCCAGGAAAATCCATAAGCGATATAGGTAGAGGCCCCAACAATCGGATTGACAATTGGACCGCCCAAAAGATAGGCGATGGCCGCACTTAGGGGGACGCCTTTCCGCAGGAATCGTCTAACCACCGGTACAATAGCACATTCGCAAACAGGAAATATCAGGCCGAGTCCTGCTCCCATGAAAACAGCCAGCCAGGACTTCTTGGGCATAAGGCTGGAAATTCTATCCTTTGAAACAAAAACCTCGATTATACCGCTAACCAGGCTTCCAATCAGCATAAAAGGTAATGCTTCCAGCACAATCGCAAAGAAAATGATGGAAAATGTCTGCAACGATTCAGTGTTTCTGAAAAACAACAAGAAAAACATGGCAAAAACGAGAAACATAAATTGAAACAGCGTTCCTGCCTCCAACTTTATTGTAAACTCGGGTTTGCCGGTGACGGTTTTGGTGGGATCGGCTTCTTGCATAATTCTTTTCAAAATAACGTAGCGCTCTTTCGTGCAGGGTCTTTCAGTTAAGAATCAAGAATACATGTCCTTTAGTAATATACTTTGAAAAAAAACTTCAGACAATTCAATTGTCTCGAAACCTTGCAACTAAAGTGAAAAATCATCGAGGCAATGCAACTTAGTTGCATTTTGAAACAACGAAATTTATACTAACATTTAGAGTTCAATCAATGCAAACCGATTGTGAGAACTACCATTGGTTCGCTTGTTTTTTCCCGGGGCATGACCAACGGTTATTAGCCTGATTCTGAGGAAACCAATTGGAAAAGATGCAATCTATTTGCATTCCAATGACGATTATCACTCATTCCATAAAGGAGACGAAGGATGCACAAACTTATCAAAAGCGTTTTAATGATGGGTATTTTGACTTTTGGATTAACTGCGTCTGCCTTGGCAAAATCCAAGGTTCCGGTTTTTGTAAGTATTCTTCCGCAAAAATACTTTGTGCAACAAATTGGTAAAGACCTGGTGGATATCCAGGTCATGGTTCGGCCTGGCGCCAGTCCTGCCACTTATGAACCCAAACCCAGGCAAATGGCCGATCTATCAAAGACAAAAATCTATTTCGCCATTGGAGTCCCATTTGAAAAAGCCTGGTTGAAAAAAATCGCTGCCTCCAATCCCGGTATGCAGGTGGTGAATACCGACCAGGGGATAGAAAAACTGGAAATGGAGGCCCATCATCACCATCATGACGAGCATGAAGGACATGAGCACCATGGAGAGGAGAAGCATGCACATGCACATGAAAAAGATCACCATGGAGAAGAACATCATCATCACGAAAAAGAAAAGCACCATAAGGATGAGCATGATCACCATGAACATACCGGTTTAGATCCACATATCTGGCTGTCACCGCCTCTCGTAAAAATACAGGCGCGTACCATTCTGACTGCCCTGCAAAAAACCGACCCGCAAAATAGCGCTGTTTATGAAGCTAATTATAAGGCTTTCATAGCCCAGTTAGAGAGATTGGATAACGATCTGAAAAAGGTTTTCGCTGGTAAAACAGGTCTTGATTTTATGGTATTCCACCCAGCCTGGGGATACTTTGCCCATGCATACGGAGTGAAACAGGTACCTATCGAGATTGAAGGAAAAGATCCAAAACCGGCACAGTTGAAAGAATTGATCAAGCATGCCAAAGAAGAAGGGATCAAAGTAATTTTTGTTCAACCCCAGTTTTCAACTCGAAGTGCTAAGGTTGTTGCCCGGGAAATCGGTGGTCAAGTCGTCACTGCCGATCCATTGGCTGAAGACTGGATGGCCAATTTGCGCGACGTCGCAAACAAGTTTCAACGTGCATTAAGATAGCATAATGGACTGGCCAGCCCCCAAACATAAAAAACCCGGTAGGGAAAGGAGAACTCTCATTTCAAGTACTAAAAACCGACTTGTTACGGATCAGGTAAATTGGATGAGATGACCTTCTGCCCGGGTAATCCGGATAAAAAAATAAAGCCTTTGGCGACCTATCCCGTGTTTGCATGCAATGCTTGCAGTCGTGTTGCAAATGAGGAGAAGAATCTTTGTCTACCGGGTCCATTATAATAAAGGTGAGAAGTTCATGGGAGTTTCATTCAGTAAGGAATTGAGACAAAAGGATATAATTTTATGGCGATTCTGGAAGTTAAAGATCTTGAATTTTCCTACAAAGGTGACCCTGTTTTAAATGAAGTGAACCTGACTGTACGGCAAAAGGATTTCATTGCTATTGCCGGTCCTAATGGCGGGGGTAAAACAACCCTGCTGAAACTGATGCTGGGTCTCTTGGAACCGGTGAAAGGGTCGGTGCGGGTATTTGGGAAGCCGCCCCGGGAAAGGTCCCATTGTATCGGGTATGTACCTCAAAATGTTCACTCAAACTTCAATTTTCCGATTACGGCAATTGACGTGGTGCTGATGGGAAAACTCAACCCTAAAAAACGGCTGTCACGGCAAAAGGCCGCCAACCGTCGTGATGCTTTGGCAGCGTTGGAACGTATGGAAATGACAGCCCATGCCGAAACAAAAATCGGTATGCTTTCCGGAGGTCAACGCCAGCGTGTGTTCATCGCCCGGGCATTGGTCTCCCAACCCGAGATTCTTATGCTGGATGAACCCACTGCCAGCATCGATACAAAAGGTCAGGCTGAATTTTATCGGCTTCTCAAGGAACTCAACAATGAGATTACGGTTTTAGTGGTTAGTCATGATTTGTTGGTGGTATCCCATTACGCAAAATCGGTCGCCTGTGTCAACAAAAGACTGCACTATCATGACCAGGGCGAAATTACAGGTGATATGTTGGAGGCCATGTATCGTTGCACTGTTGAAGAGATATGTCCTGTGGAATTAGTATCCCACGGCCTGTCACAACCCGTGTTGAAAATCCCCGGGGAGGAATCATGATCGATGCACTTGGCTTTGAATTTATGCAGAACGCATTGATCGCAGGATTGTTAACCAGCCTGATCTGCGGCATCATGGGAACCCTGGTTGTGGTCAACCGCATTGTTTTTTTATCCGGTGGAATAGCCCATGCCGCTTACGGTGGTATCGGGCTGTCTTTTTATTTTAAATGGCCGTTTTTGGCAGGTACCATTGGATTTTCTTTAGCCGCTTCAATGCTGATGGCGGCCGTCAGTCATAAAATGAAGCACCGTGCAGACACTATTATCGGGGTGATCTGGGCCGTAGGGATGGCATTTGGTATTATTCTGCTTGATTTGACACCGGGCTATAATGTGGATCTGATGAGCTATCTTTTTGGGAGCATACTCACTGTGCCGGATTCAGATCTGTATATTATGACCGTGATCGCGATTCTGATGCTTGTATTGATCACTTACTATTATAAGGATCTATTGGCAATGTCCTATGATGAGGAATTTGCACGCATCAGGGGTGTTCGAGTGAAGACGCTTTATTTCGGGCTTATTGCCATGTTGGCGGTTACGATCGTGCTGGTTATCAAAGTCGTGGGGCTGATCCTCATTATTGCTCTCTTAACCATTCCTCCGTTTATGGTGGAAAAATACGTCACTTCTTTAATGCAGATGATGGTGGCGTCCAGTTTGCTTGGGGCGGTCTTTACCGTAACGGGAATGTGGATGTCCTACTATTATAATCTGACATCGGGCGCTTCCATCATTATGGTGTCGGGAGTGGCGTTTTTACTTTCCCTTATTCCGGACCTTACAAGAGCTTTGGTGAAAAATGGCCGGGCAAATATTCCACGGTAAGGGGATACCATGTGTCACAAGTGTAATTATCAGGAACTTTTATCGCGCGCCAATCTCAATTCAACGGATAACAGGATTCATGTATTGGAAGTGGTTGGCGGCAACAGTTTTCCCGTTTCCGCTGGTGATATTTACACAACCCTTGAACGCAGCACCAAAATTAACCGGGTAACGGTTTACCGTATTTTGGATCTTCTGGTGGATCACGGTTTGATCGAGCGCATCAGCACAGGGGGCAGGGCGTTCTACTACGAATTAGCCCCCAATGCGAATCACCAATCCCACCCCCATTTTTACTGTAAGGAATGCAGGCAGATGCTCAGCCTGAGTCCCGAAAGTCTGGATATCAACCTGGATAGACTATGGAAAACCTTTCCGGGGCAAATTGATAAAATCGAGGTCCGTATTGATGGTATATGTAAAAACTGTAAAACGAAATAGGTATAGTTGACCCCTTCGAATCTCTTTTCTTAACCATAATTGTGGCAATCGCCCCCACAATAATTGGCGCGCGAAGCAATTTGAAATGCTAGCGTACAGCGCTAAATATACGCGTCATGGCATCAGGAACCGGTTCATCGTTTCTGCTGTGCGCCTGATGCATTGTTGAAGCGAAAAGGTTACTTGTTCACCCCGACGCAAGCAGGGCAGAGGCCGAATAAAAATATTTCATGGTCTTCCACAACAAATCCATCGGGAGCTGCGTTCTCCTTCAGGGCGCAGCCGGGAAGCTCAAACGCACGGTTGCACTCGCGACAATGAAAATGGTGGTGATGGGCTCTTCCAGCTCGTTCATACAGAGTCCCGAGAGATGGATGATAGATTCGTTTCAACCACCCGTCATTAATCAGAAGTTTGAGATTCCGATAGACCGTTGCCTGGTTGAGCGACTCCACGAAATTACGTCCGTAGTTTACAACTTCATCTACGCCCAATGGCCTTTCATGCTCCCTGAAGACTTGCTCTATTGCCTTTCTTTGTGTGGTGTTGCGTCTCAATGTTTGATTCTCCATTTTCAAAAGGATAGCTTTTGTCTTTTTTTATTGCAAGTGATTTCGCAATAAGCTTGACGAGTATTGGATTTCATAGATAACATATATTTTGTTGCAAATGCATTTGCATTAGCTTTTCTGCTGGTAGTCATTTGCCAAGGGTCACTCAAAATATGCCGGCCAAGCCTTAAAAATCACTTTTTGAGTGCCTCATGGGTGAGAAACGTTTTTTTTTGGGAAGCTTTAGCAAGTGACTGCTTATCAGCATCGACTAAACAGAATTTATTCAAAAATATGGAGGAGCATCCATGTTCACAAGAATCATATTAACCTTTGGCTTGTTTTTTCTTTGCATCACCTATGCAATGACTCAACATGCTTATGCCCAACTCAAAGTGGTGACTACATTATTTCCGACCTATGATTTTGCTAAACAAATAGGAAAAGACAAAGTCGACGTTTCTCTCTTATTGCCTCCGGGGGTTGAGTCACATGGTTTTGAGCCAAGACCCAAAGATGTTGTTACCATCAATAAAGCGGACGTCTTTGTTTACACCGGGGAGTTTATGGAACCATGGGCGGAAGATATTCTTGATGGAGTTACCAACAAGGCACTTGTGGTTGTTGATTCGAGCAAGGGAATCGAGTTGATGGATGAAGCTGATCATGATGAACATGGCGGTGAACATGGCTTCGAGTGGGCAGGTGCGTTTCATCTTCCTGTTGGAAAATACACATGGACCTTTGCCAAGGTTGATGGTACGTATGCAGATCCAGCCATGAAGATGGTTTTTATTTCAAGTGCAAAGAAGGGCATTGAAGCAATCGAGGCCCAGGAAGAGGCGGCAGAGAGAATGCTTGAAATGGAGGATGCTACTCTACGTACTCATGGTAAAATGCTGTCACCAAATGGAAAGAACGCCTATAAATTGTCCTTTGATCAAAATCGAGAGGTAACTGAGTTTGCCATCGTCATCAAAAAAGAGGGGACCTACACATTTTTTACAGAGCATATGCCTTTTGAATTTGAGGCAGATGAGCATTTCCTCAAAGATAGCAATAGGCGAGATGTTGAGCCTGTCGCTCAAGAACCTGACACTGGCCATGAGCATCACCATGGTGGTGAACATGGCTTCGAGTGGGCCGGTGCGTTTAACCTTCCCGCGGGGAAATACGTATGGACCTTTGCCAAGGTTGATGGTGCGTATGCAGATCCAGCCATGAAGATGGTCTTTGTCTCAAGTTCGGAGAAGGGCATAGAAGCAATCGAGTCCCAAGAAGAGGCGGCAGAGAAAAAGTTGGAAATGGAAAATGCTACTCCACGCAGTCATGGCCAGACGTTGTCACCAAACGGAAAGAACGCCTATAAATTGTCCTTTGATCAAAATCGAGAGGTAACTGAGTTTCCCATTGTTATTAGGAAAAGTGGGGTCTATACATTTTTTACCGAACATATGCCTTTCGAGTTCGAAGCAGATGAGCATTTCCTCAAAGATAGCAGAAGGCGAGATGTTGAGCCCGTCGCTCAAGAACCTGAAACCGGCGACCACCACCATCACCACCATCACCACCATCACCACCATCACCACCATCACCATGGCGGAAAAGACCCTCATATCTGGGTGGATCTAGCCCATGCACAACAGATGGTGAATACAATCGCTAAGTCCCTGGCTCAGAAAGATCCTAAGAATAAGACCTTTTATCTTAGAAATGCAGCAGCGTACAATGCAAAACTTGCTGCCCTGGATACACGTTTTCAAAAAACACTTTCGACCTGCAAACACAACACAATACTTTATGGTGGACATTTCGCGTTTGGCTATTTTGCAAAGCGCTATGGTTTAAGCCATGAATCACCTTATGAAGGCTTTGCACCGAACGCCGAACCAAGCCCAAAAGCAATCGCTGAGTTGATCGAAAAGGTTAAAGCTACAGGAATGAAGTATATTTATCACGAGGAATTGCTTGATCCTAAAGTAGCCAGAACAGTTGCTCAGGAAACCGGCGTGAAACTTGAACTCTTGCATGGCGCACATAATGTCAGCAAACGTGAGCTTAAATCAGGCTTGACCTACTTGGACATTATGGAAGCTAATTATGACAAGTTAAAGGTAGGACTATCGTGTCGATAAAGCTCCTGGAGATAAGGGATCTCAACGTTCAGTACCGTGGGGTAGAAGCGCTTAACCGGATCTCTTTGGATATTGATGTCGGCGACTATGTCGGCTTGGCTGGTACCAATGGATCTGGAAAAACAACGCTAGTCAAGGCTATTTTGGGCCTTGTGCCGTTTGAGGGAACGATCAGTTTTCAGTCGAGGAGTTTGCGGGAATTCGTTGCAACAAAGCACATCGGATACCTCCCACAGAAAATGTCTTTTCTCGACCAACGGTTTCCCGCGACAGCCAAAGAAGTCGTTGTTTCAGGGGTATTTTGCTGCAAGAAATTTCCCAAATATCTTACCCGTGACGATTATAAGGCTGCCTCTCAAGCAATGGAGATGTTGGGCATTGCGGATTTGGCGAACCGCATGATCGGCAGACTTTCCGGTGGTCAACAACAGCGGGTCTTGTTGGCCAGGGCACTGGTGCATAGCCCTCAACTTCTGATATTGGATGAACCGACCGAGGCGTTGGATCCGCAATCGAGGGAAACTTTTTATTCAACTATTGAAAGGCTTAACAAGGAGAATGGTGTAACCGTTCTCCTTGTATCCCACGACATAGGATCTATAGGAAAATATGCCTCGAAACTCATCTATTTGGACCGAGAACTAGTATTTTATGGAACGTTTGAGGAGTTCTGTAATTCGTCCAAGATGACAAACTATTTTGGTGCAGGGCAGCATATCATTTGCCACAGGCACAATTAGACTTTTTGTTCTATCAAAGGAAGATATGATAGAAATAATCGCAGAAATTCAGGAATCACTTCAGTATACATTCGTTCAGCGGGCGATTATCGCGGGTTGTTTTATGGCCTTGGGATGTTCATTTTTGGGTGTTTTTCTTGTCTTGCGCAGGTTTTCTTTAATTGGTGACGGGCTGGCTCATGTGAGTTTCGCGACGGTTGCAATCGCGCTTCTATTGGATTCCCAGCCAATAGTCGTTTCCATTCCGTTAGTTGCTTTAGCCTCATTGGTTATTCTGCAATTAAGTGAAAATGCTCGCGTTTATGGAGACGCGGCAATAGGGCTTGTCTCTTCATTTGGTATCGCTCTCGGTGTCATTATTGCGTCTACGGCCGGGGGATTTAATGTCGATCTTTTCAGCTATCTATTTGGGAACATTTTGTCTGTGAGCAGCCTTGAGGTTTGGTTGACCATAGGAATTTCCCTGTTGGTGGTTCTCGTCACGACCTTGTTTTATCATGATCTTTTTTCGATCACTTTTGATGAGGATTATGCTCAAGTATCGGGAATAAAAGTAAAAATTGTTAACCGAATCCTTATCCTGCTTACTTCCCTGATCGTGGTTCTGGGGATCAAAATTGTAGGTACGATGCTGGTCTCGAGTCTGATTATTCTTCCTGCCATATCAGCCTTGCAGATCATGAAAAGTTTTAAAGCAACAATCGCTTTAGCCGGCGTATTTGCGGTCGCATCGGTCATCGTTGGTATATTCGTTTCGTATGTGCTTAATTATCCTTCAGGAGCGACGATCGTTATGGTTAACTTCGGATTTTTTGTTGTGTCTTTTGTATCAGATAAATTTATAAGTTAGGGAATTTCAGCATGACAAACGAAAAGTATAGCTCAAAAACCTCATCCAAGCGGATCCCGGTGACCATCTTGACCGGATTTCTCGGTTCCGGGAAAACCACCCTGCTTAACCGGATATTGCACGAAAACCATGGCAAGCGTATCGCGGTGATTGAGAACGAATTCGGTGAGGTCGGCGTGGACAATGATCTGGTGGTAGGCGCTGAAGAAGAGATCTTTGAGATGAATAACGGTTGCATCTGCTGTACGGTTCGAGGAGATCTGATTCGTATCTTGAACAGCTTGCTGGAGCGGCGTGACAAGTTCGACTATATCTTGATCGAGACCACTGGCCTTGCCGATCCGGGCCCGGTGATTCAGACATTTTTTTATGAAGAGAACTTCCGAGAAGCTCTTAGCATTGATGCAGTGGTGACTTTAGTCGATGCCAAGCACATCGAGACTCATATCAATGGCAACGACAAAGCCAAAGAACAGATCGCCTTCGCGGACGTGATTCTATTGAACAAAGCGGATCTGGTCGATGCGGTAACTTTGGATCGATTAGAGAACACTATCCACAGGGTGAATGCCGCCGCGGTGATTCACCGGACAGTCAATGCAGCCATCGATATGGATCAAGTCCTTAACCAGGGCGGATTTGATTTGGACCGGGCGTTATCGGTCGACCCCGATTTTCTTCAGCCGGAATACCCCTTCGAATGGGCCGGTCTTTATCAACTTCAAGCCGATGCCTATGATTGGACTTTCAAACCAGGACCAGACCTGTATCTTAATGCGGCTTTGATACCCGTCACCGGCGAGCCTGACGAAGTGCCTTTAGCCTCAATCAAAACCGCCGATCTACTTTTCGCCGATGAAAAGAATCTGGTGTATCCGGGAACGATAATAGAGCCGGGGCTTTCCCTCCAGCAGCTCAAAATGGAAGAAACCGAGTCTTCATTTATTTTTCGAATTAAGCAACCCGGCTACTATGCAGTGATCAGCGAACATCATCCTGATGAGTTCGAGGCCCAAATCTACAACGGGATTGAGCCAATCAAACCGGTTGCTGTCCGGGAATTCAAACATCAGCATCTTCATAATGAAGCGGTAACCTCTGTGGGCATTACCATTCCGGGAGACCTGAAACTGGAGTTGGTGGAAGGCTGGCTGCAGATTTTGTTAAAAACTCAAGGGCAGGATATTTTCCGCATGAAAGGAGTTTTGAGTATCCAAAACTGTAAGGAGCGTTTCATCTTCCAGGGGGTTCACATGCTCTTTGAGGGAAGGTTCGATCGGACATGGGGAGAGGAGGAGCGCTGCAACAATTTGGTTTTTATTGGGCGACATCTCAACCGGGAGTTACTAAATGTGGGATTCAAGGCCTGTCTGGCCTAAAATGTCTTACTGTGACAGGAGAAATATCATGGCAAAATCAGGAAATCGCAACATCATCAAGTTGAAAAGCACAGAGAGCCCTTATTTCTATACCACGACTAAAAACAAGTCCAACAAACCAGGTAAACTGGAACTCCGCAAGTATGACCCCATTGTCCGAATGCATGTCCTATTTCGGGAATCAAAGTGACATCCGGGGGCAGGTTTAGGGTGTCGCATCGTGATTTTTTTGAAGAGTTTTAATCCTTCTTGTTTCTGCCCGCTGAAGGCGTTCATTAAATCAGTCATCGAAATGATTCATGTGATCATGTTTCATCGCGAAACCAAATTGAAAGACCTGGCTTAACCCAATATTGGGTAAGCCCATTTAATCATTTTAATAAAGAAAAGCTCTAGTGAGAGTTTATCATGAGAAATGAAAATCAGTATAAAGATGTTATCGTCGTAGGCGCTGGTGCTTCCGGTTTGGGAGTAGGAGTAGTCCTAAAAAAGCTGGGCATCGATTATGTTATCCTGGAAAAGGATACCATCGGCTCTTCATTTCTAAGATGGCCGGAAGAAACTCGATTTATTTCGCCTTCATTTACGGGAAATTTTTTTAAGATGCCTGATTTGAATACCATATCTCCTGAAACATCTCCCGCATTTAATCTTTTGACAGAACATCCTACGGGAAGAGAATTCTCTCAATACCTTGAGGGTATCGCAGAGCATTATGAACTGAATGTGGAAACGAGAGTGGAAGTAGGAGGTGTTTGGAAGGAAAAGGACTTTTTTGTTGTAAACACCGGCAATGGAGAATACAAAAGTCGATTCGTCATTTGGGCCGCCGGAGAATACCAATATCCAAAGAGAATGGCGTTTGAAGGTGATGATCTCTGTAGACACTATTCCGAAGTCAAGTCTTTTTCAGACATTCAAGGAGAAGACAGTCTTGTGATTGGAGCATATGAATCGGGATTTGATGCGGCTATCAATTTGGTTAAATCAGGCAAAAAAGTGACGCTACTTGATAGTACTGAGTTTTTGGAACTGGTAAACAGCGATTCAAGTTATTCACTTTCTCCATATACGCGAGACAGAATAAATGAGGTCGCTGGTACTGTTATTTATAAAAAGAATACAAGAGTAACACGCGTTCATTTGGCTGATGGTGTTTATACCGTAACAACTGCAGAAAACAAGACCTTTACCTCGAAACAGAAACCAATTAACTGCACGGGATTTGATAGTAGCCTTTCACTTGTAAAGCCCTTATTCGAGTTTAAAGACAAATATCCTGTACTCAATGATTATGATGAGTCTACAAAGACCGAAAACTTTTTTCTGGTAGGGCCTCAGGTGAAACATAGCAATGCTTTATTCTGCTTTATCTACAAGTACAGACAAAGGTTTGCAATTGTTGGAGAAAGAATCGCAACTTTGTTAAATGTCTCCTCAGAAGTTATTGAAGAAGTCGTTCGAGAGCATAAGGAATACAATTTTTACCTGGATGATCTATCTTGTTGTGATAACGCCTGTGCCTGCTGAGGCACTTAAAAATGAAATAACAATAAATGGCCATCAAAAAAAAACATAAAAAACCAATGCCGTTAATTTAATTAGTGCCTGAACGAAAACCAATTTAATCCTTACCAATAAAAGCTTCAAAAGCGGCTTGGTATTTCGAAGTTTAGTGCTTTCAGCATTCAGCGATCAGCTTTCAGTCGGTTTTTGCTAGTGATTGTATTGTTTTAAGCTGAATTCTGACATGTGACACTAGACTGGATAAGAGTTTAGCGGTTTTCCGTTCAGGCACTAATTAATAATCAGGAAGATCTTTTTTGATCATTTGATTTTTTTTACATAAAAACTAAAAAAGGAATTTATTATGGATTTTGTTACGCAAAAAATGACCGACGTGACTGTTTGCTTTATTGGTGCCAAATGTCAAAGCTGTGAGAATAATGAAGTGAATGCTAAGGAAGTAGAGTACTGCATTGCGAGTGGCTTCGTGCGAATTATTACTGCTGATGCGGTGTACGTATCGCATATAAGCAATGTTATCTTAAAAACAAAAGTCTAATAATCGACAGAACCTTACTTGGATCACAGATCATGGACTGCCACCGGCAAAATCGGTGGTTTCTGATGGAATGATCATTGATGATCCAAGTGATCCACCGCTCGGAATGAGCCGGATTCCCACTCTTTTTTTGTCCCGTTCCACACACCAGAATAACCCAGGTACACCGGAATCCCTCTCAGCCAAGCATACTTGTCAAGGAGGATCAGCTAGATCAGCGCATTAATATGAAGAATTCAATTGTACTTATTGGAAATGAGAGCGTTGGTAAGAGTCAACTCATTCGCTCATTAACCGGGAAGAACGCCCTTTCTGAAAGACTAAAGGGAACTACTATTAATGTTCAGTCCTACGAAACGGATCAATTTCGTTTTATTGACACCCCGGGGATTCTGCTGGAAGCGGACTCAGTCACCAGTAAACTTGCATTAAATGAAATTTCAGACAAAAATGGCGTTATTTTAGTTATTACAGCCACTTCCATTGATCAGGACTTGCAAGATCTTTTACCATTAGTCCACGATAAACCGGGAGCGATAGTTATAACCCACTGGGATAGAATGGGAACACTCATTGGTTCAGAGGTTTTGCAAACACTGGAACAGGAAATAGGAGTGCCCATTATAACGCTTGATGCTCGAAACGTTTCATCAAACGAAAAAAAGGAGGTATTCCAAACCCTGGCAGCCCCGCAACGATTCAAAAAGTCCAAAGTTGATACCTTAGTGGAAGTGACTCGCAAACCGAAAAAGAGTGTGTTTGAAGTTCCAATTCTTGGAAAAATCATTTCAATTCTATTTCTTTTCTTTCCGGCTTGGATTGCTGTCCAAAATGCAAACTTGCTTGCAGATAGTTTTTATGATTCTGTTTTTGAAAGTTTACATCCAATTCTTGAAATCGTTAATAATTACCCGGCTCCAATTAATCACCTGCTTGGCAAAAGCTACGGAATTATTGCGATGTTTCCTTTTCTGGTCTTGTATGCCTTGCCAACAGTTTTTCTTTTTGCTTTGATCTGGTCCTTATATAAGACAAGTGGTTTGGTTGATAGACTAACGGTAACCCTTCACCAATTGGTAGCACCATTAGGTCTGGCCGGACGTGATGTTGTGCGTGTAATCATGGGGTTTGGATGTAATGTGCCGGCGGTTATCAGCACAAGAACCTGTTCTTCTGCCACGCGATGTAATTGTATTTCTGCTATTTCCTTTGGTGCTGCTTGTTCTTATCAACTTCCTGCAACGATTGCGGTTTTTGCTGCCGCGAAAATGGGATTTTTGGTAATACCGTACCTTTGTATTTTGTTTATCACCACCTTATCGTATCTTTGGCTGACATCTCCCCAAAAAACAAAAACGGTCAATAATAAATTAGTGATTAATGAACGGGATTTCCTTCAGTGGCCTACGTTACATTCGGTAATAGCGGAGATATGGGTATTGGTTAAAGAGTTTTTCACGGTCGCTTTTCCTATTTTTTTAATAATCTGTCTAATTGCCGGCGTATTAGACTGGGCAGGTATTATCAAGGCTTTATCCTGGCTTCTCTCACCAATCATGACCTTGTTTAATCTACCGGCAGAAGCAGCCACAAGCGTGGTGTTAGGTTCAATCAGAAAAGACGGTATCGCAATCGGACTGCTTAATCCTGCATGGGATGGGTTAAAATTCCCTATAAGTAGCTCGGTACAAGTGTTAACGGTGGTTTATCTCGCAGGCGTTTTACTCCCCTGCCTTGTCACTTTATTCACTATAACGAAAGAGATAAACCTGAGGTTTGCTTTAAAACTTATTTCAAAACAAATGATTGCAGCTGTATTCTTTAGTTTTCTTATTGCCTGGGGCGGTCATTTAATATTCCAGGTACTGATGTAGCGTAAAAGTTATTGCTTCAATTAAAAAGCATGTGATCAGGTCTTTTATTCTAATAATCGAACAATGTCATTAACCGATAGTTACCCAAGCCCAAATAGGGAAAGGAGGATTCTAGTCACACAAATCGTAGGCTGCAAGAATCCTTGACGTTAGTCAACTGGGCTAATTGACAATTGTTGTGCCTAAATTTACTGTTTTATATTGAAACCAGGCGCTTAGAAATAAGTTTAATAGGGAATCCTGTGAAAATCAGGAACGGGCCCGCCGCTGTAATCAGGGACCAACATCGGAATTTGCCACTGTTTTAAAAAAAATGGGAAG
>JANQLH010000221.1 GCA_028280735.1 SAR324 cluster bacterium | reverse complement strand
GCGAAGCTTGCAGCATCGATCGGAATGACAAATAGTCACGTTCTTCACAAAATAGTCAAAAACTCGAATTGTGACACAGTCTCTTGATCCGGGGTCCATTAATTATTTCAATTAGTTGCAAATGGATTCCAGGTCATGAGATGCGAAGCTTGCAGCATCGATCGGAATGACGCAGAATCAAAATCTACCCATAATCACAAAATTCTTATAGTGACACAGTCTGTTAGCCCGGATATAAAACTTGCCTGTAAAAAACTTGGATCGTATTCAGGCTTGTAATTGCTGTTTGCAATTGGTTCGGTATCGTCCAATTAGGCTGAATCAGCACCGGTTGCTAACTGGCCACTGCCTTGGTTACGCTTGTAATAAAAGATCGCCGGCTGATATGTTTACAGGTAATTCCAAATTATTATAGGAATCTTGAGAAAATGATTGAATTAATTAACCAGTTAGTTAAAGATTGTAGAATCACGAAACATTGACAATGAGTTTTTCTGGTATTAACTGTATATTGTACTATATAACTAATACAATATTAGTAGACTCAATATTACCACCTCAAGGAGGCTGACATGTTGCATTGTTTACAGATAAAGAGTTTATCAGGTTGGTTTGTCATTTTGATGATATTGGTTCTGGTAGCACCGTCATCTGTCCTGTCACAAGAGATGACTGCCCTTGAAGTTATGACCAGGGTTGACAATTTCGATGATGGGGAAACATCAAGTTCGGAAATGACCATGATTTTGATCGATAGGAGAGGCAACCAGAGAGTTCGGCAAATGAAAGGATTTCGAAAGGATTATGGCAAAGATACAAAAAGCATGAACTTTTTTCTTTCACCGGCAGATGTGCGCAATGTTGCCTTTCTTTCTTATGACTGGGATGACGAAGACAAAGAAGATGACAGTTGGCTGTATCTGCCCGCAATCGGAAAACCAAAGCGTATCAGCGCCGGAAATCAAAAGGATTCGTTTATGGGAAGCGATTTTACCTATGCTGATATGAATGATTTGGAAATTAAGGAATGGGACTACAAATTTCTGAAGCAGTCGGAAATGGTGGATGGCATGGACTGTTGGGTTATCGAAGGAGTTCCTAAAAAGGAAAAACGTAAGAAGGTGATTAATGAAACCGGTTATTTAAAAGTGGTTTCCTGGATTCGAAAAGATAATTTTTTCGTTGTGAAAGGAAAAATGTACGTTAAGAAAGGTAAAAAAATAAAATACTTTACTGCAACTGATTTGGAGCAGATTCAAGGTATCTGGACCGCGAAAAAGCTAACTATGATTACAACCAAAAGAAAGAGAAAGGAACACTCAACAGTGCTGCTGTTTGATAAAGTCGTTTATAATAAAGGCGTTGAAGACGAGATGTTTACCGTACAGCGCATGGAACGAGGATTGTAATGGCCGTCTACCGTTTATTGGTCTCACTCTGCCTGATTACAACCATGCTGACGGTGACTTCGTTGGTTTTACCCGGTTTTGCCGATAATCACGAAGAGCTACCCGCAAACGAAGAAACAGATACATCTGAAGACGATGATGATCTATCCGGTTTTTATGACGCCGATGATGATGCTGATTTCGGAGAAGAGGGTGGTTTTGGAGAAATTGAAGTAAACCTGGATGATATAGACTTGTCCGACTCCGAACCATCAGCAGTTACGTTTGGCGGCTTTGTGAAAGGAGAGGTGGATTATAGTCACGCCTATGATGATCCGGACTATTCTAAAATCAGGTCTACCCTGAACCTTAATTTGGATTGGAGAATAGCCACCGACTGGAGAGCTAAAGTCAACTGGAACGGGTTCTACGACTATTCGTACAGGCATCGTGGCAGAGATGAGTTCACCGATGAAACCCTGGAAACATATGAATCGGAAAGTGAACTAAGGGAAACCTTTGTTGATGGCGGTTTAACCAATTGGTTCAGGATCAAATTAGGAAGGCAGATTATTGCCTTGGGACAATCGGAAGCTTCCCAAATAACCGATGTTGCTAATCCCAGGGACCTGAGAGAATTGGGAATGGTAGACTTGGAGGATTCAAGGGTGCCTGTCACTGCGACAAAATTGTCCTTTCTATTCGGTTCCCTTGAATTGAATGCAGTGGCCATTCATGAAATCAGGGGGAATAAGATGCCGTCTGAAGGCTCTGAGTTTGATGTTTTGCAGAGTTACAGATCTCCTCAAATAATAATTGAAGATGAAGAAACACCTGAAAGTATAGGCGAAAACACTGAGTATCTTTTTCGCCTGTTTAAAACTTTCAACGGTGGTGATTTTGGTTTAATGTGGGCTGACGTATATGATGACTACTCTTATCTTGCATTTCATGAGTTGGTGACTACTGGCAGTGATAATTTCCAGTTAACCCTAGTACCAAGATTTAAAAGAATCAAAACTTACGGGTTTTCAGCAAATATGGTTTCTGGTTCATGGCTCTTTAAAACCGAGGTAGCCAGAAGACTGGGAGTAGCGATTGTGAGAAGCGATATTGAAACCCAAGTTGGGACTTTACTAGCAACTACTGCCACTTATGATGAAGACAGTGAGGTAATCAAAACCTGGAGAGAAAAGAACACTCACAGCGGTATGTTTGGGGTTGAGTACTCAGGTATTCAGGATACGACTATCAGTTTAGAGGCTGTTGGTGAGCGTATAGAAGAGTATGAAGAAGAGGAGAATCTCAGCAGCAAGGAAACATCAGCCCAAATGGTTTTGGTTATTACCTATACTGCCCTAAACGAAACATTTGATGCCCAGCTGTTTTGGATTCATCTCTCGGACAACAATGGTGATGTGTATCGTGTTAATTTGGAGTATGACATTGTCGATGCCCTGGCAGTTTCCGGAGGATTCATCAATTATGAAGCCTCTGATGAGGATGCCACGGTTTATAACTATCGAAATAACGACCGTGTATTTGTTTCCTTGAAATATAGTTTTTAGTCGTATTATCAAGATTTAACCTATAATAACTCTTGACTTGAAACTTCTAAACGGGATAATAGCCTCAAAACATTGTTTGTTTTACTCCGTAGTGCTCTTATCACAATCACTGCGGAAAATCCGGTTTGAGGCGCTATGACTATTCTAAAATATCTTTCGCTGTCACTTATTATCCCAATTTTGTTATTTTCCGCATGTAAAGAGTACAGCTCTTTGGATTCGATTAGGGTTGAACCTCTAATTGCCGATGGGGCTGATACCGCTTCGTCAAAAATCTACGTATGTGACGTCAGTAATGACGGACTCCGCCAATTTCAAGTAATCGGAACATATGAAGATGATGATACAGAGGATCTTTCCAGCGAAGTGACTTGGGAAATTGATGATATTGATTCAACCGGCGATGGTTTATCCGATACTTATCCCGGATTAGTCAAATGTAATTCAGCTTTCGGAACAGCCGGATTAAAAGCTACCTACACTATAGAAAGCGGAGATTCAAACGAAGAAGAAGGAGCAAGTGCTACTGAGTTGACGGACTCAGTTATTGTAGATGCCCGAAACCCTTAATTATTGTAATATTGGGACAGTCTTAAGATAGTAAACTCCCGGGCATTAAGCAGTTGCCGGTTCAACTAACTCACCTTTGTTGCCCACCTTGTAATAAAATCTACTTATCAAAATGAGAGCTAATTATTAACCTCAATTCCTTGACTGTTTGAGGATTATTCTCGCTAAACTGCACGCCGATAGAACCGTTCTCACAATACATAGCCATTGCATCGAGATCCAGCACTGACGTCGTATCTTTCGGTACAATTCTCAATACGCAGGAGTTACCCTTAATCAGTTCAATATGATTACTGGTCTCCACAGTTGCACCTTGTAATGAAATATTTTTCAGCTCTACAGGGTAGGATTTTTTTTTATGAAAAAGAGTCGTCTGGCTGGGGAATGTGATTCTGTTGAATACTCTTTTTTCTTTAGTCATTTTCTTCCCATATCTTTTAGTTTTTCAGATTTCAGTGATTAACATGTTTATTAGGTTCATCATTGATTGGTAAGCAACTGGAAGGCACGGGCCGGAGAACTGGCTTAACTTTCCGGATTTCCGCGAAATCGAGAAAGTTAAACAAAAAAAATAGTCGTTTTAGAAAAGGACATGCTCGTTAGTGACGAATAAGTATACCTTAATGAAAGTAAAAATAGCAATGGTTTGCTTTCCTGTCGTTTTTATTTACAATATCGCCCTTTTAGCTGCATTCAGGTCTTGGTGTTGATTAATCGGGTCAATTGATTCGGCATTTAACCAGACAAAATCGGCAAAGGATTCGTCATTTTGCGTACCTAGCTTAACACAAGCAGTATGACGTTCTGGTTGGATTCATGTAAAAAAAACGTAATAACAATGCCTTAATGGTTCGTAAACAGATGGATTAGGAGTTGCAATCGATTCGATTATTCGTATATAATTAACACGTCTAATCGTGAAAAATAATCATTATCAATGGGGCAGTGGTTATGTATCTAATCCGATTTTGTTTTGCTTACCTGTTTTTCTTTTTCGCCGTGATAATCCTTCAATTAATACCATCCCTGGATAGATTTAAAAGATCCAAAAGAAAAGATAAAAAATGGGAGAGCGAAAAAAGAAACACGGAACTGAATGAAAGCAACGGTACAAAAAACGCCGCATAGACATAAAAGAAATATGTACATCCATGTATTAGTTATTAAAAATCAACCGGAATCAATATCCTGCAAATAATCCTCTTTATCTTCCCTTGCGCGTGCCATTTGTTACTAGATATTATTAACACTTGGTAAGTTTCTAACCCGGAATGAATAAAACTACAGCAATGAGTGATTTTTTAATCGACCACTGATTGCCGGTCGGGTTATAATTTACCTAGGCTTCTATTATATTTGCCGATATAATCAAGATCCTGTTCTATTTTACACTTAAGCTTCGGTTATTGGGGGAGGTAGCCTGTGGTTTTTTATAAGCAAAACTCACACATTCAAGACTTAAAATAATGTCTAAAAACATATATGTAACCGGATTGGAACCCAAAAGCGGTAAGTCTGCAATTGCCCTGGGCATAATGGAGTTCTTAATTCGAAACATTAAAAGAGTTGCCTTTTTCAGACCCATAATCAGTGCAACATCTGATGAAAAGTCCAAGGACCCTATTATTAATCTGATTTCAGAGTATTATAACCTCGATCTCCCTTACAAAGACAGTTACGGATTCACCCTGGATGAAGCCAAGTCCATGGTAGCCGAAGGAAACCATGCATCTCTGATGGAGGGTATTCTGGATAAATATAAATCGTTGGAAGCAGATTACGATTTTATCTTGTGCCTGGGTACCGATTATGAAGGGGTTTCTTCATCATTTGAATTTGACGTAAACTCAGAGATAGCGAATAACCTGGGATGTCCGCTCTTAATCGTTTCCAATGCACATGAGAAGACTTTGGAGGATATTGAAAAATCATGTCAGTTAGCCCTTGAGTCTCTTGAAGAAAAAGGATGCGATGTCATTAGCGTGATTTTAAACCAGACTCCAATATCAATTCATGGACAGGTGGTCGATTACTTAAAACCAAAATTGAAAGGAAAAGTAGATCTGATATATTCATTGCCATTCGAACCCACGCTGGGCTGCATTAGTATGTCGGAGATTGCTAAGGACTTAAAGGCCGAGATTCTTTTTGGAGTAAGACAACTTAATCGTTTGGTTTCAAGATTTACTGTCGGAGCCATGCATTTGAAGAACTTTCTTCCCAGGCTTTCAGAAGGAAGCCTGATTATAACACCTGTAGATCGTCTTGATATCGTATTGGGTGCCTTGGCTGCCATGAGGTCTCAGACGATGCCGAATATTGCCGGTATTATCCTTACCGGTTATTTGCAACCTGATTATGTTTTATTCAATCTACTGGAAGGATTAACAGACATAGTCCCGGTTCTTAAGGTTGAAGATGATACCTTTACGGCTGCAAAAAAAATCAGCGAAATGCATTCTCGTATTCATGCGGATGATCCCAAAAAAATTGCCATGGCGTTGGGAATCTTTGAATCTAACGTTGATACTACAGAGCTGAGGCAAAAGATTGTCGGGTTCAGCGTTTCCTTTATCACTCCGAAAATGTTTGAATTTGGACTGATCAAACGAGCGAGAACTACAAAGCAGCATATTGTTCTGCCAGAAGGAGAAGAAGACAGAATTCTTAATGCGGCAGAAATTATTATCCATCGTGATATCGCAGAAGTGACCTTGTTGGGCTCAAAAGAGATTATTACCGATAAGATTTCACAATTGGGTTTAAATATTAAAAAACCAAATATTATCGAACCCCTTAAATCTCCCTATTTTGAAGACTATACCGATACCTATTATAAGCTTCGAAAACATAAGGGAATAACACAGGATAATGCCAAAGATGTCATGTCGAGTGTTAACCATTTCGGAACGATGATGGTTTATAAAAAACACGCCGACGGAATGGTTTCCGGGGCTGTTCACTCGACCAGAAATACGGTTCGCCCGGCTTTTGAAATCATCAAGACGAAAGCCGGCTCATCCAGAATGTCCAGTGTTTTTTTTATGTGTCTTGAAGATAGGGTCCTGGTTTACGGAGACTGTGCGGTAAATCCCAACCCGACATCCGAACAACTTGCTGAAATCGCTGTAAAATCTGCAGAAACCGCTAAAATCTTTGGCGTTGAGCCTATTGTAGCTATGCTTTCGTATTCTACAGGTACTTCCGGTGTCGGTGATGATGTTGACAAGGTGCGGATAGCTGTGGACATAGCAAAAAAAATGGCGCCTGAACTCCCTTTGGAAGGACCCATCCAATACGACGCAGCTGTTGATGCTGAGGTAGCAAAAACCAAACTACCGGACAGCAAAGTGGCAGGTAAGGCAACAGTCTTGATATTTCCAGATCTTAATACCGGTAACAACACCTACAAGGCGGTGCAAAGAAGCGCCAAGGCAGTAGCTGTCGGGCCCGTTATGCAGGGGCTGAAAAGACCGGTTAACGATTTAAGCAGGGGATGTACCGTAACAGATATTGTAAACACTGTGGCAATTACAGCAATTCAGGCTCAAGCAGACTAAGGTAAATGATGAAAGTTTTTGTATTAAACAGCGGTAGTTCATCCATCAAGTTTCAATTGTTCTTAATCTCCGAAAGGACGGTTCTGGCAAGCGGTATTGTTGAAAAGATTGGTGAAGAAAAAAGTCAGATAACTTATGAGATTCAAGCCCCAAAAAGCATAAAAAACAGCTTTGAAGAGCAAATTCCTGATCACAAGACTGGAATGAACAGAATTGTTGAATTACTTACGGATTCAACGCTTGGAGTTCTAAAGGATAAAAGTGATGTCGATGTTGTGGGTCATAGAGTTGTTCATGGGGGAGAGGATTTTAAGAAACCTGCTTTGATAGATGATAAAGTTTTAAACGCAATTAAAGAGAACAGTGCGTTGGCACCACTTCACAACCCGGCCAATATTGTCGGGATTGAAGTAGCCAGGGAAGTGTTTGGTTCAGCAAAACAGGTGGCAGTCTTTGATACGGCATTTCACCATACTATTCCGCAACAGGCTTATCTATATGCTTTGCCTTATGAACTGTATTCCAGTCTGAAAATCAGGCGATATGGTTTTCATGGAACATCCCATCAATATGTTGCTGAAAAAGCGGCGGAGATGATGAATCGTGAACTTTCATCCGTTAACCTGATCACGGTTCATTTAGGCAATGGCGGTAGTATAACTGCCATTAAAAACGGAAAAAGTGTAGATACATCCATGGGTATGACTCCATTGGAAGGTTTGATTATGGGTACTCGCTCCGGAGATATCGATCCTGCAATCCCGTTTTATATCTGTAATAACTCAGATACCAGCATTGACGAGGTCGATCAGATTCTTAACAAAAAAAGCGGTTTAAAAGGTATTTGCCGGCAAAACGATATGCGGGAAATCTTGGCTGCATGTGATAGGGACGATAGTCAAGCGCAGCTGGCGGTTGATATGTATTGCTATAGAATTAAAAAGTACCTGGGCAGCTACATGGCAATATTGGGCAGGCTTGACGCTATTGTTTTTACAGCGGGAATCGGAGAGCATTCAGCACCCATTAGAAATCATATATGCCAGGGATTGGAACATCTGGGTATTGCTATCGACAAGAATAAAAATGAAGCTCTAAAATCAGGCTGTAGGGAATTACAGACAGATAATTACGAAGTGAAAATATTGTTAATCCCAACCAATGAAGAGCTGAAAATCGCTTTAGAAACAGAAAACCTGTTAAAGTCTTGAAAGCGAAGATCGGGCAGAAATAATATCTATCTGATGTCAAAAAAAAAGGCCGTTTATCGCAGGTGTGATAAACGGCCTTTTAGTATCTAAAATAATATTAGTTATTTGGACTCGTTTATTTTCTCTGTCAAATCAGGCATAAACTCAAGAATATCAGCTACAATACCAACATCAGCCACCTGAAAGATAGGTGCTTTTGGATTCTTGTTTACGGCAACCAGGAACGGAGAACCTTTAATTCCACCGATGTGCTGGAAAGATCCACTAATACCCAATGCCAGGTATACCTTCGGTTTCACAGTTTGTCCTGACGTTCCAACCTGACGTGTTTTATCCAGCCATTTTGCGTCTACAATCGGTCTTGAACAGGCAACATCAGCTCCCATGGCTTCAGCAAGTTCTTCTGCCACTTCGATGTTTTCTTCATCTTCGATACCGCGCCCAACAGATACCAGAATTTCAGATTTGGTTATGTCCACATCACCAGCTTCCTGAACGACAGTTTCCAGGTATTTTCGCTTAGCCGAGATGTCACCCATGTCTCCGGACTTGTCAACAACCTGACCACCTGCGCCCTTGCTTTCGTCTGGAGAGAAAGGACCGGGTCGCACGGTGATTACAGCGCCTGTAGCGATATCACATGTTACATGAGTACTAACTTGTCCTCCAAACTCTTGTCTGACTACTTTAAGATTTGATCCGTCCATACCTTCAATATCTACGAGGTCTGAAACATATGTTGAATCCAATTTGATTGACAAACCGGGTCCAAGATCCATTCCAAAAGTGTTGTGAGGGATCAAAACAATGGAATCAGCCGGCAGAACATTCACCAATGCTTTTCGGATGATTTCGGCATTTGGGTATGCCATGGATTCATTGTCAAATTTTAAAACTTCCTTATAGGATTCAGCCATTTCGTTACAGACCTTATCCAAGTCTGCACCTGAACCTGTAACTATAGCAGTAACTTCAGCACCACTGTCGATTTTTTTTGCAGCTGTGATCAATTCCAGAGCCGAATCATCTGCTACGCCATCCTTGTGTACAATATATGCGAATATCTTAGCCATTATTGTAGCCCTCCTTTAGCTTTTAACATTTCAATCAGTTTCTCTGCGATTTCTTCATTACTACCTTCTAGCATTTCTGCACCATCGCCTAAATCAGGCAGGAAGTAATCAATCTTCTGAACTTTTGCAGCAGCTTCACCTGCAGTATCAGATCCAATACCCAGATCTGAAGCAGAAAAGGTCGGTATTTCTACAGAGGCTACTTTTCGAATTCCGCGGATTCCAACATAGCGAGGCTCGTTAATTCCGGTTTGGATGGAAACGACACAAGGTAACGAAATCTCATTCATTTCCTGGTCACCACCTTCTACTTCACGTCCAACTTTTAATGTTTTGTCATCAACTACGTTAATCTCATTAACCAGTGAGGCATAGGGTAAGTCAAGCATTGCAGCGAGAAAACCTCCTACCTCAGCTGCTCCTGCATCCGCCTGGGCTCCGGTCATAATAAGGTCATAATTACCTTTTTCAACAACTGCTTTCAATACTGCAGCTATTCCTTTGCCGTCAGAGTTTTCCAGAGCATCATCAGACACCAGGATACCTTTTTCAGCACCCATGGCCATTTCTCTTCTCAAAACTTCTTCAGATTCTTCATCACCTACGGTAACAACAGTGACTGATCCACCGTGCTCGTCTACCATTTGGATCGCTTCTTCCACAGCATAGTTGTCCCATTCGTTTACCGAATAAACCAAATCGTCTCTTTCAATGTCGTTTCCTTCACTGTTGAGTTCAATTTCGTTTTCTTCATTATCCGGGACTCGCTTGACACAGACCAAAATCTCCATATAATTCCTCCGATATACTAGCTTTCAAGCTAATGTTTGTTATAACCCCAAGGGGCCATTTCAAAAATTCTCCTGTAAAGGTTTACGGTTGAAAGCAATCCTTGTGTCTTCAACCGTAAATATCCCGTTTGAAGCCGTTATGATTTAAGTTGACGAGCCATCAATTCGGAAAAATCGATAGCTTCCATTTCGCCTTCCATGCCGGCAACTTTGATGGCGTCCTCCATGTTGACAAGACAGAAAGGACAGGCAGTAACTATGACGTTTGCGCCTGCTTCCTTAGCCATGTCTACTCTTAGCACTCCCATCCGAGTTTCCTCTTCCGGTTCGTAAAAGAGCATTAAACCGCCGCCACCGCAACAGAAAGAACGATCCTTACATTTCAGCATATCAACCCGATTCATTCCGGGAATTGCATCTAAAGCGCTTCTGGGAGCATCATAAATCTCGTTATGTCGTCCCAAATAGCAAGGATCGTGGTATGTATAAACCTTTCCTTCTTCTTCCAAAGGCTTTAATTGTATCTTGCCTTCTTTAATCTTTTGATCAACTGTTTGGGTAATATGTTCAACAGGGGGTAATTCGCTGTACTCGTTTTTCAGCACATTGTAGGCATGCGGATCTGACGTGACGATATTCTTGCAACCCGTTTCCAGGATTGCGTCCGTGTTGGTGTCCTTCAGATCCTGGTACAACATTTCTTCTCCGAAACGTTTCACTTCGTTACCGGAGTCCTTTTCCAGTTTCCCTAGTGCGCCAAAATCCATGTCAGCAGCGTTAAGTACCTTTGATGTTGCTTTGGCAATTTCCTGCATCCGTTCGTCGAATGATGTAATACTGTCCACGAAATAGAGGGTTTCTGCTTCCCCACCTTTTTCCAGGGACTTTACTTCACATTCAGCTTTGAATTCTTTGTCAGCAGCCCATTCCAGACGCTTCTTCTCCATTTTTCCCCATGGATTTCCACGTTTTTCCAGGGCTTTCATTGGCTTTTGCAATGATTGTGGAACCATGCCCTCGTCGACCATACCGCGTCTCAAGTCAACAATTTTATCGATGTACTCGATACCGATAGGACATTCTTCTTCACAGGCACCACAAGTGGTGCAAGACCAAATTTCGTCCTCCTCGTAAACTCCTTCCATCAACAGGCCGCTTTCTTCCGGGCCCTTGCCGAAGATTGGGTAGTTCTTGAAGATGGCATCCCGACCTTTAATACTGATAAACCTAGGTGATAAAGGCCTTCCTACTGCATTGGCAGGACAATGATCAGAACATCGACCACAGTCAGCACAGGTATAAAAATCGAGCTGATGCTTCCAGGTAAAATCTTCCAGTTTTTTAACCCCAAAGGATTCCAGTTCGTCCAGCTTCTCTTCAGCGACTCCGTATCTTACAGGTTTGATATTACCTGTTTCGATTCTCATGAAAAAGACATTGAACAATGAAGTGAAAACGTGGAAGTGCTTTCCAAAAGGTAGGAAACAAGCAAAGAATAGGAAAACAATGTGATGGATAAGGTAAGAACCGACATGCAGTTCCTGCAACACCGGCATTGAGGTGTCGGAAAACATGATTGCGAAGAGCCATACCATGGTCAATGGAGGCGCGAACGTGACATGACCTCCCTGTTGCATCTCAGCGGCTATCAGTGCTCCTTCAAACAGGCTTTCCGTTATCATCATGACAGAGATTACGCATAAAACAAAAATAGCCTCTCCGGTGTGGTCCTTGCCATACCTCTCAGGCACCTTGTATCTTTCCGGAGTGAACATCCCTCTTCTGATTGCCAGGATAACACAGGAAATCAAGACAATTGTTGCGGCGTAGTCTTTAATAACTACATATGGTCCTGAAGTAAAACCCGGGATACCAAACTCTGGCCAGAATCCTATGAAAACCAAGGAAAGAGTTCTGATAACCAGTGTCAGGAACCCAAAAAACACCAGAATATGCAGGATTCCGGCTAGCATATACCTTGGGTGTCTGTATTGTGCCAACCCGATTTTAAAGATCATTACAAGACGCTGTGGGATACGGTCAAAACGGGAATTGTCCGGTGCCGCCTTCAACAGTGGAACCATCCTTTTATAAATTATAAAAGTCAGTGAAACGACTCCAACCAGCGTTAGAATTATGGAAAGTAAGCCCGTGGATATCCCCAAATACGAATAATCAGCCGGGGGAACTAAAACTTGTGACATCTTAATCTATTATCCTCCTTGGTATAAATTTATCGCTTTTACTTGACGCTGATCAGATGAAATCATCCGCCCCAGAACAAATGTTTTAAGGGATATTTGTATTAACAGGTGGGGGTAGGGAACAAAGACGCTAGGTAAAAGCACTATCCTTTTGTAATTAAAGAGTAAGAGTCTAAACGTGTCGCCCTTTTTTGTTTGAAAAAAACGTTAAACTCCCTGAAATAACGTGCTTTCAAACGTCCTAAAAAGGTAATAAACTAATTTACATCTGTCAATAAGAAGGTTATTGTGAGGTGCGAACCATTCGGGCGTTTGGATAATTTTTCATGATTTTTCGCTAATTGGTTTTAAGGAGCAAGTCATGGAACAACAACCTGCAGATAACAGATCTACCGAAGATACAGCAACAAAGAGAAGGAAATCCAAAATAAGCGATACACCGGTGGTGGTATTTAATACCGGATTTATTCTTTTAATCCAAATGGCCGTTATCTGGATATTTTGTAGCTGATCAGTTTCTATCCTTCGTCAGAGTCAAGCGCTAGATAACGATATCTATTCGTAAACAAAAACTGAGATGAAAAAAACAAAAAAAAGCCAGGTTGAAGCTTTTCTGAATACGCTATTGGAGAGGGATAATTTTACCATAGATGATCTACTGGAGCTGACAATTGAAAAACTGCAAAAAGCGCCTGAACTTAAAAATATTGGTAAAATCACCATAAGTACGGTACTGGCAGATTTTAAGGGAAAGTATCAGGATGAATTTTTTAACGAGATCGATAGGGAAGTATTAGAGGAGAGCGGTCAATTTATTGCGTTAAACCAGGATTCTCCGGGCAGATCAGGTTCCTTTAATCAGGATGAAATACGCTTACTCAAAAAGATGATTCAAGAGAGAGCTGAAAAGCAAAACGCCGAACTGATAGAATTAAAACTGGCACTCAAAAACGCCGGGATAGATTATATGTTGATTCTGAAAGACTACCGCTCGCAAAAAGAATTGGAACTGAAGGAATGGGAAAACCCCGGAAATTACTAGCCCTTCATTCGCAACTTTGATTCAGTCATACGTCAGTTGTCGGTCAGAATCATACCTGTTGTTGATATTAAAGACAAAATACCACACCTAACTGCATCCCTGACTGGCACCACAGGTGATACAGACATAACAGGTTCCTGTTCTCATGAACTCAATTCCTCCACATTCGCCACAGGGCATGTGATCGCTCGTAGCTACAGGAGTATGCCCGTTTTCTTCAACATGGCCGGGATTGCCGGCTGACGTTGTGGGATTTACGGGATTGGAAGCTTCTTTTTGAGGCGCGATATCCGGTGGAGTAATTTGAAAAAAGTCTGTTCTCCCAAGGTAGGTGTATCCCAAAATACGAAATATGGCATCGATCAGCGATGTTGCGTTTTTAAGATAAGGATGACCTTCCACATAGCCGTGGGGTTCAAACTTTGTGAAGGAAAACCGCTCAACCAGTTTGTCCAGTGGAACACCATGCTGCAGGCTGAAAGATATTGCAATGGCAAACTGGTTCATCAATGCCCTGACCGTGGATCCTTCTTTGTATCCAAGATCTACAAAAATTTCTCCCAGGGTACCGTCCGGATTTTCTCCACTTCTCAGAAAGACTTTTGTACCACCAATTTTAAATTCCCAGGTTTTTCCGCTTCGCTCGTCAGGTAAGCGCTTTAAATCCGATACGGACTCCTCTAAGGTGGAACTCACCGAGGTGGCTTTGTTAGATCTATCGGGGCATGATGCTG
>JANQLH010000180.1 GCA_028280735.1 SAR324 cluster bacterium | reverse complement strand
CCAGTTCTTCCATAAACTCCAATTGCAGTGCTGTCAGTGACGTTAAAAAAGAGAACGTCATCTCCCTGGTAATGGCAGTTTGCTTTTTGGGCAACTTGCTGATGCGTTCGGCAAGATCTACTATCGTGCGGTCTAACATTTTTCGTTGCTTCCAATTTACCTGTTGTCCGGAACTTAACCAGTCTACCTCCCTGGTATCGGGATCTACCGAAGATGGTTCCAGTAGTTGAGATGTTTTTTTCTTCAATCCTTCACATTTGTTTTTGAACCTCGAATGCACCACGATCGGGGATGCATTTTCATCACCCCCGTTTTTCCCGGGTCTTTCTTTTAAAGCTGTTATTGTCTGCTTCTGCTTAGGGGAAGGATTTATTTCTTTTGTTGATGGTAATGGCGTTCTGTTTTCTAAAATCCCTTGGGGTACTTGCCGATTGAGTTTCTGTTCTTGTCCCGGTACCCGGTTTTCAATGCCAAGCTGGTTCTCCAGATACGTTTTTACCGATGTAAGCAGCTGATGAATCCCGTCATTGCCCGATTCAGGGAAACAGGCGGATGTGTTATTCCTCACCGCAACCTGGGCAAAAAACGAGCTCTTTTTTAGTCTTTTGTCCTCACAAACGTCGTTCAGAAGTCGGACAGAATACTCTTCGGAAACTGCACGGCTCGTAATCATAGCGGCCTGTAACCTTCCCGATCTTCTTTCAATGGCTATGAAGCGCCGCACCGTTTCCGGATCGGATAGCAGTTCTTTAACATGCCCATCCAAATGTCGGAGTTCAACGTATAGTGCAACGGATTCAAGTCGTTCCTCAATTTCGATTTCCTCAATCCCGGTCCGAATCAAAGGCGCTTCGTCAGCCAATTTGATCAGCAGCTCAGGTTGAAACAAACCCGGTTGAAACGACCCCATGGCTCGCTGCAGGAGATAGCAGCTGTTCCAGGCCACCTGGTCCGTATCGAATACATCAACCCCGCTGTTTACTCTGAATAACTCAAAAACATGTGGATCTGAAATCTGGCTCTGCTTCATTTCATGTGAGCTCTAAACGAAGAAAATCTGTCCGGGGCTATTGCCATTTTAAAAAACACCTTTTTCAGTGTCGATCGGTGATGAAAAAACAACAGTCTGTCCAATCCCTTGTCAATAGGCACCTGACTGAACTTGAGTTGAGGATAGTAAATTATTTTTTTATTTTTTTCCAGGACCTGAAATAGTATTCACGCGGTTAATCTGTTTATGCCGATGATTTAACTCGATAATTTTTTTTATCATTGGCAGCACGCGGAGATGGGGAGCTGATTGATCTAATCAGCCCGATACGAGCTTACAATTTCAATGAAATCAACTCTATAAGCAGACCTTAAGCTGAAAAATATTCGCGATTTTTCTTGTTTTGATTTTGAAACGGAAATTTTGACCGGAAACAAATATTCCAGGGGGCCCTTTTGAAGCGCGGGTAAATTATTTTCTGTGAGAGGCGAAATATAATATACAATTGGTAAAAAATGTCAACTCCACTAATTTCTTATAATCTTGGCAGATAATTCTTCAGATTTCTTTGACAATCCCGACTTGCAATAGGTTAATCGGTGTGCAGCAAATAGCAAAAAAAATACCCGGAGCAACTGGTTTTCGAGTTTAAACTGATGGAGCTTGGGAACTCAAACAGCATTATCCCTGCAATTCAGGCATGAAAAAAAGTAATAAGGTTTGATAAAATTTAATTTCTTTGCCCGGGAAGTTACTGCAACTTTGGTCTCAACAAAAAGCCACTATTATTCTTCTTGACAAGTATTTTTTCTCAGAACATAGTCTTTCAGCAAGTTATACTTTGAATATATGGCTCAACCCTGCAACAAAATACAGTGATCCAAATCGTTTTTATTTCTTCCTTTTCTAAAGTCCCTGTTTAAGGATCGATACATTTTTTCACAAAGTGATCGGTAGAACTAAAAACGATAGAAGCAGTATTTAAGGGGCCTGGTAAAATTACTCAATATTAATTCAACAAAATGCGCAGACTGGACAGGGAAAACTTTGGCGGACCATTAACCCAGGGTCTGCTTTTCAAGGCTTTGAGGAATCCCAAGGAAGACTGGATCGAGCACATTGTCGAGCCCAATGAAGAATACGACCTTTATAAAATTGCCTATCGGGTCTACGGCACAACGGAAGCCTGGTGGATAATTGCCATCTGTGCCAGAAAGGATAATCCCATGGAGAGGCTATTGGCGGGCACCACATTCAAAATCCCACCACTGGCCTGGGTAAGGGAAAAACTGAAACAGCCCGGAAAAACCGTAACCGACTAGATTCTAACCACTGAGATACAGAGGACTCAGAGAATTCATTGAAGTGAGTTTTTCAACGCAATTTTAGATTCTAAAACAAAAACTGGACTCAAGCACCAATCCAATAAAAGTAAACTCTGTGCTCTCTGTGGTTAATTAAAAAATGAATTTTGACAAAATAGTAAATAGATCACATTTTCAGCTGGAACAGATTAAGTCACGTCTGTTTAACACACCGTTGGCCCGTGAAGCGGATCTATATACGCCGGATGTCATCAACAACACTAATGTACTCCGCGATGAGGATGATTTTGAAGAGGCTGATGTGGTTGGGTCAGTGATCTCGGAAAGAATGCCGTTGGTTTATTCCTTACAAGGTTCGATCAAACTGGTTGAGGTTTGCCCGTTAATCCATGGTCGGTTCGCCGTTGTGGGAAGCAGTGATTTTGAACAATATAAAACCTTCGATGTCACCGAAAACAGCCCAAAATTCAGAACCACAGTTGTTCGCAATAACGAAATCAATGAATTCGAACAACATCGACTCTTTTATTTTGTTGCACAGGAGAACGTTATTCCCATGCAGGCAGTTATTCAATTCCAGGTTTTCAGCCGTCCGGATGAATCATCAACTCAAATCATTCGCTTGATTAAGGTTGATGAACGAGTCATAGGGAAACCGGCATTTGTCAACCAGGTTCATACATTCAGCCATTTTCACGGAGAAATACCCTGATGAGTGTGGAAATCAGCAATCCGGTAGCTGTTGATCGGGCTCTGGGTAAACATATCGGCAATTGTCCCTGGCAATCACGGCTGGCAACTTTACAGGAATTCAACACTCGCAGCACCGAACAAAAAATCTACTACGGTGAAAACGGTGATCCGGAAGCTTTTTTGGAACTGCTTGCAGGCTCTGTTCCCGGCAGCATTAGCTTACCCATTGTCTCCTTTTTCCGTGGCTTGGACTTCTCAATCGATAGCGAGGAAACAGGATCATCAAGGTTCTCCTTAAGCAACACGGACGATACCAGGCACTATGAAATCGACTACACAAACTATTGTTTTACTTACAACATAACAGTTATTGGTCATGGCTCAGCCGGTCTGCATGAAGTTGCCATGCCGTTGCATCATTACCTGGCAAGAAATCCTGTTCTGAATGTTCCGTACCGACTGTTTCACGACAAAACAGCTAATCGGGCCGTAAAGTTTAATCTGCCGGCAACCGTCAAAAATCCCTGGCATGTGGAATTCAAGGATATCACCCCAAAAAAGGACAATATTACCCAGGTTTACGCTATTAGCGCCGCACTTGAGGTTAAGGTCCCGATGATCTGGATGGAACAGGTAGCGCCAATCGTAGAAGACATCGTCTTCATGCCGATGATCGTTCGAAAATCATGATTATTCACCACGAAGACACGAAGAAAACAGCTAATGTTAACCACAGAGACACAGAGAGCACAGAGAAAAAACAATTGATAACTTCGTGCCTTATAGTGAAAAAGCTAATTAAAAATAAAAAGTAGCCGACTACAAGATGAGCAAAAAGAAAAACGCAAAACTAAACTTAAAAAACTCTGTGACCTCTGTGTCTCTGTGGTTAATAAAATGAGATAAAAATAATTGATTAAAAAAAAAGATAGCCAACTACTCAATGAGTAAAGAGAAAAACGCAAAACTAAACTTAAAAACTTCGTGCACTTCGTGTCTTCGTGGTGAGTAAAATGAGTAACGAAAATACCTACGTACAGCAAATACAATACGACAACAAGGACCTGAACCTGGAACTCCTGCGATCGCTGACCCTAACCCGGTCGGTAAACGCTTTGGCTCCATTCTTGGTCATCAGGTTTTTGAATCCGCATAATATCTTGCTGGAAGACGTTAACTTGCGGGAAATGGAGGAGTTGTCAATCAGGTTCATGGATTCCACCTCCGATGACGATGCCGAAATCATGAAGGCAGTCATTTGCGATATCAAACAGGACGCAAACAATGCCAATATTCTGGTTCTGGAGTGCATGGAAAAGAGTGCTTACTATCTGTCTCAAAAGGACACTCGCATTTTCTTTAAAGAATCTGTTCCGGTTATTCTCAAAGCTCTGTCGCCTGACCTAAAAATCGAAAGTGGCGATTTTCCTGCTCATCAGACCTATAATCTGTCGAATCGCAGGAGATTCAGTCTGATCGCTCAAATGGCCAGGGAAATGGGAGCCGTCGTCTTTATCCAGTCCGGAACGCTGGTTTTTAAAACCAAGGAGGAATTGTTCAAAAGCAATCACATTGCCGATTATGAGTATCAGAACCCCGGGGCTGTATATCAAATCAAACAGCCGGAGCTTTTGAACCGGAACTATTCCCAAAGAGAAGAAAAACGAAGCTATATCGGCTGGCACATCGAAAAGGGTTTGCTCATATCGACACGAAACAAGGAATTTCCGACCCAAATGGTCAATTGTGATGAAGTGGGAAAACTGGACAACTTGTCCAAAACCCTGGAACCAAGTGTTAGTTTCATCACCCTGGGAGAAGGAAAACTAAAAGTAGGATCTCCTTTGAAACTAACCTGGCACACAGGCATAGCAGAAAGGCCATTGGATGAATCGTACCCGAACCGGGTGTTGATCGGTGACCTGGTGATACACACAGAATACAAATTCACCTGCACCGTAGGTGGATACATATAAACTTTAGCAATTAGCGGTTAGCGGTTAGCATCTGGCAAATGATTAAAACAAATTAATCGGCGAAGACTCGATACAAAAATCTCAAATCTGAGATCTAAAATCTAAAATGTCATGTGTCTTTGTGGTGAAGACAAATGAGGGAACCGGCGAAGCCACGATACAAAAATCTCAAATCTGAGATCTAAAATCTAAAATGTCATGTGTCTTCGTGGTGAAAAAACAAAATGAAAGAATATATCGCGATAGTAACCAACGAAAATGATCCGGAAAGATACAAACGCTCCCAAGTACGTGCATTTGAGCTTTTTCCCGAGCATTTAATCTCCGAAAAGGATCTCCCCTGGGCCACCTACAAGCTGCCATTGGGTGCCCGATTCAACGAGGGAGCCTTTATTGCTGCTCAAAAAGGGGATTATGTCTGGGTGGATTTTCCGTTTTCCGACAGCAACGGCAATGAAGATACCACCAGGCCTCGGATCACCGGTTGGGTGCATCATTGCCCCAACAGCTTGCCCAACCTGCCGCATGAAGCGTTTAACGGCCCGGCTTCATTGGAAGGTATGCACATGAGACCTGGTGATGATGATATAGAGCAGCCGGAAGCAAACATGCGAGCCGACGCGATCAGCCTCTGGGGGACGGTCTTCGAATTTGTCAGGAACGGCGTATTCCGTTTGACACAAAAAACAACAGGAACAGCTATAGAATTCAGCAGATCGGGCCATGGCGGTTTTTATTCCCAAAACAATCTTTTTTTAACAGCCAGGCAAAAGCTCAAATTGATTGGATCACACATCGAAATCAAGGCCAAAAACACTTTGCGCTTTGCCGTCAATGCCCTTGAGTTCAATCTCAATCGTTTTGTGATGAATGTCAAAGGCTTGTTGCATATCAAAGGAACGGGAGGCACCAAGATCACCGGGGCGGACATGTCCGTCGTTGCCACCCAGGGGAATATGAATCTCAATTCCGCCGGAATATTAAATCAAAGTGCCTCAGGCGCCAATGTTGAAAAAATCGGAATTGATACCCTGCTTTCAACGGATGAAGCAAAGGTCATTGAAGTTCATCTCAATGGAATGGTCCTGGCGAAAATATCCATTTCCACCACAGGCGCCATTACCTTTGAGGAGCCAATGACGGGCGGAAAAATCGGATTGGAGGATACGGGATTGATCCTGGCGGAAAACTCGGCGGGAAGTATTAAAAAATCCCTGGAAGACCTGATCGGCAAACTGGAGGAATTTATTGACGCGTCGAAAGATGTAGTGATCGATACCGGAAACGGACCGGGCAAAGTCAACGCCTCCAGCGTCTCGAATTACATACAGATCAAAACCGGCTTAACCCAGGTCAAAACCAACCTAGCCATGGTCCTGAAGTAGTTATATTTTAGATTTTAGATGTATGATTTCAGATTTTCTATTTCGAGAATGCTCTGCTTTCGGTTTTTATGTTTAAATCAGCGAAGCCACTTTGTAGCAAATTCTAAATATAAATTTCAAAATCTAAAATGTCTCAATGTCTCTGTGGTTAAATAATGAAAAATAATATCCCGCTAGCTTTCAATCCAGCGCTCTAATGATTCTGGCCCTGGCAAATGAATTGGCGGGAATATGACCATCAAAAATGTAACCACAGAGACACAGAGAGCACAGAGAATAAGCAAATGGGTTTCTTGCATCATTTTAAAAAAGCGGAAGTGATAGCAAAGCGTAGGGCACGAAGCCAAATTAAAAAAACTCTGTGTCCTCCGTGTCTCTGTGGTTAATAATGAAATATGAATATGCCACTTGTATTTAGCACCTTAGCAAACGAGTTTGAGTCTGCCTGGAAGGCCAAAAACCCTTCCGAGATGGTCACTGCCATGAAGGAAGCCAAGGCTATCTCTACCTTTATCGACTCGGGGATAACAGCCATGGGCGGTGTGCCGACCAGTGCTCCCATGATTCCGGCGCTGGCAAATGCACTGGAGGGGATATGGCAATCCAAACTACCCAATGAGGACTTGGTAGGGAAACAGGAGGCAAAGGCAATTCACGACATGGTTATGGGTACCATGACTGCGGGTGGCAAACACGGTGTCGGAGGCTTTATGACCGGTAGTCCTGCCGGTTTGGCGAACGAACTGGCCAGTCTCTACAAACAGCATTTACCGGCCGAGTCACCGGCAGCGATCAAAAAAGCCAAAGCCATCGACAGCTATCTAAAATCTTGTATTTTCCGGGGTTCAGGAGTTGGACCGGATTATATTCCTGATATTTCAAGTTTAAGTTAATCATGACTACGATTGCGGAAGAAAAATCAAGACGGGAAGCAGAACTGCAAAATGCCCCGAATATGGTGGTCATGACACGATTAAAAGTGATCGAGGCAGTCCAATTGGCAATGGAAGTAAAAGCGTTAACAGACCGGGGATTATCGAATCCATATCATGAGATCTCGCTTTTTTATGGAAAGCAACGATCCATTTTGAGGGGGCTGACAGCCGACGACGTGCTCTCTTTTGAGCTTCCGGACACCGTCTCCTGGAATCATGATCCGGCATTCACCTTCCCTTCGTTGACGGGATTTGGTTATGAGTTTCTTGACACCAGCGGTCTACCGGCAGTGATAGATGATCCGGCACTTTATTACCTGACCAGGAACAAGAGCTCCAACGTTCTTTCAACCATAGAAGAGGACTCCAATGCGTTTGCAGCGCCGGTTCAATTGAAGGACCAGCAGCAGAATATTGTTAATTGGGGGGCCACGATTTTCAATGTAACCTTGTCCCGGTTGCCGCAAGCAGGGACAGTGAAAATCTCTCACAATATTGATGATATTGCATTGGATGACGGTGCAGGTGCCATTACGGGAACCGGTATTTCCGGCACTGTGGATTACTCAACAGGAGCAATCAGTCTTGTTTTCACTGACCCGGTCAGCCAATCCGAACTGCTGTATGTGGTGTATCACACCAATTCTGATCCGGTGATTGAGAACAAGCGTGAACGAATCGAACCATTGAAACATTCGGCAAACTACCATTGTGTACCGGGTAAAAAAGTGATCGCAGGCACCTTGAAAATCAAAGTTGACAGTGTGGATACAGCAACTGACGACGGGGCAGGAAGCATCACAGGCACCGGACTCTCGGGAACCATTGATTATGAAAACAACTCGTTGCGCTTGGATTTTGCCGTTCCTGAAGATCGCGGCAAGTTGATCACGCTGGTGTATGACTCGTTCACCAACAAAGCAGCTTTTACTGACGGTTATGCCCGGGTGGATTTTACTCTTGATTCCAAAACGTATTTACCCGGCCACTCTCTGAAGCTGGTTGACATCGCACCGGGAATTCTGGCTCAACGACCCAAACTGGAAAGTACAACCCTGCTAAGAAGAAAAAAGGACCATCGGGTTGTGGGAACCCTTAAGATCATTTGTGAAGGCATGGAAACAAACAGCGGATGGGATCACCTGGCCGGCAATGCTGAAGACACAACCGTGCTGACTCACAGTGAGTTTAAATCTCTGCTGGGATTTCTGGACATGGACCTGGTCAATCCGGAGAACAACAACGACCTGCAAAACGGCGCAAATTCGTACATCTCTTCCTCGGGACGGCGGGTTGGTGTCAATAACTACCCGGATATCGAAAAGAATCCGTTTTGGCCTTGCACTGATGGAACCTACTTGGGGTCGATGATTTTCAAAGGATATTTTGTGCACACGGAAGATGTACCGGCTGGTGAAGACCCTACAAAATGGGCAACTCACAATGACATCAAATGGCGATACGGCACACGCCCGATTGGGTATAATCCTGCTACCTATGCAACCTCAGGCAGCACCGACCAAAACAATCCCAATACGGTGATAACCGCACTTGAAGCCATCAGAGATTTTTCCGGGGCTGGTCCCGTGGC
>JANQLH010000155.1 GCA_028280735.1 SAR324 cluster bacterium | reverse complement strand
TTTGCTGTAGTAAAGTGCAAAGAAGAAACAATCCAGGCAGAAGATTTGCCAATGGAATTGCAGGCGAGCCATTCACCGGTTTCCCAACGCGGTCCTTCCAAAAAGCTTGACATGGAAACAGTAAAAACCGCATTAGTAAAAACCGGCGGCAATAAAGCCAAAGCTGCACGATTTTTGGGTGTGGGAAGAGCCACTTTATACAGATTTCTGGACCAGTTTCCCGAAATGAAGAGTATCTGATCAGTCGTTATCTGATCAATATCATCAAACTTCCGGGATCAATTTTGTTAAGCTTTCCATCTCACAATTGGAACGGGATCTTCCGGTTCACACCAATTTTTGTCTGGTCAACAGCAACATCGTAAACCAGAATTTCAATCCCGTTATTATACGCTTTTCGCAGTTCGTCTCCGTATTCACGGTCTATCTCATCAGCCGGTCTGAAAAGTTCAGCGTCAGTTCTTTGAACCAGGTAAAACATCACACAACGAATGTTCGCATCCACCAGGTTCTGCAATTCGACCAGGTGTTTTCTGCCTCTTGTGGTCACGGCATCAGGGAACGCAGCGATACCGCCGCGAACCATGGTGCAGTTTTTGACTTCAATGTAACACTGTTTGTTTTTATGATCTGTTAGGAAAAGATCAAGGCGTGAATGATCACCCACTTTTACTTCCCGGGCAAGGGAGCAGTATCCGTTCAGCTCAGCCACGGCGCCTGATACAATAGCCTGTGCGACCAGCTTGTTTGGCCAGGAGGTATTAACACCGACCAGGGAGGTTGGCATTTCAATTAATTCCCAGGAATACTTGAGTTTTCTCTTGGGGTTATCGTGATAACTCACGAAAACAGGGCGACCGGGTTCACTGCAGTCCATCATGCTTCCGGAATTGGCACAATGGGCAGTGATGGTTTCTCCGCTCTTGAGCACAATATCTGCAAGGAATCGCTTGTAGCGTTTTACGAGTATTCCCTCATGTAATTGAGGCCAGTAGATATACTTGGCGTCGTTTTGTTTCTGGTTTTTAACCGGATTAATTGCGACAGTTTTCATTGGCAGACTGTTTATCAGGTCAACGTTTTTTTGTTAGAGGACTAAAAATCAAAGTTGTCGGAAAAAATTGCAGAGAATTTGAGAAGCTGATACAGTCAAATCTCTTATATAGACGGCATTGATGCATTTGCAGCTGATACCAGCGGTATCGCAAAATCCGGACCAAGCTGAATTTGTCAGCTTATCACGATATTAGAGGATGATTCCCCAACGCTTGAGATGCTTCATTTTACTCGTGAATCGCACAGGTGTATTTTATTGAGTGCCTTAAAGGCTTTTCCGTAATTCAATCTAACCGGATATCACATGGATGATTTAGAGCTGTTGCTCAATATTGGAAACATAATTCTTGATACTGAAACGTATGACAAAGCTTTACAAAGCATTGTCTCGCACATGAACAAGTTTCTGGAAAGTGATGCCTGTTCCATCTATCTATATAATCAAAACAGGGATCAATTGGTTTTAATGGCAACCCAGGGATTGCATCATGATGCCATTGGCAAAGTAAACATGAAACCATCGGAAGGGTTGACCGGTCAAGCGTTTACAGGAGGAAATTACCTGTTTATCAGGGATGCTTCTCATCACCCGAAATACAAGTATTTTCCAGGTATCGGCGAGGAGCCGTTTAATACTTTTATCGGCATTCCACTGAAAGATAAAAAATCCAGTCATGGCGTTTTGGTCTTTCAGTTCGTGGATAACAAGGACAACACACCAATGTTGGAGAAGTTGCTGATTACGGTAGCATCCATTGTTTCGGGAATGGTGCTGAAATTCAATATTACCGAGATCTATGAAGAATCTGAACAGATACAACAATCCAAGGATCTGGTGTTTAACGGAATGCCGCTCTCCAATGGTATCGCCATAGGAGCCCCGGTTCATATGATTTATCACTATATTGAAAGTTGTCAGAAAAAATATGACTCCAGGGAAGAAATAAACAAGCTGGAAAAAGCGTTTGAGTTGACCAGGGCCGAGTTGGTCCGCCTCATCGAGCAAATCAGGTCCTCCGACGAGCATATCAGTATCGATATTTTCCAAGGACACCTGCTTATGTTGCAGGATCCATCCTACAAAAAGGAGATGTTGCATCATATCGGTAAATACAACAAAGGGGCAGCCTTCAGCATCCGCTACGTTTCCAACAAATATATCAGGAAGTTTAAGGCAATACCGGATGGATACCTGAGGGAACGGGCTTCAGACATTGATGATATCTGTCTCAGGTTACTTTCCAACCTGGGAGCACTCCATAAATCCGTGGAATTGGAAGAGAACAGCATTATTATTTCCGACAGGCTGACTCCAGGTGAAACGGCATCATTGGATCTGGAAAAGGTCATTGGCTTTGTAACCCAAAAAGACGGCCCCTCATCACATACGGCAATTCTGGCCAGAAATCGGCAGATACCGGCAGTGAGTGGCATAGAATACCTGCTTAAACTGACGGAGTTTGCAGATACCATCATCATCGACGGATTCAAGGGCAAGATTATTATTAATCCATCCAAAACGACTATCGATGAATACAGGCTCAAACAGATTGCCCTGAAACGACAGAAATCGGACACCAAAAGGGAAAAGGTCGATGATACCCTGATCAAGCAAAACGGTATTAAATTGCACAGTAACGTATCCAGCACACTGGATGCTGCGAAATCAGCAGCTTTGAATGCCGACGGCATCGGATTGGTGCGAACCGAGATTTTTTACCTGCAAAAAAAGGGAGACTTTAATTACCAGACCCAACTGGATTTGTACGGGGAAATCCTTAACAATTTTCCGGAAAAGCCCGTGATTTTTCGGCTGTTGGATCTAGGGGCCGATAAACGGCTTCGTAGCGATATAGCAGAGGATAATCCTGCTTTGGGATTACGCGGGATACGCTTGTTGCTGAAAGAAACCGATTTGTTTAAGGAGCAGGTCAAAGCATTGCTGAATGTCTCAAAAAATGGTCATATCAAACTAATGGTGCCCTTTATTACCGAAACCAGGGAATTTGTTGATGCCAAAAACATCATCGCATCCGTTGCAGAGGAACTTGGAGTGTCGTTACCACCCGTAGGAGCCATGATTGAAATACCTTCGGCTGTTTTTATCCTGGAAGAACTGGTGGAAAAAGCAGATTTTTTCAGTATAGGTACGAATGATCTCTTTCAGTATTTCTGTGCTGTCGATCGCAACAATTCCCATGTAAGCTATCGCTATAACCCGGATACTCAGTCGTTTATCAGCCTGCTGGATTTAATATTTCAAAAAACCAAAGACAGCGGAAAAGTGGTCGAAATCTGCGGTGAAATTGCTGCTGATCCGACAATACTCTCTATTTTGCTTCATATTGGATACAAGCATTTTAGTATTAACCCGTATTCATTGAGCAATGTTCGGGAAAATCTGGCTAAACGCCTTGGGTCGGCAACATATGGCAGGTGACACAAACAACTATGTCTCATGCAAGCTTTGAGACAGGTTTACTGAAGCAATGACAACTTAATTGCCTGCCTTGCTCCATTGTGGCAGTGTTGAGATAAAATTATCAGGATAAACTGACGATCATTGATAGAGCTGCAATGATATTGTGAATCAAAGTTCAAACCCCGATCAAACGGGTGCCTGACTTGCTTTAGCTGTAGTTAATGTCTAGGTTGGCACATAGATTGAAGATAGAAAGGACAGGAAGGTAATTATCGGGTTGGAAGGATATCTCAAAAAACTCAGATAAATCAATGCTGGAAGGGAAAGGTTCCGGGTGAACAGTTTATTGACCTTGGAATTGTTTGCTTTTATGACTATTTTTTTTTTAGGCTGATAAAAGACGATCGGCCGTTTATTGATCAAAACGAATCGGCAAAAGGATATTGCTGAAAAAACAAGGGTTACCATGGAAGGAAGAAAAGTCGGAGACAGTTCAACAATATTGTCACAGGTTATGCAACCGCAAGATGCGAATATTGCGGGAAATGTTCATGGTGGTGTTATCATGAAACTAATTGATAATGCCGCAGGAGTCGCTTGTGTAAAACATGCGAAAACCAATGTGGTAACAGCCTCAATTGATCGGCTTAGTTTTCATCACCCTGTATTTGTTGGAGATTTAATGACCCTGAGAGCCAGTTTAAATATGGTCGGCAAATCATCCATGGAGGTAGGGGTACGAGTGGAAACTGAAAATGTTTTAACCGGGATAACCAAGCACATTGCTTCAGCATACCTGACTTTTGTTGCATTGGATGCCCATGGTAAGCCGACAACCGTACCTCCTTTGGTTTTTTCCACAAACGAGGAAAAGCGGAGAAATGAAGAAGCCAATGATCGAAGACGAATCCGGGTTCTGGAGAGAATCAAGGAGGAAGAACACCAAAAAATCCAAACCGCGACAAATAGCTAACTATTTGATTTTGTGATAGTAAAAATATGAAATGGTCAAACGTTGTAACCAAAGTTGAAAGTATCGATGTGGATACCTTAAAATCCATGTTGGCAGAAAGTGCAGCCGGAAGTTATACCCTGGTCGATGTGCGTCAGCCTGCGGAATATGCGAAAAGTCACATTCCGGGGGCTGTCTCCATGCCGATGAATGATCTGGTGGCAGGAAACGTAAGCTTGCCGGACCCAAAACCCATTATAATATACAGCAGGAGGGGAGATCGGAGCAAAGCTGCTGTACAATGGTTTCTTTCCCAGGATTTTCGGGAAGTAAAAGAACTGCAGGGTGGGTTTGATTCCTGGACCGGGAATCGTGCTTCGGGCCGGTTCGATTTGAACATTGGCATTATCAGGCAGGATATTGAATTCTCGGATGCCGTCAGCATGGCTTATGCGATGGAAGAAGGGCTGCGCCAATTCTATCTGCAAATTGCCAGGGAAACGACGGATGAAACCTACAAAAAACTGTACCGCAAGCTGGCATCCTTCGAAGTGGAACATAAACAGGCATTGGCTGAATCGTATTCGATAGCCGGCGGTAAGCAACTGATCGATAAGGAACTACAAGACAAGCAGGTACAGTTGATGGAAGGGGGCGGGTATGTTGATGAAACCCTGATTAAGACCCTGGCGAACACGGATAGCCCATATGAGGTATTTAGCCTCGCTATTGCATTTGAAACCCAGGCGTTCGATTTTTATATCCGATTGTCTCATTTTGCTGCCAATCCGGAAGCAAAAAAGTTTTTTCTCGAAATGGCCGATGCGGAAAAAGAACACCTGGATTTTGTTACCAAGGAAATGGACAAATATTTAGATCAAAATCAACCATAAACCAATATGAACTTTCAAAACCTTCTCGATAAACTGGAATTGCCCCCCGGCATCTCTGAAAAAGTTAACAGGCTAAGCCTGACCTGGGAAAAACAATCAGCCGGTTACGATATTTTCTCCTTTTTCAATAATGACAATAAACCTGTCTCAATTGGTGATGACGCAGATTATCTTAAACTCTTCATGGCAGTGGGTGAACGGATTTTCCAGAAAACCAAGGAAAAAAACAATATTTATTTATGCGCCTGTGGTTTGGGAGGTGAAAAACTATATGTCAAAACCTACCAGGATGCTGAAAAGGAACGATTCAAGTACTCCTACATTGCAATTTCCAACAGTCTGAAGAAACTACCGGAGAAGGATCGACCCATCCAGCTCAACTTCTTTGCTGAACTGACTTTCGAAGATGTTAGTAATCCCGGCTTTGAAAAGGAATCACAAAAAGTCGCGAAAATCTTAAAAGGGGAAAACAAAGAGGACTGGCAGGATATCGTCGAAAACAAGCACAATTTCCTGAAAACCGATATGTATATTTTCACCCTGCTTAAACTCTATTCCTGGGGATTTCAAGCAGTAACGACGGATGAAACAGTCAAACCAAAGCAAAGTTTGGTGCGCCCTATCAAACCCAAACCAAGGGGAGCAATTCGCAACAAACGGAGTAATTAAATTCAATTTCACACCAGCGCAACAACCGGAGATAATATCACTCCGGTTTCCCGCAATGCACCACTCGCCAGACTGATACATGCTCATCAGTTATCGGTCTTTTGTGACAGCTCCGCTTTCTGTCTGAACGAAAACCCCTTAAATCCTTATTAGGCTTTGCTTCTATCATACAGATTGATCTTGAGGTTTGAAATGCTTCCAGCTATCAGCAATCAGATTAATAACTAGCTGACAGCTGAAGGCCGCAAACTTCCGAAGCAAAATCTACCTCTTAAGTCTTTTCTTGCAAGAATTTGATGGGTTTTCGTTCAGACACCAACTAAACCAGACTGGATTAAACCTTAAAATCTGTGTCTTTCAGTTGCTTGTAAAATAGTGTATACTTCTGGTTAAAACCGCTTTTGGTAGGTGAGGTCTTATAACCAGTAAAAAAGGAAGGATCTTGATGATATCGTCGGGAACAGAATATCCGGGTCCAGCCTTGAAAGGGAAATTTAGAGTATGAAGGTTATTTTTGGTCATTCAAATATGGATCTGGATTGCTTTGGGTCCATCGCCTTGATTAAGTATCTATATCCGGATTATCAGTTAGTTCAGAGCAATTTGATTCATCCTGCAGCAAAAAACCTTTACAATCTTTACCAGAACCGATTCGAATTCATTAGTCCCAAAGAGCTTGCCAATCAGACCATCGAAAAAATCATAGTGGTCGATACCAGGTCCAGGGGACGGGTAAAAGAGTTTTTTAAATACCTGGATGGATTCAATGGTGATATTGAAGTGTTTGATCACCACCCCTCGGATCATGATGATATTGAAGGCGCGACAATCCATTACGGAGAGTTTGGCGCCAATTCAACTTTTATCGGGCTTGAACTAATGAAACAGGGCATCAAGGTGGAACCCGAAGATGCTACGATAGGTTTGACAGGAATCTACGCGGACACAGGCTGCTTCCAGCACGACAATGTGACAAGCGAGGATTTGGAAGTCGCCTCTTACCTGCTAAAAAACGGCGCATCGGTTACCCTTGCCAAGAAGTTCCTGGAAACACTCAGTGACAGACAACAGATTACCCTCTTTAGGGATGTCATGAATCGGTTAACCCACAAGGATATCAACGGACATTCCCTGATTCTGGCCTACGTGGAGTTGCAAAACCAGGTGGGCGGTCTGGCTGAGGTGATTGAAAAGGTTTTTGATGTGGAAAAAAGCGAAGCAATTTTCTGCGTGTTTTATTTCACCCAAAACAACGATAGCCTTGTCATTGCCAGAAGTGCGAAAGATAACATCCGTCTGGACACCATTCTTCAACATTTTGGCGGGGGCGGTCATATTCGGGCTGCTTCAGCGTTGATAAAAAACAAATCGGGTATGATGGTGTTTGCGGAACTTGAAGAATATCTGAAAAAGGAGCTGCAACCCGCTGTCAAGGCAGAACAGATTATGATAACAGATGTTACCGTGATCAGGGATACCATGAGCCTGAAAGAAGCGTCCATGCTGCTGGAGGAATGTAATCACACCGGGGCGCCGGTCTTAAGCCAGCGAGGGGAGTTGGTCGGATTTC